>NZ_JBQTGI010000002.1:22180-575202 GCF_052400645.1 Saccharicrinis sp. GN24d3
ACATGCCATGGTAACCGTGGCCGATGTAATGGCCGACAACGGCGTGGTGCACGTGATCGATGCCGTATTGCTTCCGCCTACAACAACCGTGGTTGACATTATCGTGAACAGCGAGGACCATAACACCCTGGAAGCGGCCGTCATTGCCGCAGAACTGGCCGATGACCTGGCCGGCGAAGGTCCGTTTACCGTGTTTGCACCTACCGACGATGCGTTCGCCGCGCTGCCGGAAGGAACCGTGGAAGCCTTGCTGGAAGACCCAACAGGCGACCTGGCCCAGATCCTTCTTTACCACGTTGTGGCCGGCAAAGCCATGTCCACAGACCTTAGCGACGGTCAGATGATCGAGACGCTGCAGGGAGCAAATATTAAAGTGACCAAAATGAAAGGAGAAATTCACATTAATGATGCTAAAGTGATAATTGCGGACATTCTAACTGATAATGGAGTAGTACATGTTATTGATGCAGTATTGTCAATCCCTGATCCTACTTCTATAGGAGCAAATCTTAAATTGTCACAACAAATTTCCGTTAGTCCTAACCCGGCAACATCATATGTTAATATCAGTGTCAACAATAACAATGTAGAATTAGTTGATCTTAGTTTAATTGATGCTTCGGGAGTTGTATTATTTAACGATGCATTTTACGGAGACAATTACACACTCGAACTTTCTTCATTCAATAAAGGGTTATACTTTATAATATTTAAGAAAAACGGTGAAAAATCCGTCAAAAAAATCATTAAAAGATAATCCAGAATATTAAAACAGATAAAAGGCTATCTCGAATAAATCGAGATAGCCTTTTTCATCATCACCAACAAAATATAACTAGTTTGTTACCAACAATTATCCATTGGCATCAAATTAACCCTTATATTAATTTTAACTTTTTCATTTCATCTATAAGAAGTCTTTTATTTTCGTCCTCCAAGCTGCATAGCGGTTGTCTGAACACTTCTTTGATCAGTCCCATTTCAGCCAAGGCTGCTTTTACAGGAATTGGGTTTGATTCAATAAAACACAAGTCTATTAACCTTCTATATTTATAAAATAACGTACGAGCAGTTAAGGTATCGCCTTCTAGCGAAACCTTCATTAATTGATGAAAATCCTCCGGGATAATATTGGCTATGACCGAAATACAACCATCCGCACCTAACAAATTAGCTGAACTTGCTAAAAAGTCATCTCCACTGTAAACTATAAATCCTTCGGGAGCTCCAGCGATTATATCCGTAAAATGGGATAATATTCCGGCTGCTTCTTTCACGGCAACAATATTATCAAAATCCCTGGCCAATTTAAGCACTGTATCCGGTGTTAATCCGGCTCCTGTCCTGGACGGTACATTATACAATACAATTGGAATATCCACCGATTCTGCTACTGTTTTAAAATGATGGTATATCCCTTTTTGAGTAGGTTTATTGTAGTAAGGCACTACCACTAAAGCAGCATCAGCACCTAATTCTTTCGCCTTTTGGGTTTTTTCAACCGCAGTTTGTGTACAATTACTTCCAGTTCCGGCAATTACAGGGATTTTCCCTCCAATTCTCTTAATCGCTCTTGCAATTAATGCTTCATCCTCTTCATTTGTCAACGTAGGTGTTTCACCTGTTGTTCCGCAAACCACAATTCCATCCGTCCTGTTATTCAAATGAAAATCAATCACGTTGTCAAACGAATCCCAATCAATCTCTCCAGAATCCAGAAACGGTGTAACAATTGCAACTATTGAACCTCTTAATGTAAATGCCATGATACTAATTAAATTATATTATGCGTTAAATTTTTGCTTAAAATTAAAAAAACCGGGCAATCATTATGTTGTTGCCACTGCCTTTTCTTTCAACAAATGTAATTAACGACTTTAATACACAACAAATATAATTGGCAATATGGGAAAGGTAAAATTTCAATCGCAAATAAAACTATTTTATAACACTTTGTTATATTTTTAACATTTTGTATTTTTGATTAAATTTTTAAAGCATGATCACTATACCGCAAGCGGTTGAATCTGTTATTAAAGCACAGCCATTTATATCCGAAGCTTTAGCAGAAGGGTTAATTAACGTGTCGGCTTTAGCCAGAAAGATTAAGCCTGATATTGAGAGGTTTTTAATGAAGGAAGCCAAACATGGTGCAATTGTAATGGCACTAAACAGGCTTAGTCCGCAATTAGACATGAACCTAAACCGTGGCATCGATAAAATGATTCGGATGCTCGGTGATATAATTGTTCGTTCGGATTTAACAGATTATACTTATACCAATTCCAACACACTAATAAAATGCCACACTAAGGTTTTTGAATCTATCTCGCATCATCAGGATACGTTTTACACTCTGGTTAGAGGTGTTCACGAATCGAACTTGGTGATCAGTAGTTTACACGCCAATTTGGTGGATGAGTATTTCAGAAACGAAATGTTACATCTGAAAAAAGAAAACTTGTCGGCCATTACTTTAAAACTGCATGAAAGCAACACGCAGGTTCCGGGATTTTATTATTATATTTTGAAAGCCATTGCATGGGAGGGCATAAATATTGCTGAAGTTATATCCACCTCCTACGAGTTTACGGTTTTGGTAAATGATGAAGATGTTGACCGAGCATTTTCGGCACTGAAAAAATTGAGAAAAAAACGATAAATTAACCATTAAAACTCAACCGTCACAGAATATAAATTTATAAGGTTTGAGGATATGAGGAAATAATTTAGTTAGTATATATTAGTCAGATATTTTTTAACGTTTATCAGAAAAAGGAAGATTTTTGTAACTAAAAATAAAGTATTCCGTTACTAATTCTATAAAAACTGAGATAAAAAAACTATCATTAATTATATTGTAATATTATAGTCATGAAAAAAGCCTTTTTATTAGTAGCAGCCGTTGGATTATTTGTAGCATTAGGATTCAGCTCTTGCAAAAGCACTGAGGACTGTCCTGCTTACAGCAAAGTAAATGTAGAAATGAGTACAGAAAATGCATAAGCTATTTGATTTAGCCAAAAAGGAGCAATCTTAAAATAGGGTTGCTCCTTTTTTGTTTCTTACCTATTTGCTTCTACAAACAGTTTTATTTTGCAACCTTCACATAGCAAAAAACGTCTGAAACAACCAGCATGTATGCTGTAAAACAGCTTTTCGACCAGTTTCACATTTTTTAATATTCTATTTACAAAAACCTTATGTGTTTGTTTGACCAATTGTTAATGATTTTATACTTTTGTCACTCATTTTTAATGGAGTTGTAAATATTATTTCTAAAAAACCTATAAAATGTCAAAAATTAAAATTGGTATTAACGGATTTGGCCGTATCGGTCGTTTCGTATTTCGTCAGGCTGTTGCCAAAGGAACTATTGAAGTTGTAGCTATCAACGACCTTATTGACGTTGACTACATGGCTTACATGTTAAAGTATGATTCTACTCATGGTATCTTTGATGGTACTGTTGAAGTAAAAGATGGTAAGCTTATCGTAAACGGTTCTGAGATCCGTGTTTCAGCTGAGAGAAACCCTGCTGACATTAACTGGGGTGCTGTAGCTGCTGAGTATGTAGTTGAGTCTACTGGTTTATTCTTAACTAAAGAGTCTGCTCAAGGTCACATCGACGCCGGTGCCAAAAAAGTAGTTATGTCTGCTCCTTCAAAAGACGATACTCCAATGTTCGTTATGGGCGTAAACAACACTAAGTACACTAACGACATGAACTTTGTTTCTAACGCTTCTTGTACTACAAACTGTCTTGCTCCTGTAGCAAAAGTATTAAACGACAAGTTTGGTATTGTTGAAGGTTTAATGACAACTGTTCACGCAACTACCGCTACCCAGAAAACTGTTGACGGTCCTTCTATGAAAGACTGGAGAGGTGGACGTGGAGCTGGTCAAAACATCATCCCTTCTTCTACTGGTGCTGCTAAAGCTGTAGGTAAAGTAATTCCTGAGCTTAACGGTAAATTAACTGGTATGGCTTTCCGTGTTCCAACTCCAGACGTATCTGTTGTTGACTTAACTGCACGTTTAGAAAAAGGTGCTTCTTACGAGGCTATTTGCGCTGCTATGAAAGAAGCTTCGGAAGGTGAATTAGCTGGTGTTCTTGGTTATACTGAGGATATGGTTGTTTCTAACGACTTCGTTGGTGATACTCGTACTTCTATCTTCGATGCTAAAGCTGGTATTTCTTTATCTGACAACTTCGTAAAAGTTGTTTCTTGGTATGACAACGAGATGGGTTATTCAGCTAAAGTGTGTGAATTAATTCAGTACATGGATTCTGTAAAGTAATTTACAGTTCACAATATAAAAAAAAGGCTCGCCAAAAATGGCGAGCTTTTTTTTGTGCATCTCTTTCCAGAAACAGAAAGAGATTAATAATGAATCCCTTTCACCTTTGGATTTTCAACCGAACCTTTCACTTCCAAAACAATATCTTCTCCATCGCGAGGAATTTTAAGTCCAAAAGTTCCCGCTAAGTTATTTACAGCCTCATTTAAATTAGGGTTGATATTTGTGATGCGCATCTCCATTTCATCGATATCAGAATCTTCCAGAACGCCAGATTTCAGATTTAAACTAGCCCGCAAGCTGGCTTCAAATAAGGGTAAAACCAGCTTTGTGTTTTCAACTATACACTTACCTGAATTAAGCGACGCATCGAAGGAAAACTCATTCACTGATAATTCGCTTGAACTTACCCCCAGCACAGAAAGCGACATATCAATATTGTTCTTAACGTCTTCGTCGTATTCTACCGTCACCCCTTTAAGGTTAAAGCTTAATTTTGCTTCCAAAGACGGGATGATTAGTTCACCTTTATCATCAAACTCAAAATCCCCCTCAAAAGCAGAACTAAATGATTGCAAGGTATAGGCTCCAGTTGTTCGACTATCGCCCCAAGTCATTTCGTCCGTAAGATTAACAGCGTAGTCCATGTCAATTTTTAAAGCGGAAAAATCATTTAAACCTTGCCCTAGATAATTGATATCCGCTTTACCCTTTAGTATTAAATGAGCAACCTTTATTTCAACTTTCTCAATTTCAATCTCCTTTTCATCCGGTTTAAATAACATTTTAAATTCGGCTGATTTTATTTCGTTCAATCCGGCCAGTATATTCCCGTTATGTCCTTTTCCCAGTGGAAAACCTTTGAATTCCCCATCTTTAATATTCAGACTGATATATTGTTGATTCCCGGGAAATTGTTTATCCATCTTTTCGAATATCCTCTGGCTCATATCCCCCTTAAAATCGAACAAGGTATTTTCGCTTACCAAAATAAGCTTATCATCTTCAAAAATCTTTAATTGTCTACAATCTAAACCAAGCTTTGTCAACTTATCGATCCTGCGTGTTTTTGAAATTTCCAACGCTTCGGAATGTTTCATGGTAACATACAGCACTTCACTTTTTATAGTTATTTTAGTCTTAGGGTCGGTAAACGAAAAATCGTTAAAAGTTATTTTTGACCAGAGTGGATTTACTTTAACTTCAGCATACTGCATTTGAGAATTATCCGGGAATTGTTTTAGGTAAGCATCCAGTTTTTTTGCAGACATTTTACCATATATCCAGTTACCCGCAAACATAGATACCACGACTAACATGATTATGGGTAAGATTAATTTAGCTTTCATAAAATTTTGTATAGTATCGTTAAAAACAAAAACCTAAAACTAACATTTATCCGACCGAAATCAATAAAAGCCTTAAATTGTGTTTTATTCATTTGGGAGGATATTGCTATTCCTCAACACCTGAATTTACAAATAGCTTACTCCACCAATACCATTGATTTGTAGCATCTGTTGAGGTAAATGTGAGCAATACTCGCCTGAAATTGTTGGGCATTTTTACAGAAACACGGATGGTATCGTCCTTAAACTGATAGATATCAGAGTTGGATTTATTATTATAAAAGCAATTGATGCGATGTAAGTTATGTACTGAATCGACAGAAAGCCGAAGATACATTTTTTCACCTGCACTTAGTTCAAAAGGGAAATCCGAGACATTGCCAATAAGAATAGGTTTCATATTTACCTTAAGCCTGAATTGTTCCATCTCCACATAATTACCCGCAATCGGAAAACGAGGAATGGCAAAAGGATGGGTTCTATAGTTCCACACACCCGAGTTTTGAGCAAAGGACATTTCATATCCTCTTTTCTTTAACAGATTAGCCATTTGCTCGTCATATTCCCCATACGGGTATGCATAAGTTTTAGGCACAAAACCTAAGCTATCTTTAAAAAGTTGCTCCGAAATATCTAGATCTTTAAGAAATACTTGTTCCCGCATCGAATCGGGTATATTTAGGAAATAAGTGTGCTTGTGTGAATGCGACCCGATTTCAATGCCGGCTTCTGCCAGCTTCTTTAACTGTTCCCAATTTAAGTAATCGCCCCAACCCACACTTTCGGTGTTCACAAAAAGTGTTGCTTTGCAATTGTACTTTTTTAATAGTGGCCATCCATTGGTATAGAAAGATTTTAAGCCATCGTCAACGGTTATAAATATTTTCTTTGCCGAATCGTTGGCACCTTTGATTAAACCAGAAACGGTATAGGTTTTAAACCCATTTTGGGTAAGATATAACAATTGCTCCTCAAACTTATCCAGCGGGGTATTTGTTGAGGGATATCTATCGTCGCCAAAGCGATGGTATACCAATCCAACCGCAGAAAAATCATCAGGCAATTTTATACCTGCCCTGGATTGGCCATTATTAACAGGTTTGCCTTGACATGAAGGTGCACCTATTAAAGATAGGAGCAGTAAAAACACCAAGTTACTCCAGCAAGTTTTTCCAAATCTCATCCTCCTTATCAATTTCTGCCAGTTTGTAGTCATCGTAATTATGTAAGTCGTTAAATTCTATCACATTCCGCAACGCACGCACATATTCGTATCGTTTCTCGGAATAATTGCTCAGGTACCAGATCAATCGGTACGGATTTTCCGATTGCAAACGAGCCTCCCGAAACTGTTTATATGCGTTGGCTTTGGCGATGGTTTGGTAATAGTCGTAAATCGATTCAAATAGCGAATCGTACTTGCGCAAATAGATATCCGTACCACTTCTCGACTCACCTGCTTTAATGCGCTTTTCTTTTGAACTATACGACCATATTCCATAAATATTGTTTGCTTCCCTGCAAAAACGAGATGTACCCCAGCCACTTTCAATGGCCGCCTGTGCCAACACTATAGACACCGGATGCGGATGCAAGCGCCTGAGAACTTCGGGTATCTTATCGGTTTTAAAATTTTTCTTCACCTTGTTCAAATACAAGGAATCTTCAGCCGTCCCTAATCCCGAGCGAACTGCTGCATCAGTTTCAAGTACTTTATAACGCTCCTGGTTAATTTTTTCTTTGGCCATCAAAACCGAAGGAAGCATCATGTCAATAAACTTTTGCATCCGCTCCTTGTAATGAACATCCTTTAAATTGGGTACTTTCCGATATAACATCGGCATTACTAAATTGTCTTCGATCTTCATAATGGAATCAACATCCGAACTGTTACAAACCATTATCGAAACAGCAGTTTTATCCGGCTCTACATCCGGTTGAATCAGATTTATTATCACACCTATCGCCACAACTATTAATATGGCTATCAAGGTCTTTCGCGAAAGAAAGTCGACGAAACTTTTTAAAGTAGATTTTATCATATGATTTGGTTAGATAATTATTCGTATCGCAATGAGTCTATGGGATCGAGCTTGGATGCTTTTACGGCAGGCATGAGTCCCGAAGCTAATCCAACTCCCAGGCAAAGCAATATACTTATTGAAATCCATTCCCAAGGAACTACAAAGCCCGATTTAAAAATCACAGACAAAATATTCCCTACCCCGATGCCCAGTAAAATTCCACAAATACCACCGATTATTCCAATCAGGATCGATTCCAACAGGAACTGATCCCTTATGGCTTTACGGGTTGCTCCAATTGCCTTGCGAATTCCTATTTCACGTGTCCGTTCTGCCACGGCTACCAACATAATATTCATCAATCCTATGGCTGCTCCAAATAAGGTGATGAATCCTATCATATTGGCAATTAAAGTAACGTTGGAAAGGTTGTCGATCAGCATTCGGGATAAATTATCACTCTTCACAATATTGAAATTGTTTTCATCGGAAGCTTTTAGTCTCCTGACCAACCTAAAAGCACCTGTGGCCTCACTCACTGCGGCCTCCACTTGAGTGGGATTATTAGCTTTAACTTCAATTTTATAGGACATCTTAGGTCTGCTAAAATACTGACGTACATTGCTCACCGGAAGCAACAATATGTTATCTCCCTGTCCTCCGAATCCCGCTCCTTTTTCTTCCAGAACACCAATTACCTTGTACTTTCCGGATGCCAAAGAAATTACTTTATCTATTGCCGATTCTTTTGTCGGAAACAATTTTTTATACAATGCAGCCCCCAACATAGCCACATGTCGACCATCCTTGATATCGCCCATTAAAAAATCCCGTCCTATTTTAAGCTTGTGACCTGCCGTTGAAATAAAATTTTCATCTACACCATAAACACTCACGTTCGGATTTGTTTTTTCCGACTCGTGTTTTACCGTAGCATTTCCTGAGGCTTGGTAGGATATGGTAACCATTGCCGGAAAAACAAACTTTTCTTTAAACTCCATGGCTTCTTTGTACGAAATAAAACTATGTCGCTTTGTCTTGTGCCTTTGCTTTCCAATCTGAATATTCTGCCCTCGGTTTTCAATCGTAAAAGAATTGGCTCCCATCCCGGTAAAATTACTCGAAATAGCGGTTTCTATGGATTGAACCGCAGTGATAATGCCAATAAGCGCCGTGATGCCAATGGTTATAATCACGATGGTTAGGATGGTACGTAGCTTATTGGATTGGATAGCCCCCACAGCCACCTTTATATTTTCTATGAAAAGTTTCGATATCATCTTACAATACAATTAATTATAAAGATAGCTAAAAAATAGCTTAATGCAGAAACCATTTTAAGATACATTCCAGTGGCCCCAAACAATGATTCAAGCCTAAAAAATGCCAGTTCATGCTAAAACAGCATATTAATCCTGAACTATAGAACACATTTGTTGTTCGAATAAACATATTAAAATTAAAAAACAGGATAAGATATGGATTTAATAGACCGTTTAAAATGGCGTTATGCCACTAAAAAGATGAACGGAACCCAGGTTCCCCAGGAAAAAGTTGATAAAATTCTGGAAGCAGCTAGGTTGGCCCCAACCTCAAGTGGACTTCAACCTTACGAAATATTGGTGATCACGAATCAGGAAATCAAAGAGAAAATTAAACCCGTAGCATGGGATCAGGAACAAATTACAGATTGTTCGCACCTTTTGGTTTTTGCGGCATGGGATAATTATACCGAAGAGCGCATTAACAACATGTTTGATTTAACTAATGAAATTAGAGGTTTTAAAAACGAAGGCTGGGAAAACTACAGGCAGATGCTACTTGGCACTTATCCGCAACGCCCCGCGGAAGAGAACTTTGTGCACACAGCCAAACAAGCCTATATTGGTTTTGCCAATGCGATTACTGCTGCCGCCTTCGAAGAGGTGGACGCGACCCCTATGGAAGGATTTGATCCCCATGCAGTTGATGAGATACTAAATTTGAAAGAGAAAAACTTAAGAAGTGTACTTCTTCTGCCATTAGGCTACAGAGAGCCTGAAAGCGATTGGTTGGAGCCTTTGGTTAAAGTCAGAAAAAACAAAGAAGATTTTATTACGGAAGTAAAATAACAATGTCATCCAATTATTAATTTCAATGTTTTGTTGATGATTATACTTGCAAGGCCTTTGGGCTTTGCAACTTTTCTCCAGTCAACCACCTCTTTCCTTCCCTTAAACATTCCCTCCCTATGGTTGTTACAAAATAGACATGACAAAAAGCAGATTATTTCTATTTTTTACTAATTTTGTTGAACTAGAATAGGTTTCACTTGTACAGTTAGATTAGTTCTTCCTTAAGGAAGAGTCAACCTTCAAAAAAACCTGCTCAACATTTTAGAAACACTAAAACTTTTAAATAATTATGGCGTTCGACATTGAAATGATTAAGAAAGTGTATGCCCAGATGGGAGCTAAAGTTGATAAAGCTCGTACTATTTTGGACAAACCCCTAACGCTTACCGAAAAAATTCTTTATGCTCACCTGTCCGAAGATGCGACCGAGGCCTTTACAAGGGGTGAATCATATGTAAATTTCAACCCTGATCGTGTAGCCATGCAGGACGCTACTGCACAAATGGCTTTATTGCAGTTTATGCAAGCGGGAAAAAATAAAGCGGCTGTTCCTTCTACGGTTCATGCCGACCACTTGATACAGGCCAAGGTTGACGCTTCTAAAGATTTAGCCACTGCCAAAACCACCAACAAAGAGGTTTATGACTTTCTAAGCTCTGTAACAAACCGTTATGGAATTGGATTTTGGAAACCTGGTGCAGGTATAATCCATCAGGTTGTTTTAGAGAATTATGCTTTCCCGGGTGGAATGATGATTGGTACCGATTCGCACACCGTTAACGCAGGTGGATTAGGGATGATTGCCATTGGCGTTGGAGGAGCAGACGCCGTAGACGTTATGGCAGGTATGCCCTGGGAACTAAAATTCCCTAAATTAATAGGCGTCAAGCTTACCGGCAAATTAAGTGGCTGGACGGCTCCCAAGGATATTATTTTAAAAGTTGCAGGAATCCTGACCGTTAAAGGTGGAACTGGTTGTATTGTGGAGTATTTTGGCGAAGGCGCCGAGTCTCTATCCTGCACGGGAAAAGGAACCATCTGCAACATGGGTGCTGAAATCGGGGCAACAACCTCAACTTTTGGATACGACTTCTCGATGGAGCGATACCTAAGAGCTACCAACCGTCATGATGTGGCAGATGCCGCAAACGAAGTAAAAGACTTGCTAACAGCAGACAATGAGGTATATGCTGAACCGGAAAAATATTTCGATCAGGTTATTGAAATTAATTTAAATGAACTGGAGCCGCATCTGAACGGACCTTTTACACCTGACAAAGCTACGCCGATCAGTCAAATGAAAGAAGAGGCTGTGAAAAACGGTTGGCCAACAAAAATTGAAGTAGGTTTAATCGGCTCTTGCACCAACTCATCGTACGAAGATATTTCCAAAGCCGCATCGGTAGCTGAAGACGCGGTAAAAAAAGGATTAAAGGCTAAAGCAGAATTTTCCATTACACCCGGATCGGAACAAGTACGATATACCATTGACAGAGATGGCATGGTAGATACATTTAAGAAGATTAATGGCGTTGTTTTTGCCAACGCTTGCGGACCCTGTATTGGTATGTGGGCTCGAATGGGAGCAGAAAAACAAGAGAAAAATACTATTGTACATTCTTTCAACCGTAATTTTGCCAAACGTGCCGATGGCAATCCAAACACCTATGCTTTTGTAGGTTCACCTGAATTAGTGACCGCTTTGGCTATAGCAGGAGATCTAAGATTCAACCCGTTAAAAGATAAATTAACCAATGATAAAGGAGAGCAGGTTGCATTAACTCCTCCAACGGGAGACGAACTACCCCCAAGAGGTTTTGATGTTGAAGACCCTGGTTACCAAGCACCAGCTGCCGATGGTTCTAGTGTTGAAGTGATCGTTTCTCCAGACAGTGACAGACTTCAGTTGCTCACGCCTTTTGCAGAATGGGATGGTGAAAATATTACGGGAGCCAAATTATTGATTAAGGCTGAAGGTAAATGTACCACAGACCATATTTCAATGGCGGGTCCTTGGCTGAAATACAGAGGTCATCTGGATAATATCTCTAACAACATGTTGATTGGCGCTGTAAACAAATTCAACGGTGAAACCAACAAAGTAAAGTCGCAACTGACTGGCGAATATGGCGAAGTTCCTGCAACCCAACGTGCTTATAAAGAAGCTGGCATACCAACCGTTGTTGTGGGCGACCATAACTATGGGGAAGGTTCGTCGCGTGAGCACGCGGCTATGGAACCCAGACATTTAGGTGTAAAAGTGGTGTTGGTTAAAAGTTTTGCCCGCATCCACGAAACAAACCTTAAAAAACAAGGTATGTTGGGAATTACTTTCGCCAACGAGGCGGATTATGATAAGATACAAGAGGATGACACATTTAATTTTAAAGACCTGAAAGATTTTGCTCCCGGCAAACCTTTAACTGTCGAGATTATTCATGCCGATGGAAGTAAAGAAGAAATATTGGCTCACCATACATACAACCTACAGCAAATTGAGTGGTTTAAAAATGGCAGTGCATTGAATTTGATTAAAAAGCAGAATTAATAAATCCTTTTAATTAAAACAAAAATAACGCAGCTCTTAACAGGCTGCGTTTTTTTATATTCAACTTTTCCTGCCATTTTGTGTTACAGGAATATGGAAAACATACAATCAAACATAGCTAGAATGAACACCTGGTTCCAACATCACCCTAAACTTTTGATTGCTCTTTCCGGCGGGGTAGATTCTTGCCTGGTATCCTTTTTAGCCCGACAGCAATTGGGCAAAGAAAATGCTGTAGCAGTTATTAGCAACTCGGCAAGTCTGAAAGAAAAAGACTTATCGGATGCCAGATATTTTGCCAAGAGTTACGATATCCAATTAATTGAAATTGATGCCAACGAAATTAATGACATCAATTACAGTTCGAATCCTGTGAACCGTTGTTATTATTGCAAAACCAATCTGTATAAATCCATCCAAGAACTTGCCAATAATTCCTTCCCCGGTTATGAAATAGCAAACGGAAACAATTATGACGATACAGGAGATTATCGTCCAGGCATGCAGGCTGCGGATGACTTTCATGTATTTAGCCCACTTTTAGAATGTAATATCAACAAGGAAAGTATCCGAATGATGAGCAAATATTTTAACCTTGAAATATGGGATAAGCCTGCAAGTCCCTGCTTAAGCAGTCGATTCCCCTATGGTGAAAAAATTACAACAGAAAGGTTAAGCATGATAGAAAATGCCGAAAACCTGTTAAACGCCAATGGGTTTAATGATGTAAGGGTAAGATACAAAAAAGGAAATGCCAGCATAGAAGTCCCGAATGAACAGATCCCCACACTCAAGTCAATATTCTCAAAGAAATTTCAGCATAAAATATCGGAATTTGGCTTTAACACCGTCAGCATCGATGAGGAAGGATTGGTATCCGGCAAACTGAATCGGGATATATTCGGAAAAAAAAATAGCTAAATAGATTATCAAACTATGTAAATTGAAAAATAGATTTTTTATAGTCCGAAATGTTTTATAGGTGGTAAGTCCCACATTTTATTTTAACTTTGTACCAAGTAATAGGCAAGAAATATCCTTTCACCTGAATATATTAATATCAGTTGATAGATGAAACCTTCAATGAATTATCACTCCCAATAAATTGGGAATAGCTATACAGGTTTGTATTTTAGAAGGTATAAATTCATGATCGTTTCAAGTAATATTAGGTTCTTTCATCACCACCTTATAAGGCGTTTGACAGTTCACTTTACTCTTTATATTTATTTCTTCATTACTTAATAGTTATTATTCATAAAAATATATTTAATGGGGAGATCTCAAGAAACATTTGGCAAAAAAGACAAAGAACAAAAAAGGATGAAAAAGCGTAAAGACAAAGCTTTACGCAAAGAAGAACGAAAAGCTAATTCTTCTGACGGCAGCTTAAACAACATGATTGCTTACGTAGATGAAAACGGGATGATTACGGATACTCCGCCGGATTTGACCAAGAAAACAAAGATTAAAGCCGAAAATATAGAAATATCTGTTCCCAAAAAAGAAGATATTGAAGAACCCATCCGAACAGGTAGGGTTGAGTTCTTTAATCATGACAAAGGATACGGATTTATCAAGGACCTTGACACCCAGGAAAAATTCTTTGTGCATGTAAACGGATTAATTGACGAAATCGTCGAAGGTAACAAAGTGAATTTCGAGCTTGAAAAGGGGCTAAAGGGGATGAATGCTGTTCGGGTTAAAAAAATATAATCATATTAAAACATAAAGAATTGTCTCTGAAAATTCTGGGTTAATAACGAGGCAATTCTTTTTTACCCGTATTTACACGCAACCAACTCGCAGGTCACTTTATTATTTCGTTGCCCCTGTTTAATTTGACAAACAGTTTTTCGGTTAATTTTCCCCTACATTTAACCTTTAAATGTGAAGGGATATGATCATATACCTCGAAAAAAGCTTCCACGGTTGCAGGAGATGTAAAAACGACTCCTTCGAATCCGTCCAGGTTTTGCTTTACAATTGATTTATTTTTAACCACTTGATACAATTGAATTTCGCTCACACGGTTACCTAACCTGCGCAATCCTTTTTGCAGGGTTCCTGTTGATTGATTTGAACAGGGCACCAATATATTTTCGCCGCTCACCCTTTGCTTTCCGTACACCTGCAACATACCATCAACAGATTCTTTATGCGATAAAGCACCCACAATCAATCCTTTTTCTTTCAGCGCTTTCGAAGTAGTCCTCCCAATAGAGTCAATCTGAATACCGGACAAATCCCGAACATCTTTTTCAGACTCAAAGAGCTTTTCAAAGAAATAGTAAACCGCATATCTGCCGGAAAAGACAATCCTGTCGTAAGAAGTCAAATTATCAAAAGCTAATTTTGTTTCTTGATCTGGCATAGCAGGTTCAATAGAAATCAAAGGTGTATGAACCAAATCGGTACGATATTTTATTTCGTCTAATGACGCTCCAGTATACAACCATTTATTTTGCAAACCGGCAAATTCGCCAGCTGTTTTACCCACAAAGATTATAGAGGGAGAAGGCAATCCCGATCCTTTTACCTTTAATTCATACAAGTTACCCTTATAGATTTTTTGGCCAGGATTGGAAGCATTATGTACCACCGCAACAGGTGTACTCTCCGGCCATCCTTCCGCGATAATCAGTTTTGCTAATCCCTGTTGATTGGAAGCTCCCATAAAAAACACCAAGGTATCCGCTTGGGGAATTTTTACCTTATGCATATCATGCGCCGATAAAAACGCAACGGAAGAGGCCAAGGATCTTTCGGTAAAAGGAATTACAGCATTTGCCGCTGCCGCAAAGGCACTGGAGATGCCTGGTAATATCTCCGCTTTTACCCATCTACTACTCACATAATGATACTCTTCGGCGCCACGTCCAAAAATCATAGGGTCACCACCTTTCAGCCGTACTACCCATTTTCCTTTAATGGCCTCCTGATACATGAGTTCATTAATCTTCTCCTGATCAAATTTGTGCTGCCCCTTGCGCTTACCTACATACACCTTTTCAGCACTAAACGTATTGTTTAAATATGCTTCGTTAATTAAGTCGTCGTAGAATATAATGTCGGAGTGACTTAGATTAAATTCAGTTTTTTTTGTAATTAACCCTTCATCCCCTGGCCCAAAACCGGCTAGCACAACCCTCCCCCAGCTTTTTCGAACATCCTTCAATTCAAAACACTTCTTCAGTTTTTCGTTTTCTATGCTTCCAACCAGCGCTACTAATTCACTGAGAGGCGAAGATTGGCCCACGCCAATGCCTTTAGAAGGAAGCAGGGCAAAAACATCAAGACCCGAAAGCAATGGATATGGAAGTTCCTTTGCTGGCAAAATATACAAATCGGCCTTTTCACCTAAAACTGAATCTTCCAACAACTTGGATACAGGAGGAAATTCTACCTCCTCCATAGCAATATTTGATTTACGGTTAGTACCTACAGTAAGCAGCTGGTATCCTATTTCGGAGTCCTTTAATATTTGTTGAACCTCATCAAAAGAAATAATTTTACTGTACTTTCCCTCAATAGCTATCTTAATTTCTTCCATATATTTTTTTCGATATCTTAAAATTAACCACGTAAAAACCTTTTTATTTTATTCCTCAATGCTATGGAAGCTTTTACATCTTTACCATTGGACCCAACTGCAATTGTCAATTCCCCGTGCTTAAAAATAGCCGGTGATACAAAATCACTATATTCCGCACTGTCTGCCACATTTACCAGGCAACCATATTTTTTACCCTGGTCACTTATTTGGTGATTCAATTCATGGTTGTTTGTGGTTGCATAAACCAAAAGATGTGACTTTAAATCAGTCTCTACGTAATTTCTTTCCTCTATTTCAACACCCTCTATCTCTTTTACTTCTTCTAAAATACGAGGGGCGATTACCTTGAAATTTGAGGTGAATCGTTTTAACAAAGTAATTTTATGCAAAGCCACTTTGCCTCCACCAACAATCAAGATCTGTTGCTTACTTACATTTATGGATATCGGAAGAAAAGTCATACCGCAGAATGAATATTTAACATGGTTTCAGCATATGTTTTGTCGTTCCTCCCCAGTTCAAACTCTGTTTATACCAGGCTAAGAACTGTCTTTATATAAAAATTGATTACCAACGACACGCACTGATAATCAATTCCTTTTGTCAGATAACCAATAATAGGTATTTCTATTTGGAACAGTTAAATTTCGTAGCTGCTTAAATACCTTTCTCCGGTATCAGGCAATATTACCACAATCCGCTTTCCCTTCAACTCCTCACGTTTTGATAATTCCAGCGCAGCCCAAAGAGCGGCTCCTGAAGAATAACCACACAACAACCCTTCTTCCAAAGCAGCCTTATGGCTAGATTGAACCGCATCCTCGTTTGAAACCTTAATCACCTCATCTACCACTTCAACATTTAAGTTTTTGGGAATAAACCCGGCTCCAATACCCTGTATTTTATGAGGGCCCGGCTGTCCGCCTGAAATAACAGGAGAATCCATTGGCTCGACCGCAACAACCTTTAATTCCGGATTTTTCATTTTCAGTTCCTCTCCCACACCTGTGATAGTACCTCCTGTTCCAACCCCGGCAACAAACACATCGATTTTACCATCCGTATCTTTCCAAATCTCCTGGGCTGTAGTACATCTGTGTATCGAAGGATTAGCCGGATTATCAAATTGCTGCGGAATGAATGCTTTCTTGTGTTCACTGGCAATTTCCTGCGCTCTTGAGATTGCACCTTTCATGCCCTGAGCAGCAGGAGTGAGAACAAGTTCAGCACCGAATTTTTTGAGTAACTTTCTTCTTTCAATACTCATACTTTCTGGCATAGTCAAAATTAAACGATACCCCTTTACCGCTGCCACAAAGGCCAATCCAACACCGGTATTTCCACTGGTTGGCTCAACAATAACAGTATCTTTATCTAACTTGCCGTTTCTTTCTGCGTCCGCTATCATAGCGTATGCAATTCTATCTTTCACAGAACTTGCAGGATTATAAAACTCCAGTTTAGCCACAACCTGCGCTCCTCCTTCGTTCATTCGGTTAACCTGCACCAATGGAGTATTTCCAATTAGCTCAATTACATTTTCTGCTATACCGCTCATAATAATTCGTTTTATTTATTTTCCGATTATAATTAAATTTTAATATGGCTCATGAACCACAATGCCAGCATTACCCTGTTAAACTTTAATAAGTTCATTCTTCAATCACGATCCAGTTTTTATTGTAAGAACATTTTTAATTCGAAGATACTGGGGCTTCATTCCAATAATTCTCCCGCCGTTATACGACCAAGTTAAATATAGTACATCAAACTCTCGTTTAAATCTTTATACTGCTTTTGAATATCATATATTGTTTTTTCGGATAACACACCGCGCACGCCTGCAATGGTCTCATTTAATATTATTGCGACAGCCTTTTGATTACTGGAGATATCCCCGGTAATGTCCAATTCCTTTTTGTAGGAATCTTCCAAACAATCAAAAACCATGAGCAACGATATTTCATCCGGTTTAAATTTCAACCGATATCCACCTCCTGCACCTTTTTTCACCTCCAACAATCCGGCTTTTTTCAACGCAACAGCAATGGCTTCTAAAAATTTCATTGGAATACTGTGCCGCAACGAAATCTGATAAATCCCCATAAACCTTCCCTCACTTAGTTCTGCCAATGCCAGCAGAAATCTCAATCCATATTCCGTTTTCTTTGAAAATTTCATCTTTTACCTCTATTTTATTAACACATACTTAACCTGTATGTATTTAACCATACAAGTATACTATAAGTTCACGCAAAATAACAGAAACAAATAAATATTTACTAAATTATAGCTACTATATTAATATGATTTATTGGGAATAAAAATTACAAAGTAATGATTCTGGTATTGATCAATATTACAAACTAAAACGCCTCACCCAAAGTAAAAAAGAAACCGGAATCTCCATTCGTTGCAAGCCCGTAATCGAATCTGAAATTTAATTTTTCTTTTTCAATAACCCTGATTCTCAATCCCAAACCGGCCATCACATGAACGTCCTCGAACAGAGTTGAGTTCCATTTGTTGAATATATTACCAGCACCGGTAAAAACCTCATACCCAAATCGCCATACCAAATGCGATCGGTATGCGGCTTGCAAGTACAACATGTTTTTATCCATATATTTATAGGGATGTGAAACTCCCCGAAAAAACCTTTTCCCTCCTAAAACAGGCAAACGAAAAAATGGCACATCCCCATCGGCCGACTTCAAATAGATTTGTGTTGCCAACACCCTCTCCTTTTTACCCAAATCAAAAAACTTTCGAGCATCAAAAGTTAAGCTGGAAAAACTAAAGTCACCAATTGATTTGGGATAATAAGTATAGTCAAATGAGATATAACTCCCTTTATTGGGATAAACGATATTGTTTCGGGTATCGTGGCTTACAATGGGCCCAAAACCAATAATATTCCCGCCTTCATAACCCTCTACACCATTATTTAACAAACCAATTCCCACATCCTTAACATCCAAGACACCAACATCATAATTAATTCCCAGAAACACCTTTTCGGTAATCCCTTTCATTACTTTACCCGTGAATTCCAACTTCTTTAACTCAATATCGGAATACACATCTTTGTTGGCAAAATTGCCGATACTATAGAACTTATCAGGCATCCATTGATATAACCACCTATTTCGGATATGCCAATTATTTTTGGTAAAAAAGTTGGATGCAAATTTAAACTCATACATCCCACTGGTCGAATACATTACGGAAGGAGCAATGTTTGATGGGCGATAATAGGCATTACTTTTTTCATTTCCTCCCAAATAAAATCTCCAAACAGGCATAATGCCAAACTCGAGTTGGGTTCTATCTTCATAACTCATTAAAGGGAATGCGAAAAAAGTATATTTTTCTTTCTCGAAGGTTAAAGTTTCCATGCCCCAATCAGCTATAACGGCCATTTTATGCAAAATACCGCCAGCCTCATCATTCGACATTCTGTTGTTTTGAGCAAATGATATGTTGAAAACAACAAAAAGCATCACCGGAGCTAGAATTTTTTTAGAAATCATGTATACTTTCGTATTAACCTTTAAATTTTAACACAACCACTCTCTATGTATCGTGCTACACCATATTTTATTGTCTTAATTGTTCCATTACAACAAAGTTAATGCTTGCTTAAAATCATACAGCAAATCCTGAACATCTTCAATTCCTACCGATATTCTTAACATGGTATCCCGAATATGCATTTCTTTTTTTTCCGCATCAGAAAACTCGGTATATATGGTAGACCATGGATGAATGATCAGCGTTTTATTATCGTTTAAATTAGTTGCCCTACGCACCACTTGTAAAGCATCCATAAATCTGTAACATTGCTCTTTGGATTCCAAGTCAATGGTCAGAACAGCACCCGGTTTAGCCGAAAATTGCTTTAAACTCAATCCGTAATTTGGGTGCGACCGAAGTCCCGGATAATTTACTGACTTCACTTTACCGTTGTTTTCAAAGAACTCCCCCAATTCCAAGCAGTTTTCAACGCACCTATCCACTCTTAGAGCCAAAGTGTCCATTCCCAAATTCAGAAAGTGGGCTGTATGAGCCGTCATGCACCCTCCAAGGTGCCGAAAGATTTCTTTTCGGATACGAGCCACAAGTCCGTTCCCTGAGAATTTTTCCGACCAGGTGTTTAAGGCAGGGATCCGGCGCCAATCAAAAGTACCATTATCAACAACTGCTCCACCGACAGCGGCAGCCCCTCCCGAAATAAACTTAGTAGTAGACATAACCTCCACATCGACACCAAAATCCACGGACTTTAAAACATAAGGAGGAGTTATTGTTGAATCGGCTATAACCGCAACATTCCGGGAATGCGCAATAGCAGATAAAACCGAAATATCGGCCACCTCCAATTGAGGATTGGTAATAGTTTCAAAAAACAAAACACGTGTTTTCTCGTCCATGGCCTTCTCCACCTCTTCCGGTTTACTCATGTCCACAAACTTCACCTCAATGCCCCAGGTTTTCAAGGTATCTTTGAAAAAAGCATAGGTATGTCCAAAAAGATGATTGGAAGTAACCACATTTCCACCTGGTTCTACCACTGCCAGCAAGGTATTTGAAATGGCCGCCATTCCCGACGCAAGTGCCACAACATTTTTAGCCCCTGTAACATTTCCAAGTTTTTGTTCGAAATACTCCACTGTAGGATTTGATGTTCTGCTATAAAGGTGAGCCGTTTCCTTGCCGGAAAATACATTTTCGATATCTTGTGATGTATCAAACTCATACGCTACGCCGTCGTAAATAGGCATATGTAACGAGTTGTAAACATCATTTTTAGGGAAAGAAGCATGGATGGACCGAGTGGTATAACCTTGTTGTTTTGTCATGGTTCAAATAAATTTAGGAGGGTAAAAAAACGATAAAAAAAGAAGCGGCACAAATTAAAATTCTATAGACTACCTCATTTGCTTTACCTCACCTGCTGAAACCATGGCACTTGCGGCTTTGCTGTCGCTTCGAATATAATTAATGACATCTGCAATTTGCTGATCCGTGAGGTTTCGGTAAGAGGCCATTACCCCTTTGTATTTTACGCCTTCAACAACAATCTCCTCACTCATCCCGTTTAACACAACATCAATCAAATACTCCTTATCGCCCGTAACTCTTTTGGTATTTTTTAACGGAGGATAAATTTTTTCAATCCCCATCCTGTTGGCCTGATGACAGATCTTGCAATTCCTATCATAAACTAGTTTTCCCGCTTCAAACCTGTCGTTTCTGTTGCTCATCGATGTGGCAGGTGATGCCCATTCTTTTTCCTTTGTTTTTTTCTCTGTTTTATTGCGAGCACAACCTGAAAACAGTAAAACAAGCATTGTTAAAACTCCCCAAACTAAAATTCTCATAAACAAACTACAATTTACAATAACACATTTAAAATATATTGAACACATTCCACTTTGTTTTTTTAACCTTAACGCAAATAATTAAACCGTGCTTAATTCGTTCATAGAACATAGTCCATGCACAACCTTTTAAAAACTTTAACGTTAAAACAACACATAAGTATATTTTCAACTGGTTAGACAATAAACATTGCGCTGGTTAAAATGTTTTTTCTCACAGTAAAAAGAGAGTAATTTTAACGCTTGGCAAAATAAGATTTTAATATATTTGCCGTCCTTAAAAAATAAACGATGACGATAAGATTAAGAATAATTTCAGGAGAAGACGAGGATTTTCTTAGAGAGATAGAAATTAGTGGTGGTGCAACTTTTCTTGAACTTCATAACTTCATTCAAAAAATTTTAAAATTTGATGAGGGTCAAATGGCATCATTCTTTATGACGGACGATGAGTGGCAGAAAAATGAAGAAATAACACTTATGGACATGGCCGTGGACGAAGCCAACGAATCGTTAATCATGGCAGACACCAAACTCAATAGATTTATATTTGAAAAGAAACAACGATTATTGTATGTTTTTGATTTCTTTAACGAACGTAGTCTGTTTATTGAAACATATGAAATCGTCGGCTCATCCTGCCCATCTCCTAAATGTATTAGGTCGGTTGGAGAAGCTCCCGAACAGCTAGACATGAGCGAATTACTCGGAGAAAGCATGGGCGAGCCTTCAATAAATATAGATCTTGACTACAGCGATGATGCCTTTCTGGGTTTGGAGGACGATGACCACGATGACGATTCCATGATATCGTATACCGATAACCTGGAAGACCTGTAATTACCCTAACAAAAAAAATGCTTTTACTTGAAACCATTAATGCAAAAAACGCTTATCGTAGTTGTTGGCCCAACGGGAATTGGCAAAACCAAAACCAGCATACGAATTGCCAATCATTTTAATACCGAGATCATATCGGCCGATTCGAGACAAATATTTAAAGAACTGAAAATTGGTACTGCAACACCTACCCTTGAGGAACTTGCTGCAGCCAAACACCACAACATAGGAAGCCACTCTATTCACGATTATTACAGTGCCTGGGAATTTGAACAGGATGCCCTTAAAATGAGCGAAGTGCTCTTTAAAAATCACAACCAATTGGTTTTAACTGGCGGTTCAATGATGTATGTGGATGCTGTGTGCAAAGGCATAGACGAACTACCCACTATTGATCAGGAATTAAGAGATAATTTAAAGCAACAATACGATACCGAAGGCATAGATTCCATCCGCAGACAGCTTAAGCAGTTGGATCCTGTATTTTACGACCAGGTTGATTTGATGAACCACAAAAGAGTGATTCATGCAGTTGAAATATGCCTGATGACCGGAAAACCATACAGCTCGCTCCGAACCAACTCAATCAAGCATCGCCCTTTTAACATGGTAAAAATTGGGCTTGAAATGGACCGGAAAGATTTATACGACCGAATCAATCGAAGGGTCGACCTGATGAAGGAAGAAGGGTTAATAGAAGAAGCCAGGCAACTCTACCCACTAAAAAACCTAAACTCTTTAAATACTGTCGGCTACAAAGAGCTATTTGCACATTTCGATGGTGAATATGATTTACAGAAAGCCATAGAATTAATAAAGCGGAACACACGTAGGTATGCAAAAAAACAACTCACTTGGTTTAAACGAGATAAAGAAATTATGTGGTTCCATCCTCAGGAATTAAATAAAATGCTTAATTTTATAGAAGAAAAAATTTAAGCACCGGGCATTTTTATTCTTAACTAATCTCGCGGTTTACACGCTTTGTCCGGTGCGTTTTTTCGCTAGCACAACCGTATGGAAAGAATCTTCCAACCACTTTTCTTTTTTAAACGAACCAAAAAACTGCACTTCTTCAAATTGTTCAGAAAGCATCTTGACCAAATCCTCCTTTAAAATTGGGATTAGTGATAAAGATTGCGTGTAAGATTCTACACTCCGCTTAACTTTCAGCACGGTGGAAAACTGGATGACTCCGTGTTCTTCCGGAATATAGTTTCGTTCAAAGACATAATTTTCGCTCTCAATGGTTGGCAATTGCGAAATCTTATTGCTAATCACCCTATCGAAATTCACAACCTGCACCAATACAAACGCTCCGGGTTTCAGCACAGAAGCGGCTGCGTTAATATATTGCCCTACTTCCTCAAGGCTGGGCAAATGAGCCAAGGTATTGCCTAAACAATAAGCCACATCATAACTGTCTTTTTTATAATTATCTGAAAACCTGAGCAAATCGTCTTTGGCAAAATTCACATTAAGTGCCTGAGGGCGTTTTGCTTCAGCTTTTGCAACCATACTTTCGTCTAAGTCGAATGCATCAACATTTGCGCTCCTACGGCCAAGTTCTATCGCTAAACTACCTGTACCACAACCGCAATCCAACACTCTCTTCCCTCCTAAACCTTGGAACAATTCCTCAATTAAATTGGCCTGCACTTTATTTAATGGAAATATTTCGTCGTATGCTTTAACTATCGAACTATAAAATGACATCATAATTTATTTTACACTTTTTTCAATCTGATATTTATTTCGCTCGGGATTATTTCTTGAAACAAGCTCGGCCAAAAAACCAGCTAAAAACAATTGGGTTCCAATAATCATGCTCGTTAAGGAAATATAAAAATACGGACTCGATATTACTAAAGCCTCTTTGATGTTGTGATACACACTATAAAGTTTATGGGCTCCCAGGTAAAACGCGGAACTGAATCCTACCAGAAACATTAATGTTCCTAATCCTCCGAATAGATGCATCGGTCGCTTTCCAAACTTTGAAATAAACGTAACCGACAACAAGTCGAGAAAACCTTTCAGAAATCGCTCCATCCCAAACTTTGAGACACCATACTGCCTTTCGCGATGAACCACTATTTTTTCGCCAATCTTACCAAAACCGTTACGCTTGGCCAGTATTGGAATATAACGGTGCATCTCGCCATAAACCTCGATACTTTTGACCACTTCCTTTCGATAAGCCTTTAGGCCACAATTAAAATCGTGCAATTTTATACCTGAAATGTATCTTGCCGTCCTGTTAAACAATTTACTGGGAATAGTTTTACCCAATGGATCGAACCTTTTCTTTTTCCAACCACTAACCAAATCGTAACCATCCTCTTTTATCATTCGATAAAGCTCTGGCAGTTCATCCGGGTTATCTTGCAAATCGGCATCCATGGTAATTACCACTTCTCCTTCCACAGCTTCGAAACCACTATAAAGTGCAGCCGACTTTCCATAATTCCTGCGAAATTTAATTCCCTTCACTTCCACGTGATCAGCAGCTAAACCTTCAATTACTTGCCACGATGTATCGTTACTTCCATCATCTATAAAAATAATTTCAAATGAAATGCCTAGGGGAGCCAGCACTCGCCTTACCCAGTTATATAATTCAGACAACGATTCTTCTTCGTTAAAAAGCGGTACTACAATTGATAAATTCATTCCAAATATAATTAATTACCAAGCTGATTAAAATGCTGGTTCCGGGTCTTTTTTAAGAATAGCTGAAATAATTAACGAGATGATCAAGCCGCCAAATACCGCTCCAACTACACCCATTAAAGCCAACGACATTGGACTTAACATCATACTCATCACACCTTCTATTTGTTCTAATTGCGCTTCTGGAACACCTGCCTGCAATTGCTGTTCTTGAATGACAGCCAATAACTCTTGGTGTTTTGCCGGATCTATAAAACTAAAATAAACAAATGTGAATGCGCTTGACAAAACACCTCCAACCAAAGAAATTAATACTCCAAGGCCAACACCTTGGCCGTATTTCATGAATCCACCATTCTCTTTTTCTTTATAATACTTTAAACCTAGAAAAACAAAAGCAATTGTTATTACAAATCCCAAATAACTAAAATACTTATCCCCCAACATTCCACTATAAAACGTAATTAAGCTAAATACGATTGATGCTATGCCTAAATAAAGTCCATAAGTATAAACTGTCGATGATTTTGAGGCTGCTTGTTCCATAATTAAATAATTTTGAGTTAAGAATAGATTTCTGTCAAAGATAAGCTTTAATAATATTGTTCATAATAAACGGCACAAAAAAACACCGTATATTCATTTGGAAATCGAATATCACTATTTTATTTGAAAAAAAAATAAAAAAACAACCTGTTGATAACAAAGCTCTTAAAATTACGCCTAAAAAAAAAGTTCATTTTTTTTGATTTTTCACTTGTCGGGTATATGATTTTTTCTACTTTTGCATCCGCTAAAGCACGGGTAAGTCCTGTACGACCAGCTCCTATTGAATTCCCCCAGGGCTTGACAGCAGCAAGGGTAGATGGTTGTAGCGGTGCGATGCAGGTAGCTTACCCACCCGCCGATGTAGCTCAGCTGGCTAGAGCAGCTGATTTGTAATCAGCAGGTCGTGGGTTCGAGTCCCTCCATCGGCTCTTTGGTTTTCTAAACGTAGAAAATTGTAATGTATTGAAATTAATATTTGGGGAGATACCAAAGCGGCCAACTGGGACGGACTGTAACTCCGTTGTCTTACGACTTCGCAGGTTCGAATCCTGCTCTCCCCACATAAATCAGAAAACGTCTGGTTTTAATCGAAATTTTGCCGATGTAGCTCAGCTGGCTAGAGCAGCTGATTTGTAATCAGCAGGTCGTGGGTTCGAGTCCCTCCATCGGCTCTTAGGTTAGAGATAACCAAAAAAAATAAAACAAGCGAAAGTAGCTCAGCTGATAGAGCATCAGCCTTCCAAGCTGAGGGTCGCGGGTTTGATCCCCGTCTTTCGCTCATCCAAAGCCATCCGAATTAGTTCGGGTGGCTTTTTTTTGTTTCGTCGTTTATTCAAAAATTTGCTAAAATCGGGGAACACGCGGATCACGCACAAAAATATGGAACTCTCGAAAGATTTGGAGAGGTTACCTATTTTGATAAAAACGGGAATCCGTATCAATTTGAATAATGTAAACGTTTTTATATTTGTGTATTAAAGACAGAAAAGGGAAGGTTATAAGGCCTTCCCTTTTTTAACGTTATTCCACCAGTATTCTATTTACTTCATTGATGTTGCCAGCTTTTAGTTGAATAAAATAAATACCGCTAGCCAAGGATGAGGTATTTAAACGATATGTATTAACACCTTGAGGTTTCCTCGAAGATTGTAATATCCTTATTTTCCTGCCCGACAGGTCGAAAACAGACAATTCGACATCCTCTGCCTTTGACAAATAATATTTAATTATCGCAGTATTACGAACTGGGTTAGGGTAGCATTTTAACCCTGCTGTTCTATTATTTTTTATATTTTTAATTGTAGTTGTCCCACTTTCGTCTTCTAAAAATAATTTTAAAGACCATGCGTTTAACACTCCCGTATTGCCACTCACATCATCCCGG
This sequence comes from Saccharicrinis sp. GN24d3, assembly GCF_052400645.1. Taxonomy (NCBI): domain Bacteria; kingdom Pseudomonadati; phylum Bacteroidota; class Bacteroidia; order Marinilabiliales; family Marinilabiliaceae; genus Saccharicrinis; species Saccharicrinis sp. GN24d3. Next base: position 48,904 of record NZ_JBQTGI010000002.1, read on the forward strand.
ATTCTTAGTATCCACGCTCCGGTAGGATCAAGGTCGTTAAACGCGGATAATGGTTTATATGGTTTAAAACCTCCCGTAAACGGAGCAACGGCACTATCCGCAGGCATTTCCAAAGCATCCGAAAAGGTCATGTTCAGAATATTATCTCCGTCTTCACCTGAATGATACATCACGGTATCCATAACACCTGCATGACTGAACATGATGGTCAGATCGCCAACCGAAGTATGACCCACATCGTCGAGCGTAAGCTGCACCCCAACCAGTTTATCGGTGCTTGCGACCTTGGTACTACTACCAACGGTTAATCCATCTTCGGTAGTCAACAAATCAAGAATTTCTTCGTTTACATCGATCCGTTCATATACTTCAAATAACGTTGCCCCACCTCCATCAACCGTATGAAGAATGGTACCCTTTTCTCCGCAGACCCAGCCTGTTGCCAAATCGGAAAAGAAAACCGAAAACAACGTATTGTTGGTACCACTTATTTGTTTACCCCATGTTAAACCGCCATCGTTAGTGTGCAATATGGTACCGGCATCCCCAGCAATCCAACCGTTATTCTCATCTATAAAAAACACAGAGAATAGCGCTTCGTAGGTCCCACTGGTTTGTTGTTCCCACGTTGACCCACCATCATTGGTATGAATAATAGTACCGTTTAGCCCAACAGCCCAACCTCTGCGATAATCGGCAAAACTAACAGAATGAAGATTGGTAAAAGTATTGCTTACCTGTTCTTCCCAAGTATCTCCCCTATCCGGAGAATAAATAATGTTTCCACCCATACCGACCGCCCAAACATGGTTTCTTGGCTGGAATTGTATATCATATAAGTGATACCCCATATCCTGATGTTGTCTTTCCCACACGCTTCCCCCATTAGAAGTATGTATAACGGTTCCGAAGATACCTGCTGCCCAACCGCTGAAACCATAATTATCAATAGCAAAAAACTCATCACCATAATCATATGGCATTTTAACCCAGGGCTCGTCGGTCATGTCTGGTTCCCATAGCACCCTTAGTATATTTCCGTTATCCCCAACTGCCGTGGCCCTGTCGTAACTTATCGCATGCCAAGCAATGTCCACCGCATTCAAATGGCTAGAGATCCCACTAGCATCTTCGTTCCATGTTTCGCCATCATCAATGGAATAATAAATTAAACCATCATCGCCCACTACCAAACCAAAGGATGGGTGGTTAAAGCTAATTTCCCTTAAATAACCTGTAGGGCCTTCACCAAGCCTATTCCAAGTGCCGCCTCCATTGTTCGAGTGCGTAACAACACCTTCGTCGCCAACGGCCCACCCCACTTCTCCATCGTGATAGTGAACCGCACGCAGATCGTTATCTACAGAACTGTTTTGAGAAAACCAAGTATCGCCCCCATTATTGGTGTGCCTCATCTCACCGTCCTCACCACATATCCAAACCTGATGTATATTGATCCCGTCTACCGATGTAAGGTTATTAGTGGTTCCCGAACTTTGTAATGCCCAACCTCCTGCTGAAGACGATTTATGGAAAACAGCTCCATTGTCGCCAACAGCCCAACCATTATCGTCATCTCCGAACCAAATGGAGTTCATCCTATTAGCAGGAATAATTTCCAACGACCAGGTGTCTCCACCATTGGTGGTATGTTTTATTACACCATTATTACCCGCTGCACCGCAAAGATACCCTTCGTTTTCATCAATAAAATAAACTGAAAAATAATGTTGGGTACCTGTAAACGTAAGTCTTGTCCAGTTTAAACCTCCGTCTGCGGTATGTAACACCGTTTCATCCTGTCCCACAGCCCATCCTGTATTGGAATTAATGAAATATACATCATACAGCAAACCATCATAATTACTTTCTTGTTCTTCCCAAGTGGTTCCATCCCAGTAAAGGATTGTTCCATGCTGACCAACAATCCATCCGTTACTGACGGAAGTAAAAAACATTCCATACAACACACTCTGACTCTCAATTTTATATTCTTCCCAAGAATACCCTTGATCGTTGGTATATAAAATAGTGCCATCGGCTCCTAATGCCCATCCATTTGTTCTATCGTGAAAATAAACATCGTACAAATTATTTCCCTGCGGCAAGGGGTTCTGCCAATACCAACCCTGTTGAGCAAGTGACAAAGCAGTAACGACCATAAAGATCAATATCAGTAATGTGCATTTTATTAGGCCATGCCAGCAAATAAAATGTGTTTTGCGAAGTAATGAATTAAAATGTCCCATAGTACCTGTGTATAAATTGTCGAAAACCGATAACGATGAAATCAATCATTACCATAAAGTTACGGAACTCGCAATGGGTAGTCAATAAAATCCTGGCAAATTGATCTTACATTCACTTATTCCCCAAAAAATTCTATTTTTGATCCAAAGAAAAAATCTATGTTTCTAAAAATCTACAAAGAAAACCCAAATCCCAAAGACATCAGGGAAGTTGTTGCTGAATTGCGCAGAGGTGCGGTAGTTATTTACCCTACCGACACCATTTACGGTATTGGTTGCGATATCAACAATGCCAAAGCTGTTGAGCGAGTTGCCCGAATCAAAAACATCAACCTAAAAAAAGAACACCTTTCATTTATCTGTCACGATTTAAGCCAGATATCCAAATACACTAAAAGTTTGGACAATGCCACCTTTAAATTGATGAAAAGAAATTTACCTGGCCCTTTCACCTTTATTGTTGATGCGAATTCAAATGTTCCCAAACTTTTTAAAAACAATAAAAAAACCGTAGGAATCAGAATTCCTGCCAATAGTATTATTAGAGAGTTGGTTAAGGAATTGGGGCACCCTATACTGAGCACGTCTGTACTCGATGAAGATGAGATAATAGAATATACTACCGACCCTGAATTAATCTACGAAAAATTTCAAAACCAGGTAGACATCGTTATTGATGGCGGTTACGGGAATAATGTTCCTTCAACAGTGGTGGACTGCACACAAGGCGAGTTTGAGATTATCAGGCAAGGAAAAGGAGAATTGGAATTTTAATTCTTTCTGAGAACAGTAGCCCCCAGGTTAGTCTTACCATTATTTAAGGTTCTGGTCCATCCCCTTTTCTCCAGTTCCCTGCCAATATTACGGTTTAAAAAACCGTGTGTGACTAAAACAACCTGTTGGTTATGCAAGCTCTTTTCCTCAATAAAGTCTACCGCTTCTTTCGTTCTTTCTTTGGCCTCTTTATGCGATTCTACCCCTTCTTTCTTTTTACCAAGCAACCACATAACCCTTGAAATACGAGTCCATCCTTTATAGGGCAGAATCAGGGGCCATCTAACCACATGTAATTCATACTCGTTTAGCATAGGCATGGCAACAAAAAAAGCAGAATCGCCAAACAAACAATTTGCGGATTCCTTAGAGCGATACAAAGCACTGGTATAAATAGTATCTGAATTTAGCACAGGTAATTGGTCCAGGACTTCATCTGAAACAAAGTCATGAATGGGTGACACATCGTAGCTTTTGCGATACTCGGCAGCTTTCCTTGCTCTCATCCATCCTTTCGCATCCATATCCACTTTGGCATGGCGGATAAGCACTACCTCTTGTCCTAACAACTCAATAAGACAAGAAGAAAATATCAATAATATTAAAAGAAATATTGCTTTCAAAACTTATACAGTTTAAGTAAAGCCAAATATAATCATTACTGGTTATTGTTGACTGAAAACTGGGAGCCCTCTATCTCAAACCTGTTGTAGGTCTCAAACTTCCATATTTCCACTACCTTTTTAATAGAAAGTTCGTAAGGTTTATAATTCCGGTTAGTAGATACCAGTTGTAAGCTCTGTTTCCCTTCAAGTTTTTTGTATACCAATTTAAAAACAATGCCATCGTCCTGGGTAACGATAATGCAAGGCGTTCCATCTTTGATATTTGTCCAGTCCTGAATATACGAACAGGTTACCCATGAGCCTTCCGGTACAGGCAACATGGAATCACCTTGGATTTGGAACGTCCGGTAGGTTTTATCTTTGGGCAGAAATGGGAGTGAAAATTTATCCAACGAACCGATGAAATCCAGATCTCCATAGCTGTTGGTATATCCTGCCTGCGCCTTAACCGGAACCATCTCAATATTTTCCTTACCCTCGTTATCTACCGAAATAGTGAGCAGTCTTAATTTCTTACCTGTTACGTCAATATCAAAGCCATCCTCTATCTGGGAAAGCTGAAATTCCGACAAGGCCTGCAAATCATACCTAACCAAAGCATCAATGGACAGGTTAAAAAAATCGGCGAATCGGATCAACACCTTAAAAGGTGGTTGAATATTTTTTTCGTAGCCGGCCAAGGTGGTTCGGGTCAGCTCCAATTGAGCGGCCAAATCGGCCTGCGACAGTTTGCGTCGCTTGCGTAAAAATTTAATATTTTCCGGAAAATGCATAACAATCAGTTTATAACATTAAATAACTAGCCCCATGCTCTAGCTTGGGGAACATTGACACCATACGAGTCGGGCTTTAGCCCAAACACAAAAACAACCTCACTTAATATCTTTTCTTCTTTCAAATATAAAATTTTTTGACTAATTTATAGTCATAATAATGACGAAATAATCGACAATCGTGAGAAGAACTATTTTACATCTGGATTTGGACACATTCTTTGTGTCGTGCGAAAGATTGTTGGACAGCAAATTAAACAATCGACCAGTGCTTATCGGTGGCACTTCGGACAGGGGCGTGGTGGCTGCTTGTAGTTATGAGGCCCGCACTTATGGTATTCATTCGGCCATGCCCATGAAAATGGCTCGCATGTTATGTCCCGATGCAGTGGTGATCAGAGGCAACAGTGGTATTTACGGCAAGTTTTCGGATATGGTAACCGACATTATCAGGGAACAGTCACCTCTTTTTGAAAAATCATCCATCGACGAGTTTTATGTAGACATCACCGGAATGGACAGGTTTATACAAACCAGCTATCTCTGGTCGCAGGAACTTCGGAAGAGGATTTTGAAAGAAACCCACCTGCCCATTTCATTTGGACTATCCACCAGCAAAACCGTTTCTAAGGTGGGAACGGGAGAGGCCAAACCCAACAACCACATTCAGATCCCTGAGGGAAACGAAAAGTCTTTTCTGGCTCCGCTATCCATAAAAAAAATACCTATGGTGGGCGACAAAACCTATCATAAGCTGCGAAGCCTGGGGATAGAAAAAGTGAAGACAGTTCAGGAAATGCCCATGGAACTGATGGAACGTGTATTGGGGAAAAACGGTACCATTATTTGGAAAAAGGCACACGGCATCGATAACACACCTGTTATTGCCTGGCACGAACGTAAGTCTATATCCACCGAACGAACCTTTGAAAAGGATACCACTGACGTGGTTAAACTGCGCAGTATTTTAGTAGCTATGGCCGAAAACCTGGCTTACCAGTTACGGAACGGAAATAAATTAACGGCCTGCATTACGCTTAAGATAAGGTATTCCGACTTTCAAACCTACACCAAACAAAGAAGGGTTACTTATACTTCACTGGATCATACCATTATTAACACCGTACTCGACCTATTTGAAAAAATGTATGACCGTCGTGTGTTGATTAGGTTGATAGGCGTACGGTTGAGCAGCTTAATTGGAGGCAGTTATCAGATCAGGCTGTTTGAGGATTCTGAAAAAATAATCAAGCTGTACCAGGCTATGGACCGCATGCGAAACCGCTACGGACAAAATGCTGTAAAGCGTGCCATAGGCATGGGGTCCAAAAGCATCGGAGGCACAAATCCGTTTAACGGTCAGGCCCCGGTTATCCCTGCACACAGGAGACAGTAGGCAGTTTAGCCAACAGTCTTCAGTCAGAATACTTTAGTCAACGGTCATTAGTAAAAAGCTATTGGCTATTAGTTTTTGGCCGTTGGCTATTGGTCTTAATGTTTTTTACGAACCCATTGCTTTAGTGATATTTCTTAAGATTAAGGATGCTTTTAAATTGTCATTCATATTATAGTTTTAAATACGGGGCACTGTCGGTAGAAGAACTGCTAGAGGAAGTCTCCCAAGGGGGGCATTCCGTGGTGGCACTCACCGATATCAACAATACGGCTGTCAGCCTCGATTTTGTCCGTTTAGCACCGGAACACAATATTCGTCCGGTTGTTGGGGTAGATATCCGAAACGGAGCACAGCAGCAATACGTGGCTATCGCCAAAAATGCCGATGGTTTTAGAGAGCTCAACGAATTTATCACCCCTCACCTACATCACAAACAGAAATTTGAACCCGATGCGCCGGATCACTTTCTGCATGTTTTTGTGGTATATCCTTTTCAGTCCCAACTCCGAAAACTGGAAGATTACGAGTACATAGGGATTAGCCCTCAAGACCTAAGGAATTTACCTTTTAGTCCCTGGAAAAAACACCTGAACAAATTAGTCGTACTGCAAACGGCCACCTTTCGCAATAAACGGGATTACAATATCCACCGTTTGTTGCGTGCCATTGATAAGAACACCTTGCTGAGCAAGCTAGACAAAAACGAACAGGCCAGTTTCGACAACCAATATAAAAGCCATGCCGAGCTGCGTTCTATTTACGAGAACTATCCACAAATAATCGCCAATACCCAATATTTGCTGGATGCTTGCAGCATGGAGTTCACGTTTAAAACCAACAAAAACAAAAAGCTATTCACCAGCTCCGAGGAAGAAGATTTTCAACGATTAAAAGCTGAAGCCCACAAAGGTCTGCAATATAGGTATGACACGGTCAGCGATAAAGTGTTAACCCGTTTAGACAAAGAATTAAGCGTGATCAGGGAACTAGATTTTTGTGCTTACTTCCTTATCAATTGGGATCTGGTTCAGTATGCACTTAGCAGAGGCTATTACCATGTGGGACGGGGAAGCGGCGCCAACAGTTTGGTGGCTTACCTATTACGCATCACCAATGTTGACCCCGTAGAGCTTGACTTATACTTCGAGCGCTTTATCAACACACATCGCACCTCGCCTCCCGACTTTGACATTGATTTTTCGTGGACCGACCGTGACGATGTAACCCGTTATTTGTTTGACAAATACGGATGGGACCGCACCGTTTTACTGGGCACTTTTATCACCTTTAACCATAAATCGGCTTTTAGGGAGATAGGCAAAGTATTCGGTTTGCCCGAGGAGGAGATTACCCGCCTGCAAAGAAACCCCGATCCTGACCTGGCTGACGAATATGGCAAATGGGTGATTCGTTACAGTGCATACATCGCCGATTTCCCCAGCCATCCCAGCATTCACTCCAGCGGCATCCTCATTTCCGAAGAACCCATCAGTAATTATTCGGCCACTGAGCTGTTGCCCAAAGGCTTTCCTTCCACTCAGTTCGACATGTATATTGCCGAAGATCTTGGCCTGCATAAATTTGATATTCTAAGCCAACGAGGGTTGGGCAAGATAAAAGATACGCTGGGCATCATCAAGGAAAACCATGGAATCGACATCGACATCAACAACACCAAGGTGTTTATGGAAGACCCCAAAGTAAAACAAATGCTGAAAAAAGGTCAAGCCATCGGATGTTTTTATATTGAATCGCCAGCCATGCGTATGCTGCTCACCAAGCTCAAAGCCGAAGACTACAAGCGTTTGGTGGCAGCCAGCTCCATCATCAGGCCAGGGGTGGCCAAAAGCGGGATGATGCGTGAATATATTATCCGTTTTCAGAACAAGAAAAAACGAGAAGAAGCTCAAAAAGCCTTGCCTGCATTGTACGAAATTCTGGAAGAAACCTATGGCGTAATGGTATACCAGGAGGATGTGATTAAGGTAGCCCATTACTTTGCCGGACTGGCCCTTGATGAAGCCGATGTGCTGCGAAGGGGCATGTCGTGGAAATTCAAACAAAGAAACGAGTTTGGGAAGGTGCGGAACAAGTTTTTTGCCAACTGCCAACAAAAAGGTTATCCCGATGATGTGGTTCAGAACATTTGGCGGCAGATAGAAAGCTTTGCCAACTACGCCTTTGCCAAGGGTCACTCGGCCAGTTACGCGGTAGAAAGCTTCCAGGCGCTATATCTCAAAGCTTATTACCCTTTGGAGTATATGGTGGCCACGCTCAACAATGGTGGCGGTTTTTATTCTCCACAACTTTACCTTCACGATGCCGTGATGCATGGGGCTATAATTGAAGTACCTTGTATCAATCGCAGTCATTGGGAAAATACCATCCGTGGAAACACCATTTTCCTGGGCTTTTACTTACTGAGGGATCTGGAAAAAGAAGTCGTCAGAAGCTTCTTAAACGAAAGAGGCTTACACGGCAACTTTCTTCACCTTCGTGATTTCGTTAAACGAGTTCCCATCAGCTTGGAGCAATTATCTATCCTTATCCGCATTGGCGCTTTCCGTTTTACCGGTACCGGCAAAAAGGAGCTGCTTTGGGACGCCCACTTTCTTTTGGGGCACAACAAAAAGACCAAACCCGAACGCACCCTTTTCCAAGCCGAGGTAAAAGAATTTCAGCTTCCCACACTCTGGAAACACCGCCTGGAGGATGCTTTTGACGAGATGGAGTTACTGGGCTTGTCTATTCGCTCGCCCTTTGAATTGGTACAAGACGAGCTCCCCTCCTCCCTAAAAGCCTGCCATCTGCCACAACTTATTGGCAAACTGGTTCGTATTGTTGGATATCTTATTCACCGTAAACCTACCCGCACCTCCAACGGCAAAACCATGTTTTTCGGTACCTGGATAGACCTGGACGGGCATTGGCTGGATACAGTCCACTTCCCTCCTGTTGCGCAAATATATCCTTTCCGTGGGCCAGGTTGTTATATTATCGAAGGCACTGTCGTTGAAGAATACGGATTCCTGAGCATCGAAGTGAGTATGATGGAAAGGATGCCTAATTTTAGTTTGGAAAGCGTATAACAAAACTGAGACACAGAACTAAAAAAACTATTTACACGATACCGTTATCGCGTTATATTGCAATTAATGCGGTAACAAAAAAAGATGTTACCATCTAAAGTATGAAAAATAAGAACTTTATTAATTGGAATTTTAATGGTTCTATCCATAATTCTAAAAGCGCAGAAAATGGAAACTACCAACGAAAAAGTGACAAGGTTATTTGTTGCAACTGATGACAGAAAATGGAAAGAAGTGAAATCTATTTTTGCTTCGAAAGTGGAACTCGATTATTCCTCCCTGAATGGCAATCCCGCAACGGTACTTTCCCCAAAAGAAAATAACCGGAAGCTGGAAAACTGCCTTGTCCGGTTTTAAACATACGCATCATCAAGTAGGTAATTTTATTACTACCGTGAACGGGAAAACATCCCATGTTTTTTGCTACGGAACAGCCACCCATTTTTTAGAAGCCCAAGGTGGAAATGTATGGACTTTTGTGGGAAGTTACAATTTTGATTTGATTTAGGAAAACGGGCAATGGAAAATCTCTCTTATGAAATTCAACTTTAAACCCGGATTATGTATTGGAGGTTCGTCATGAGCATTGCAAGTACAATAAAACAAGGCATTACTGAAACGAGGCATAACATCGTTCTGGTGAGTTGAAGTGATGCAACGAAGTGTCTTGTTTTAAAGTAATTTCAATGTGTAATAGAATTTCTAATGCATATTGCAGGTTAATACATGGATGGCAACCGAAACTTGCCTCAAGTGGCCATAGACAATGTTAATGCAGGAAAGTTATTTTTGCGACTTACAGGTTTATAGGCTTAACCTTTAACAACTTTTAATATTGCCACACCATGCTAACAACCAGCTTTTAACACACCTATGTAACTATGTGCAAGCCATGTGCGATATTGTTTTATACTTTGGGATAGCCTAAAATTGCATTCAATAATAAACAACAATGAAAAACAAGACAATATTATTAATGCTGGGCATTAGCTTGTTACTAAGCGGTGCACAAGCCAAAGAAAAAGTGATGGAAAAAGAAAACAAGACTTATCCGAAAGCATTTTCGCATATCGGGATTACAGTACCTGATTTAGACCAGGCAGTAAAATTCTACACTGAGGTAATGGGGTTTTATGTGATAATGCCTCCAACCGACGTGGTTGAGGAAAACGAAACGGCCATCGGCCAGATGTGTATCGATGTGTTTGGCGAGGGGTGGGGAAAGTTCCGCATCGCACACCTTTCAACCGGCGACAGGATTGGTGTCGAGTTGTTCGAGTTTAAACAAAGCAAAGACACGCAACCCACCTTCGAACCTTTTAAAACCGGCTTGTTCCATTTCTCCGTTCAGGACCCTGATGTGGAAGGTTTGGTGAATAAGGTGGTGGAAAATGGTGGAAAACAGCGTATGCCTATCCGTGAATATTATCCCGGCGATAAGCCATACCGAATGTGTTATGTGGAAGATCCTTTTGGTGTAGTGTTTGAAATTTATTCGCACTCGTACGAGTTACACTACTCGCCAGGCGCATATAAGTGATTTTCTTTTGCAAAATTTTGTCCCCATTTATCCAGTTCAAGGATAATGGGGATAATTGTTTCTGCGGCATCCGTTAATTCATAAACCACCTTTGGAGGCACTTCGGGATATACTTTGCGTTTTACCAACCCATCTTTTTCCAATGCCCTGATGGAAAAAGTAAACATGCGGTTTGAAATACCACTGATGGTTTTCTGAAGTTCGCCCGAACGCATTTCTCCATCTTTTAAATGAAAAAGGATTAATGACTTGTATTTATCTCCAATCAATTGCAGCGTAAAAGCTAAAGAACAGGTAAACTCTTTTCCGTTATAATTGATGATATCGTTACTGCAATTATCTTTTTCCATCTTAATCCATTAAATTTAACGCGAAGATAAAAAGTTTAAGCCAGAGTAAACAAACAAACCTTATAATTAACACAAAATGAAAACACTAACATTTAGCAACAGCGATACCATGCCCATCCTTGGCCTGGGAACATGGAAGTCTGCACCAGGAGAAGTATACAGTGCTGTTGTAGAAGCCATTCGGATTGGTTACCGCCATATTGACTGTGCCGCTGTGTATGGCAACGAAAAAGAAGTAGGCAAGGCCATTCAGGATTGTATGGCCAATGAAATGGTAAGCCGTGAAGAATTATGGGTCACATCTAAACTTTGGAACAACAACCATGGGCGCAAAAATGTTATTCCGGCTTTGGAAAACACACTGAAAGACTTAAGACTGGATTTTTTAGATTTATACTTGATCCATTGGCCTATCGCCTTTAAACACGAAGTGCCCAATGCAACAAAAGCGGAGCATTACCTCTCGCTGCAAGAACAACCAATTGAGAACACCTGGGCGGGCATGGAAGATGCCGTAAACGCTGGATTGACCAAACACATTGGGGTAAGTAATTTTAGCGCAAAAAAGTTAAAATCGCTCATCGGCAATTCTGTTATTAAGCCCGAATTAAACCAAGTTGAGCTTCACCCCTATTTGCAGCAGGATAATTTGGTGTACTTCTGCCAACAGAATAATATTCATGTGACGGCATACTCTCCTTTGGGTTCTTCGGACAGACCTCAGGGATTAAAAGCAGCTGATGAACCTGTATTATTGGAAGATACCATCATTAAAGAAATGGCAGAGAACAAAGGTTGTTCCGTTGCCCAGGTAATTCTAGCCAACGCAATCCATCGCAACATCTCTGTCATTCCTAAATCGGTTAACCCCAACCGTTTAAAACAAAACTTAGAGGCTACAAATATTACTTTAAGCGACGAAGAAATGGTGAAAATCAAGTCCTTAAATAAAAACCGCCGATATGTGGATGGGAAGTTTTGGGAAGTACCCAATGGCGTTTACACATTTGAAAACTTATGGGATGAAAGTAGTAGCATTTAACGGAAGCCCCAAAAAAGAAGGGAATACCTGGCATGCCTTGAAAATGGTTTGCAAACAATTGGAGGAAAAAGGTATTGAAACAGAAATTATCCATTTGGGAAACAAAGGTATCAAAGGATGTTTGGCTTGTAACAAGTGTCGTGATAACCAGGATGAGAAATGTATTATCAAAAACGATGATGTAAATCTGTGGATTAAAAAAATGAAAGAAGCCGATGGAATACTTTTAGGTTCACCTGTGCATTATGCATCTTTAAGTGCCAATATCAAAGCGTTCCTGGACAGAGCCTTTTATGTTTCAGGCTCAAACGGCAATTTATTCCGTCATAAAGTAGGCGCATCCATTGCTGCAGTGCGACGCTCGGGAGGTCTTCCTGCTTTTAACGAAATGAATAATTATTTGAACTATTCTGAGATGATGCTACCCACTTCCAACTATTGGAATGTTATTCACGGTACCCTCCCAGGAGATGTCCATCAGGATGAAGAAGGTGTGCAAATCATGAGAGTTCTTGGTAAAAACATGGCTTACCTTCTACAATTAATTGAGTACGGTAGAGATAAAGTAGAAGCACCCGAACAAGAGCAAAAGGTTTTTACCCATTTTGTGCGGTAACTCAGACAGGATTACCAAGATTTACAGGTTTTAAATGAGGGAAATTGCGCCTAAATAAATAGTCCAACACACACTTCTAAGTCTCCTAAAGGAGTCCAATCGAACGGCCCACTTTAGGAAGAAAAGAGTGAGCGATGAAAAGTATTATTCTTAAATTACTAGAGACCATTTACCTGTTTCATTTGTTACTCGAGTAAATCTTGTCAGTTTATTTTGTGTGATACTTTTGATATTTTTCTCACCTTTGCCATCCATTAAATAATCCATGTAAAATTATTCAATCATGATAATAGTAACAGTCAATTTTTATCCAACAAAGGTGCACCAAGAGAATTTCCTTGTCGCGTTTAATCAGTTGGCAGAAACTACTCGAAAAGAGGATGGATGTATTTCTTATGAAATCCACCCCAAAGGCGATGGTTCATCAGCATACTTCCTGTTTGAAAGATGGGAAACAAAGGAAAAGTTAGAGGCTCATTTGGCAACCGATCATATTGCCCGATTTGGTAAAGTTTCAAAAGAATGGTTGGAAAAAGAATCGGAGCTGAGTTTTTACGAAGCAACAGAAATACAATTAGGATAATGTTAGATTTTAAGATAGACAAAGCTTTATGTACCCAATGTGGTATATGTTCAAAAGAATGCCCAACATTAATTATCAACGGTAAAAAAGGGATTCCTGAAATCAAAGAAGGGAAGGAGAAAAACTGTATTAAATGTCAGCACTGCTTGGCTGTTTGTCCAACAGGCGCATTATCTATTTTTGGCAAAAAACCGGATGAGAGCGTACCTGTTGATGGAGAGGTACCTTCTTCAATTGAAATGGGCAACTTGATTAAAACCAGACGCTCCATCCGTAAATTTAAAAAAGAGGAAATAAGCAAAGATCTCTTGGATAAGCTGGTTGAAACAGCTGCATATGCTCCAACAGGACATAACAAGAATCAAGTGTTGATTTCAGTAACAGAGACTACAGAGCAGTTGTCAAAAGTAAGACAGTTGGTTTATGATGCCATCAGAAAGGAAAAGGAAAATCTGTCTCCTGCATTAGCCATGTATGGTAATTTCCAGACTTTATGGGAAGAAAAAGAAATTGATGTTTTATTCCGAAATGCACCAAATTTAATCATAGCATCCGCTGCCGAAGCTAATCCGAATGGCGTGGCCGATTGTATTATCTCATTGAGTTATTTTGAGCTGATGGCAAATACAATGGGGATTGGGACGCTTTGGAATGGCTTTTTAAAAGCTGTATTTGAACATATTGCTCCTGAACTTAAAACCGCTTTAGGAATTCCTGAGGATCACAAAATCGGTTATATGATGGTTTTTGGCAAGCCTGCTGTTAAATTTGCCAGATCGATTCAAAGCGAAGGCCTACATTTAAACACCATCAATTTGTAGGGGCAACAAAACGCTATTTCACAAAAAACTAAGGCTGTTTTCATGCGAGGACAGCCTTTTTTGTGTATAAAGGTCAGCCTTCGTAGAATCGACAATTCTAGTCCTTGATCTAAATTATACGCGTAACAAACAACTTAGAATTATTACAAATACTTAAATACCTTAATTGTTCGTTCCTGTTTACAGGAATAAATGTGTAAATTTAGATGATACCGTTACATCAATAATCATGTCTCCAATAGCTCACCGAATATATCTTCTTACATTAACAGTAATTGCTCTCGCTGTTACGCTGGCTGTTGGTATTTACGGGGCAAACTACTATCAAACCAACCTTGAAGAACGTTTCTTCCACGATCAAAACGAAATATTAAAACCCAGCGGGTTTGTGGGTCATGGATTGGGCATAACAGGTTCGTTTATGATGCTTGTGGGTGTTTTTGGCTATATGGCCCGAAAAAGGTTCAGAAGTCTATCCCGGCTTGGCCTGCTAAAACATTGGCTTGAGTTCCATATTTTCCTTTGCACATTAGGTCCCTTCCTGGTTCTATACCATACAGCATTCAAGTTTGGCGGCCTGGTAGCCATTAGTTTTTGGAGCATGGTGGCTGTTGTCGCCAGCGGGGTTGTTGGGCGTTTTATCTATCTTCAAATTCCTCGCACCATCGAAGGCCGGGAACTGAATTTGAGTGAGCTTAGCCACAAAAAAACTTCTTTTTTCTCGGACCTAAAAGAAAAATTCGCTTTAGAAGATGATTTAATTTCTTTTCTGAGTAACGCATTTGTTTCGGAAGAAGATTTATATCAAGGATCATTCTTTTCGAAGATGAGACAACGACTACGATTTGAAAAAATATTAAGACGAAATATCAAGCAAGAACTACTGCAGCATAACCTCAGTAAAAAAGTTTGCAAAAGGATGATCAAAATTGTCAGTGCCGAAATTGTACTCACACGCAGAATAGCATGGCTCGAAACCATGCATAAATTCCTGGAACACTGGCATGTGATACATCTTCCTTTTGCATTGATAATGTTGGTGATAATGGTTATACATGTAGCGGTGGTTGCTTTATTTGGATACACTTGGATTTTTTGACATGGGCGTTTTTTTGGAAGAAATATTGGTATATGGAGTTGTGGCGATTTTCGTGGCAGTTGTATTTGGTGCATACCTGCTAAAGCTTCGCCGCAGAACCAAAACCGTAGAAGCCAAAATAGAAGTTGCCAAGCAGGAAGGACTGCACGAACCTGTTTCTCTGCATCCCGTTGTGGATGTTAACTCATGTATTCAGAGCGGCGCCTGTATAAAAGCCTGTCCCGAAAAGGATATCCTGGGCATCCGAAACGGGAAAGCCACAGCTATCAATGCCAGCCAATGCATCGGACATGGGGCTTGTTTCCACGCCTGCCCTACAGAAGCTATTTCACTACACATAGGAACAGAAAAAAGAGGGGTGGATTTACCCCATGTTGACCAAAGTTTCGAAACCAATGTGAAAGGTATATATATAGCTGGTGAAATGGGCGGTATGGGACTTATCAAGAATGCAGTGGAGCAAGGTAAGCAAGCAGTTGAAAATCTGGCTAAGAATATCAAAGGAAACGGCTCTTTGGAGTATGACCTGGTTATTGTAGGCGCTGGCCCGGCGGGTATTTCTGCCTCCTTACAGGCCCAAAAATTAGGATTAAAATACCTGACCCTGGAACAGGATTCTTTGGGAGGTACGGTTTATACCTTTCCCCGTGCAAAAATTGTGATGACTTCGCCCATGGATCTGCCGTTACATGGCAAAGTTAAACTCTTTGAAACCAGCAAAGACAAGCTATTAACGCTTTGGAATGAGGTACTTGACAAAAACAACATCATAATCCACGAAAATAAAAAAGTTGAAGAGATTAAACCTCATAATAATGGGTTCGAAGTTATCGTTAAAAATGGCGAATCGTATACCACTAAAAAAGTGTTGTTAACGATTGGCCGCAGAGGGTCACCTCGAAAACTGGGAATTCCCGGGGAAGTTTCTCAAAAAGTTGCCTACCGTTTAATCGAATCAGAAATGATAAAAGATAAAAACGTGGTTGTAGTGGGCGGAGGAGATTCCGCTATAGAATCTGCATTGCTGTTGATGGAGCAAAACCGCGTAACCCTTTCCTATAGAAAAGATAAATTTTCAAGGTTAAAGCCCAAGAACAATCAAAAGATTCAAGATGCGGTGACCCAAAAACAATTAAATCTGATATTGAATTCAAACCTGGTTTCTATAGAAGAAAAGCTGGTTAAAATAAAAATTGAAAGTGGTGAGATCAAGGAATTAAAGAACGATTTGGTGTACATTTTTGCCGGAGGTGAGCTTCCAATCCAATTCCTTAAAAATGCAGGTATCAATATCACCAAAAAGTTTGGGGAAGCAATACTGACGAAGAAGAAGTAAGGGTGTTAAACACATCCTTTAACACCTCCTTATTAAGTTGGTGCATAGGATGAAACCTTAATTGGCTTAAAACATGGCAGTAGTCTGTAAAAGTCCAATTATTGAGTTTATTAAGCCATGGCTAAAGCCATTCTGTATAGTGATTAAATTAGGGTTGTCTTAAAAGCGTTGTAATTAACCGTAGAACCTGCGGATTTAAAGCTCAAAGGCTAAAAAAATCCCCATCCCCACACCTATGGTGCGGTACTTCCCCTTACTCTCAGGAGCAAATGGGAAGAGCCATTTACAAGGCGCTTATAATTTGTAAGTTATATCAAAATATTAACTTTTGAGACAACCCTAATTCGTCTCTTATATTTGTTTCAGCACATTAAAGTGTTGTAAAGTACTGGCCTGTAAGGTCAGGTTTTAACTGTCCAGGGTTTCAACCCTGGGCAATCCATAAAACAAAAAAGAGGGCTGTAAGTCCGTTCTATAGTGTAAGCATGGTTAAAATAGCAAGGAAATACTTACTTTTACTCGGTTTGCTTTTACAAGCGCTCAATTCCTATGCCCAGCTGTCACCCGGCGAACTATCTAAAGTCCATGCACATCTCGAAGGACTTGCGAACTGCACCAAATGCCATGTTCTTAACCAAAAGGAAACCACATCCAAATGTTTGGAATGCCATACCGAAATCCAATCCCTCATCGATCATGGAAAAGGTTATCATGCTTCTTCGAAAGTGGAAAGTAAAAAATGTGCCAAATGCCATGGCGAACACTTTGGTCGCAATTTTGAAATTACCCGTTTTGACAAAGATAAATTCAACCATGACTTAAGCGGTTACAAACTGGAAGGAAAGCATAACGTTATCAATTGTACCGAATGTCATAAGCAAGACTTAATAACACATAAAATTTCCAAAAAAAAGAGCGGTATATCCTATCTGGGGTTAGGAACAGAATGTCTTTCTTGCCATGCCGATTTTCATCAGAGCACCTTATCTAACTCCTGCCTTGATTGTCACAACCAGGATTCTTTCCGGCCTGCCCCCGGATTCGACCATGCACAAACCCATTATCCCTTAATCGGCAAACACCAAACCGTCGATTGCGAACAATGTCATCCTATCATTACTCAAAACGATCAGGAATTTCAGAAGTTCTCCGGAATAAACTATGCTAACTGTACCGACTGCCATACCGATATCCATAACGGCAAGTTTGGAAATGATTGTCGTAAGTGCCACAGTGAGATTTCGTTCCATCAAGTGAAAGGTTTGGATAGCTTTAATCATGACATGACAAATTTCCCCTTAAAAGGCAGACATCAATATATCGATTGCAGGGATTGTCACACCCAAAGCTTAACCGCAACACTAAAACACGGCAGGTGTAACGATTGCCATAGCGATTATCACGAGAGACAATTTGCAAAAAAAGGTGCTTCGCCCGATTGTGCCGAATGCCATACCGTTGAAGGCTTTGCTCCATCCACCTATACCATCGAAAAGCATAACTTTACCGACTTTCCGTTGGAAGGAGCTCATCTGGCAACGCCTTGTATTGCCTGTCATAAAACAGAAACAGGGTGGAATTTTACTTTTGCCGAAAACAAATGCATCCGATGCCACGATAATTTTCATCAAGATGTATTACCCGAAAAATATCTGCCCGAAAACAATTGCCAATGCTGTCATACGGTAATTAAATGGAGCGAAATTCAATTCGACCATAACCAAACAAATTATCAACTTCAAGGCAAACATCAGGAAGTATCCTGTCGCAATTGTCATTTTTCGGAAGATGAAAATGGACTGAATCAACAATTCTCCGGCATGGATCCTTCATGTGTAACTTGCCATACCGACATACATTTTAAACAATTTATTGAGAATGGGGAAAATAAATGTGAACGTTGCCACGTTTTTACTAGTTGGAAGCCTGAGAAATTTGACCATAATAATACACGATTCGTTTTAGATGGCAAACACGCCACTTTAGAATGTTATAGATGCCACACCTTAACGGATGGATTGGTTGAGAACTACATTGTTTACAAATTCGACGATATATCATGTTCAAAGTGTCATTAAACATACTGTTTGTATGTATCGCTGTAGCAGGCTTTGCACAGAAAAACCCACACGGTTTCGAGAAGGGAACGGATTGCAGAACGTGCCACAGTACCGAGGACTGGAGTTTTGTGTCAACCAGTTTTAACCACGACTCGACAGGCTTTGTGCTCACTGGCCAACATCGCTTTGCCAGATGTACCGATTGCCACACAAGTCTTGCTTTTTCTGAAGCACAAAGCAGCTGTGTGAGCTGCCATACCGACCTTCATGCAGGTACCGTTGGCCTGGACTGTAACCGCTGTCACGAGACAAATTCCTGGTTGGTTCAAAACACCTTAGAATTGCATGAACAAAGCCGTTTCCCTTTGTTGGGCGCCCATAAGGTGGTCGATTGTGCCGATTGCCACACCGCTGCTTCCCATTTGCAATTCGAACCGCTGGGTTCGGAATGTATCGATTGCCATCAAAAAGATTATCAGGCTACTACAAATCCCAACCATGTGCAAACAGGCTTTTCGACCAATTGTATCGACTGCCACCGGATTGATGCCTTTGAATGGTCGGCATCAGGTATCAACCACGCTTTTTTCCCGTTGACCAAAGGACATGCATTAAACGATTGTGCAGCCTGTCATACCAACAACCTAACCGAACCACTTTCGACCGATTGTTTTAGCTGCCACCTAAGCGATTATACTTTGACTACCAATCCATCACATCAAAGCCTGGATTTTGATTACGCCTGTACCCAATGCCACACCACTGATCCAGACTGGAAACCAGCCGAATTCAGGGATCATGACCCATTTTTCCCTATTTATTCGGGTGAACATAAGGGGGAATGGAACCATTGTACGGACTGCCATACCCAGCCCGAAAACTACGCCTTGTTCAGCTGTATCGATTGCCATGAACATAACCGTTCCGAAACTGATAATGAGCATCAGGGAATGAGTGGATACACCTATGCAAGCACCTCATGCTTTGCCTGCCACCCAACAGGTGACGCCGAATCGGGCTTTGACCATAATGCAACGGCTTTTCCGTTAACAGGATCGCATACCTCGGCAGACTGTAACGCTTGTCATACTTCCGGGTTTGCAGGCACATCAACACTTTGTTCAAGCTGCCATTTAACCGAATACTATGCTACCCTAAATCCCAACCATGCATCTATTGGATTATCCAACAATTGTGACGATTGCCACGAAACAGGACCAGGCTGGGATCCCGCATCTTTTCCAAACCATAATGAGTACCATGCTTTAAATGGAGCTCATGCTGTGGTATCAGCTGATTGTTATTTATGTCATCAAGGCGATTACAACAATACACCCAATTCTTGCTTTGGCTGTCACTCCGCAGACTATAATTCCACTAATGATCCCAATCATGTTACAGCTCAGTTTTCAACAGATTGTGAAACATGTCACTCCGAAAGCGCGTGGACACCAAGCACCTTTGACCACGACAACCAATATTTTCCCATCTATTCCGGAGCACATCGCGAAAAGTGGAACAACTGTACCGAATGTCATACAGAACCATCAAATTATGCCATGTTCTCTTGTACTGTTTGCCATGAACACAATCAGACTGAGATGAATACCAAGCACAATGAAATAGCTGGTTATGTATACGATAGTGTCAATTGCTTCAACTGTCATCCAACAGGAAAAAATACGAATTAATGACCAGGCAAAATAAACATATCCTATTCTTAAGCTTGTTCCTGCTCATGACATCGGTAATGGACAATCTGAATTCTCAGAACAAAGTTGAACTGTTGAGTGGTGAGGTTTCTTATATCACGGGACAAAACGTATATGTGAAGTTTGGAAGCACCCAGAAGATAGAAAAAGGGGATACTTTATATACAATGAAAAATGAAGTCAGGGTTCCTGCTTTGTTGGTGATGCATCTATCCTCCATGTCGTGCCTTTGCGTTCCGATTGGAGATAACACTTTTAAAGTAGGCGATATATTGCTTGCTACAATTAAAGAAAAAACAGTTTTTCCTATTCATGAAAAGGATATAATAGAAAAAGATATTAACGAACAAGCATTAAGCAAAGTTGGAGATAAATCTAATAGACGAAGCCGGCGGAGTGATTTTTCGGGACGATTATCCCTCTCCTCCTATTCCACTTTTGCCGAAGCCGACCAGTACAACTCACACCGTTATAGATACAGGCTCTCGATGGATGCAAAAAATATCTCCGATTCAAAAGTATCCTTTGAAACCTACCTCTCGTTTACGCATAAATCGGGAGAATGGGACAGAGTCAAAGATAATTTGAGCGATGCCTTAAAAATTTACAGCTTAGCTTTAAAGTATGAATTTAACGAAGCTACTTCTTTATGGACTGGTCGTAAAATAAACCCTAAAATTGCCAATGTAGGTGCAGTGGATGGCTTCCAGTTTCAAAAACAATGGAACAGTTTATATACTGGTGTTGTTGTGGGTAGCAGACCTGATTACGAGGATTATGGTTTTAATCCCGACCTACTTGAATACGGAGCGTACATTGGACACCAGTCAAAAGTGACCAATGGTTTTGCGCAATCTTCGTTCGCAATTTTTGAGCAACGTAATGCTGGAAATATCGATCGTAGGTTTGTCTATCTTCAGCACAGCAACTCCATCTTTAAGGATGTGACATTATTTTCATCGATAGAGTTAGACTTATATAAACTGGAAGATGGCACCGATAAAACTGAATTGAACCTTATTGGGTTATATGTCTCTTTACGTTACCGCTTCTCGGGCAAAATATCACTCTTTGGCTCGTATGATAACCGTAAAAATGTAATCTACTACAAAACGTTCCAAAACTATGCCGATGAAATCATACAACAATCGAGCCGGCAAGGTTATCGTTTCAGGCTGAACTACAAGCCCATCAAATATATGAACCTGGGTTTCAGTGCGGGTACCCGATCTAGAGACGAAGACCCCAGGGCCAACAATACTTTATCGGCCAATGTCACATATTCCAGCGTGCCCTTTATAAATGCCTCCTTTACTCTTAACGGAAATATGATGCAAACCGGTTATTTGGATGGGCAAGTCTTTGGGGGACGGTTGTCGAAAAATCTTTTAAATGGAAAACTCTATAGTGTCCTGAACTATCGATGGGTTAAATTCGACTACGTGAATACATCAACACAACTTAAGCAAAGTATTGGTGAAGTTGATTTATCATATCATTTCAACAAAAAGCTATACATGTCTGTTAATTTTGAAGCCACGTTCCAAGAGGAAAATAATTCAAACAGATTATATTTAAATTTAAGGAAAAAGTTTTAACTGGCATGGCCAGAGCAAAAAAAAAATTATGAAGATATTTCAAACATTATTACTCGTCTTGCTTATCGCTTCTTGCGGAAGAAATAAAGACACCAACACCGTTACAACGATTACCGGAGACGATAAAGTTTTTGTGGTTCAGGATGTAATACAAACCTCTAAATACACCTACTTGCATGTGGAGGAAGACAACACACTTCGTTGGGTGGCCGTAAGCAAAATCCAAGCCATGGCTGGTGATCGATATTATTACGATAAGGTTCATACGATGACGGACTTTCATAGCAAGGAGCTGAATAGGGATTTCGAAAGCGTAGATTTTATCAACCAGGTCAGTAAAACACCGTTATCTCAAGTTAATCCTTCGGTACAGGCAAACCCTGCTCCTATGATGAAGGCTCCCCATGGACATGCCGGTAAAGTAAGCCCTGCACAAAACCTGGATATTTCTCTTCTAAAATCGGCCGGTGAGCTAAGCATCGCACAAATTTTCCGGAATCCCCAGCAATTTGCCAACAAGCAAATTGAGATCAAAGGAAAGGTGGTAAAGGTGAATAAAAACATTATGGGACGAAACTGGATCCACATCCAGGACGGCACCAGTCATAATAACAACTTTGATTTAACCATCACCAGCAAACAAACCCCCATGGTTAACCAGGTTATCTCCTTCGAAGGAACGGTTATGCTGAATAAAGATTTTGGCTCGGGGTATTTTTATGATGTGATTGTTGAAAATGGGGTAATGCAATAGATTATTAGGATGGCATCCTTTGCCGACGAAGGAGGTAGGATGCTATCCATAAAAATAACAAAGAAAGTCGTTCCTCAACAAGAGAAAAACGGATAGCATCGCTTAAAGCGATTCCATCCTCTTTCATCTTATTAAACCTAATCCAGTACCACCGTATAATCTTTAATTTAATAAAGGAACTTAAAGTATTTAACCTCTTCGTGTAACAAAACAGAAAAATTAGCGTTATTTTGCATGCCGATTGATACGAAACACATGGATGCTATAAACACATGAATGCTATAAATTACGTTGAACGAAATACTAATACTGTCAAACAAGAAAAAGTTGTAGGTAAAGGAGCACTTAATTGGTTGTATTACACACCGGGAGGAAAGCTTACTTTGCATATTCTATTGAAACGAAAATTGGCATCTACCATAGTTGGTCATTTTATGAGCAGTCCATTATCTGTTAACCAGGTAAACAAGTTCATTGAGAAATATGAAATAGATCTTTCGGACTACCACAGCGAGAACGGTTTTAAATGCTTTAACGATTTTTTCTACCGCAAACTAAAAAACGGTAAAAGAACCATTGGTGACAAGCTGGTTTCGCCTGCCGATGGTAAAGCCCTGGCATTTCAAGACATAGACCATGTTCCATCTTTTTTCATCAAAGGTTCGGAGTTTAAACTCCACGATTTTTTAAGGGATAAACACTTAGCTGATAAATATGAGGGTGGTTCAATGGTGATCGTCCGATTAGCACCAACTGATTACCACAGATTTCATTTCCCAGTAAGTGGTACGGCTTCCAAATCAAAATCCTTAAAAGGTCGTTATTTTTCGGTATCACCGATGGCACTGAAAAAGAATATTAAAATTTTAAGCCAAAACAGGCGCGTATACAATATTATAAAGTCTGATAACTATGGCGATGTGCTGATGGCTGAAATTGGGGCTGCTTTGGTGGGTAGCATCATTCAAACCTACCAACCATATTCACATGTCAATAAAGGAGATGAGAAGGGGTATTTTGCCTATGGTGGATCTACTGTAGTTTTGATTTTTGAAAAGGACAAAGTAACCATCGATCCCGATTTAATTGAGAATACAAAAAATCATATGGAAACGGAAGTAAAGATGGGTGAGAATATTGCGAGATAGCACTTAGCTTGTAGCTATTAATCTTTAGCTGATTTCCATGAAAAAAAAGCACCCTAAATCTAAGGATGCTTTAGAATATATCTTTCTTATTATATTTACCCCATTCCTTCGTAACAATGCAGCACTTCCCCTGACCGCAGGACCAAAGGGAAGAAACAATGTTATTCCAGGGTTCTCAATATTATTTTAGAACTCCCGGTCTCCCACTGTATTTTTTGTCTTGTTCTTAGACTTTCCGTTTCGAAAAGCATAAGAAACACTGATCTCAGCGATTGGTCCTGTTCTATTATACTCAGTTTCCTGATAGAAAATTTCCAATCCTTCTTTATCAAATGCCCTGGTATCCAATCCTTGAATATTAGAATCCAGAATATCCAATACTCTCAACGAGAAGCTCCAGTTCTCCAATTTCTTTGGATTGTAATCCAAGGCCGTATTGGCCAAGTAAAACATATCGTTTTGCCCTTGCGCCGTCACGGTAGAAGATTTCACATCAAAGTCGGCCGTAAACTTAAGTTCCTTGGTCAATGCAAAGTTGGCATTTCCTTTTAGGCTCCAGTTGGTACTTGAGTTATCAGCTTTATATCCAAAAATATTTCCTTGAACCCGGTAGTCGTACAACGATCCCCCAATAAAAAATTTGGCAAAATTACCTGCCTGCAAATTGGCGTTCAGTTCTAATCCTAAAGATCTTGAATCACCAGAATTGGTATAACTCCTAATTAACACCACTTCTTCAACGTAGTTAGGATTTTCCACAATATTATCGGTTGTATTTACTCTAAACACTGCGTTTTCAACACCTCGATAAAACCCGGTCAGATTCACTTTTTGTTTACCAAAATTTCTTTCAAATCCAAGTTCTAAGTTATTGATATACTCCGGTTCGAGGTTGGGATCTCCTGCCACATACACCTCGAAATGCCGGCGATATAAGAACGGAGCCATATTTTTAATAGGAGGACGGCTGATTCTTCGACTTCCCGCCAAACTTAACTTGCTAGATTCTCCAATTGGGTAGCTTGCGTGTACTGTCGGAAACCAGTCCAATTGATTCACCTCAAAAGTGGATCTGGCAGGATCCCCGAAAATATTAAAGTAATCACTCTTTGCTATTTTCATTTCCTGATCGGTATACTCCAAGCGGAGTCCAAGCATATATTTAAGTTTGTCGAAGCTTCCCGCATACTCTATATAAGCCGCATAAACACCTCGTTTCAAGTCGATTGAATTTTCCAGGGCAGCATAATCGTACATTCCCATTTCAACACCATTGATTACATTTGCAGTATCATATGAAAAGCTGCCATCCATCTGGAAAAACTGCGGCTGTAAACCAAAACCAAACGTATGGCCATTATCCAATTCCTTTGAATAATCAATACTTAAACGATAGGCATCCAATGGTGTGTTATCCGATTGGTTATAATGATCCGTTACTGTCCTTACCCTATCGGCAACTTCATCAAACTCATAATTCAGGTTGTCCAGATTACGGCTCAAGCTGGAATGCTCATATAAAAAGGAAGTCGTTAATACTGCCCCATTCCCCAGCTTGGTTTTCAAATCTATGTTTCCCGTATGGAATTCACCGTAACGATTATCTGTGTTAGGGTTGTAAATATATTCTTCTGTATCCGGTCGGGTTCCTTTGTCACCATAATAATTGTTGTACACATAAAATGCTGATCGCCCTTCGGTACGATTTCCATAGAAATAGGAAGCTGATAATTGAGTTGCCTCTGAAATCTTATAATCCATTCCCGCATTGGCAGAATAGTACTCGTACCACTCCGGACGCTCTCCTGCAGCATCCATATGTTTGTACATTTGCTCATCGTAATCCCAAACCCTGGCCTCACCAATTCTTGCACCATTCACATTTTTCTTATTGTAATTAAAACCTCCGTATAAAGTAAGATTATCCTTACCATACATCAGGTTAATACCCCCGCCATAACGGTCGTCCTTCATATCGTAACCATCATATTTATCTGTTTTGTTTCCCCAGGGTGAGGCACCAAACTTTCCATTGGCAGAAACGGAAAACCCCTCAATTCCATTTGTTTTGGTAGTAATATTAATGATACCACCTTTTCCTTGTGCATCGTATTTTGCAGTTGGAACTGTGATAACATCTATATTCTGGATATTTTCACCTGAAATCTGGGCCAATAACATAGAAGGTTCCATTTGTGTTGGTTTCCCATTTAGGTACACCATAAAATCTGTTGTCCCACGTACCGAAACATCTCCATCAGGAGAAACAGAAACTGACGGAAGTTTATTCAACACATCCACAGCGGT
Organism: Saccharicrinis sp. GN24d3; assembly: GCF_052400645.1. Classification (NCBI taxonomy): domain Bacteria; kingdom Pseudomonadati; phylum Bacteroidota; class Bacteroidia; order Marinilabiliales; family Marinilabiliaceae; genus Saccharicrinis; species Saccharicrinis sp. GN24d3. The sequence continues at coordinate 74,777 of NZ_JBQTGI010000002.1, forward strand.
TCCTCCCCGGGCAGTACTAAAATCTTCGGCCCTATAGGTTTTACGATCAATTTTAGTAGAAACCGTGTTGGCCATTCCGTTAACTTCCACCTCTTCAATGGCTACATTTGCCGAGGTAATAGATAATATCCCCAGGTTTACCTTAGGACTTTGTTTGTTAATAGTAATACCAGAAACCGTTTCCGTTTCAAAACCAATAAATGAAACAACAACATCATATGTACCGTGTTGCAATCCGTTTAGTTTAAATGCTCCCTCATTATCCGTAACGGTTCCATTAGGTAATATTTCACCATTCTTTTTTAAACTAACAGAGGCAAAAGGAAACTTCTCTCCTGAATCCTTATCGGTCACCATACCTCGTATAGTCCCGTTATTTTGGGCTAACGATGTTCCTATTAAAATGAACATCATTGCTATAATTGTTATTAATCTGTGCGACATATATTATTTTTGATTCGTTGTTGTTTGCAAATATATACTACCAGTACCAACTAGTTTGGTAAGATTTAACCCGGTTATGGTAGATTTGTTCAAATATAATTGATAAGAAACTACTATTAAACCCGCAATATGCATTAGAAAATCTATTACACATTGAAATTGTTTAAAAACAAGACACTCTGCTGCTTCACTTCAACTCACCATAACGATGCTATGCCTCGTTTCAGTAAAGCCTTGTTTTATTGCACTATCAATGTTCACGACGAAGTTCTAATGCATAATCCGGGTTAAAAAAGAGCTATGAGCAAAGGACTGTCCATAATATACTTATTAATCCCCCTCCCCATATTTCCGGTGCGGTGCTTACCGTCAGTCTCCGAACACGTTCCCAGGCTTCACAACTGGGGAAGAGCAAGAACCATTCACGTCAGGAGAAATCAATACAGAAGTTAATTTTTTATTTTGGCCCGAAACTCCCCTGGAGTCAGATTCGTTTTGCTTTTGAAGAATTTTACAAAGTGGGAAGGGTCAGAATAATTGAGGTGATAAGCAATCTCTGAAACCGAATTATTGGTATGTTTTAACAAGCGCTTGCTTTCCTCAATAATATGCTCGTTGATCAACGAAGAGGCGGGACGTCCTGTTTCCTTTTTTACCACATTATTTAAAACCCGTTTGGTGATCTGAAGCCTATCGGCATAAAAGGCCAATTTTTTCTCCGATACATAGAATTCTTCAATCAGATTTCTATAACGAGTTACAGTTTCATTAGCTATAGCAGTTTTTTTGTATTCGCCAGGTGGCAAATCCGCAATCTTCCATAGAATTATATTCAAATATGATTTTAGGATATTCAGATTCGGATTTTCTTCTAGATATTCCTCCATCAACATCTCAAACTCTCTTTGAAAACTTTGTTTTTTATTGATCAGGCTGTATTTGGTGGCAAACTGGGTAAACTTTAGCTTGATCTCAGGAAAATCACTTAAAAACGCATCTTTGAAAATACACACAAAACCTTTTGGTATTTTCGAAAACTCCCAACAATGCACATGACCCGGAGACATACAGAATAGAAGAGGAGGTTCCACCGGGTAATTATCCTCATCAATTTGGTGTACACCTGCCCCATCCGTCAAGTAGATAATCTCAAAATAGCCATCATGTTTATGAGGAACTGTTGGTTTGATGACTTCCTTCATTCGACTTATCTTGAACTGTTTATTGAGTTCAATCTTGCGATTTACTTTTATTTCCTTCATACCGCAAAAATACAATATAAAGTACTGGCTTGCTTAATTAATATGCTCAAAAGAAGGGGTTGTATGAACTTTTTATGTGTCCTTGCTTATATTTACCAATTCGTATATGAACCATCCCTCCTAACCAGCCTTGGTATTTCAATGGGTTTGAACTCCTGTTTGGCCGCAAGTTCCTCATTAAACTCTACTCCCAAACCTGGTTCTGTAGGTAAGGTATAACGTGCTCCCTCTAATTTGGGTTGAACAGGATAAAAGTTTCTGTCGTTGGTTCCCATATTTTCAGCTGGGGTATTAACCTCTTCTAGCCAGCTAAAATTTGGGCTGGCAGCAGCTATGTGTATGGTTGCGGCAGTGCAGATTGGGCCAATAGGGTTATGCGGCATCAAATCGATATAATGCGCTTCAGCCATTGCCGACACTTTCATAGCTTCCGTAATGCCTCCTACATTGCAAACATCAATACGGGCGAATTGGGTTATGTTTCGTTCAATGTATGGCAAGAACTGCCATTTGCTGGCAAACTCTTCACCCAAAGCAAATGGCACATCTATCATCTTACGTAAACTTTCGTAAGCTTCCGGTGATTCATCCCTGATGGGTTCTTCGATAAAGTCGATGGTTCCCCTAGGCATGCGTTGCATAAAGGAGTAGGTTTCCGCTGCAGTGAGTCGGTGATGATAATCTATTCCAAGGGTAATTTCCGGCCCTACTTCTTTTCTCAGCCTAGTAACCCAATCCGCCAGTAAAGTGATGGATTCTCTAGGTTCGAAATGATTAGAACTGCTCGCTTCAAACTCTGCCGGAGCCAAACGCAACATATTCCACCCTTCCTTTACCAGAATCCTGGCTTTCTCCATCATATCTTCCAAAGTCCTGAAGCGTAATGAGGCAAAGCAGTCCACATAATCACGTTGTTTACCTCCCAATAATTCGTAAACCGGAACATTAAGTGCTTTTCCTTTGATATCGTACAAGGCAATATCAATCGCCGAGATGGCGGCTGTCAATACCCTTCCCCCTTCAAAGTACTGCCCTCGATATAAATCCTGCCAAATGACGCCAATATTCATAGGATTTTTTCCCACTACCAACTGCTTAAAATGTTTTATGGCACCAACAACGGCCAGTTCCCTGCCCGACAGACCTGATGCACCCCAACCATAAATACCACTATCTGTTTCTACTTTTATTATCAATTGGCTTCCGGAACCAATATTGGTCGGATAGCATATTACATCGGTTATTTTCATATTCTTTAGATTTTGAGATAAGAGACTATTGGACTATATTATGATATGCGAATCAAGGTTTGAAATTATAGTTCAACCCCTTCAGGGTTGTGATTTGCAATGATTATACCCCCTGGACTGCACCCAAGGTTATTGTAGCTTTACCCTTTTGGGATAAATTTGAAGCTTATAACAAGTATAATTGTCATGTAAATAAATCCCGGAGGGATTAAATATGAATAACCACGGGTGTATACCGTGGACATTTAAGCCATAAATACAGGAACCCTGAAAGGGTTCAACTCTTGATTTGCATAAAATATAATTAACTGGACTTGTATCAAGTGGTAATTTCATTGTCAAACTGGTAAATTGAGCTTAATTATTAATTTCTATCCTCTTAACTTTTCCTACAATAAATAAATATGAAAAGAAACCTATAAAGGTCAAAGCTCCAATCATGTATAATGCTGGACTAAAATCTCCATCTTTCACTAATATTCCAATTACTATCGGGATAATTACTCCAGACAAGCCTCCGATCAGATTAAAGACTCCGCCAACCAATCCGATCAGATGTTTGGGTGCCATTAACGAAATAAAAACCCAACCAATAGATGCCAGCCCGTTACCAAAAAATGCAATGGTTAAAAACGTGATGATAAAAGTGGTATTATCCGTAAAATTGGCTCCAATAATAGCTACTGCCAGCAACATGCCTGTCAATACCGGAACCTTGCGGGAAATCTCGTTTGAATAGCCTTTCTTCACCAAGAAATCCGACACAAAACCCGACAGTAAAACACCTGCAAATGCGGCTAAAAATGGAAATGAAGCCAGAAAGCCAGATTTTAAGAAATCAAGTCCACGATACTCAACCAAATAGGTTGGAAACCAGGTAAGAAAAAAGATGGTTACTGCCCCAAGACAAAACTGACCGATATAAACGCCCCAAAGTTTGCGATATTTAAAAGCTTCCGCTAAATCGGACCAACTAAACTTTGACTCTTCTTTTTTCTCTTCCGCTTTATCTATTAGTCCCCCACCTTCTTTAATCAAATTAAATTCAGCTTTGCTTAAAGATGTATGATTTTGTGGATCGCGGTAAAACAAATACCAAATTACAGCCCAGGCAATTCCTATGATTCCCGAAACAATAAACAAACCTCTCCATCCCATAATATTTTGAATGGCCGTTAATACAGGGAATAGAAAAGCCAATCCAATAAACTGTCCCGAAGTGTAAATGGCTATGGCGGATGCTCTTTCGTTTTCGGGAAACCACCTGGTAACAATGGAATTATTGCAAGGGTAAGAAGGAGCCTCAAACACGCCAATGCTAGCACGTAAACCAATTAGCGCAATAAACGAATTTACAAAACCATGAATCAAAGTAGCCACTGACCAAAGAAACAACATGAAACTATAAAGGACCCTAGGTTTAATTTTATCTACTATTATTCCACCAGGAATCTGCAAGGCCACATAAGTCCATGCAAAAGCTGAAAAAATAAAGCCCATCTGAACAGAATCAAAACCAAGAGACTCGCTCATGGCTGATGCGGCCACGGAGATATTGGTGCGGTCAAGGTAATTGATAACCACAGTTCCAAAAATCAGGGCTAAAATATTATATCGTTTTCGGGAGGTCCTTCTTTTACTATAGATGTTCATAAACATATAGGTTTAAACTGAGTTTTATCAAGTTTAAATATATGGATTTAGAAAACGAAATATGGTATATATTAATCCGAAAATGATGGGTAAATAAAAGATGGAGGGTTTTAATTGATATTCCCTCCATCTCATGGTTAAAATTACGAATCTCATCCTAATAAAAATTCAACCCCTTGGGGGGTGCGGTTCTTATTGTAATTTCCTTTGGGTTTTCTCCTAGGGTAATTCAAATTTTACCACTCCTTGGTTAAATTTAGATGAATTAAGAATCAGTTATAATATTTAGTCTTAGTCCAAATTATAATTTATTACATCCGTAACCATTCATGTTAAACCCCATTCGGGGTTTAACATGAATAACCACGGGTGCCTTGTCCGGTGACAGACGGGAAACCCGTGGGTTCAACCTTTATTGAAAAATTACTTTACGGCGCTATCACCACTTTCTTAGTGAGAACAATATCATCAATAAACACAAGAACACTATACATACCCTGTGATAAATGACTCAAGTCAAGTTCTACAGGAATTCCTTCAACAGGTCCACTTAAATAAACCGAACGCCCACTCATATCAAACACCTGAATTCGTTTAGCATTTCCAAGATCACCAGAAAGATAAACAGTACCCTTGGATGGATTCGGGAACACTTGAATTGAGAATTCATGTAATTGCGCCTTGGCATTTGTCGGAATACTTACAACCACATCCACCTTATCTGTTCTTACTACTTTACCATCGTTAACTGAAAGTATGAAAGTATAGGTATCATTACTCAAGGCTCCTGGCACAGTAAATTCAGGGCTTACCAATGAGGAATCGTTCAACTGGATTCCATCCGGTGCATACCAGCGGTATGTCAACGGATCGTTATCAGGATCCATTGAACCTGAACCATCCAGTTGATACGCACCTGCAGCAGTGATTAACAAATCAACGCCTGCATCGGCCATTGGCTCCCGGTTGGTAGTTTCCAATCGCCATGTAGCCTCAACTACTTTGGCACCTCCTATTCCACTGGTTTGCTTATGTAAACCTCTTATATCCACGGCTATCATATAATTTCCGGATTCAATCGGAAGCAGGTTCAAACCACTCACGCTAAAGATAGAATCAGAAACTTGACCGATAGCGATTCCGGGTAAACTCAACGGTACGTTGTTATATAAAATATCAATTACATCCGTACTGATAGAATTTTCCAGGATATTTCTGGAGAACACAATGTTTATAGGATCGGGATGTGCTTCTGCGGCTTTAGTTGGTACGCCTACCACAACAGCTGTTAAAGGAGCCTCATCCACAAATACCGGAATAGATACGATACTCGGATCTCCCGTGTCATTAACGCTATGGGCCTCAATCTCCATATGCCCTCCGGTAGGAACGGTAAACGGAATGGTGAGCTCACCCGTTGTTGCATTAAGCACAACAGCTAACTGGGTGCGCAAGCCATTATCGTTCAAATAAATCTCAACATCATTTCCATCCTCAGGAACATTCATCACAGCGGAAAGTTCTTTGGTTGAGGTAACGCCATCAGAATCAGAGATTCCCAAATCGGGTACAATACGCAAATTCTCTACCGGAGCCGGAAGATCACGATTCACAGTCCATTCGAACTCATAAGCTTCAACACCCGTCAACCCTGCACTATCAGTGACCTCTTCAACATGAATAATCAAAGTGTAATCACCTTCATAATAGGTCAACAACCTAAATTCAGATATCAGATATTTACTTGGATTCAGTTCATCCAAATGCAATTGCGATAATGGTTGCTGCAGGCCATCTTTCCAAAGTTCAACCTGTTCGAGACTGAAATTGGTGACACCTTCGCTAAACAATACCTCAAGGTTGCTATAATGTTGCCAATCAAATCCTTTAGAAGGATCCGGTCTCACTTCAACTATGGCAGGCAACGTTGTATCTACCTCCCATTGAACTGTTTGCTCAATCAACCCGGCAGTTCCTGCCAAACTCACAATACCCGTTAAATCAACCATCAACTTAATATCTCCATCTTCCGTCATATAATCGGCCAACCCGGACAAGGTGAACAAAGTATCTCCACTAACATGAGCCACCGCCAGATTACCCTCAACCACAACACCATTATTGGTTAAACTGAAGCGATCTGGAATTACCGTTGCAATATCCACCGGAAGATTAAACTCAATATCGAGTTTATTGAATGGAGGACCAGATAAGGTTTCCGGCAATCCTATAAATTGCACGATAGCAGGAGCTCCCAGGAACTGTGTCCACGAAGCATTTTTACCGGCATCTCCGCTAACACCGTTTTGATCATAAATCTCGTTGGCCTGAACGGTCAACACATAATATCCATCGCCAGTTGTTAATGAAGTAAGATCAATCTCAAAACGATAAGGGTCGAGCTGTGTAACACTTACAGACGCATCCATAATATCATTACCTCCTTGAAGCCTCAACGTCAAGTCTTCGTAATTAAACGTTGAACCATCCATCGGTTTGCTGAACGTAACAATGGCTGAAGGAACCTGCTCGGTTACCATGGATGTTGGCAAGCCGGTAATGGACACAATTCTGGGCACACCGCCTACCTTCACCTTCCACGTAATAATATATTCCTCAGTTTCCATAGATGGAATATTATCTACAAAATGAAGTTTATTTTCGTAGACAGGCTCTTTACCATCCGGCAAGGTAACATGGGTCAGCCACATATTATTCAACGGAATTTCCTGACCATCGCTTACCCGTACAATACTTTCAATGGTGAAAGCACCATTGCCCGGATCATTGATCTTCAAATAATTCCATCCAATATGCTCAGGTGAAACATACAGTCTCGATGTACCGGTTGTTGGCAGACCCGTGCTTACTGCGTTTCGGGCTTCTTCCACATCTAGCACAACTTGTCCTTGCGAGATATAAATGGCATCGGGCACTTCATGTGAATCCTGCACCTCGTTCACCAGGAAGTCGTTGATTCCATCATCCTGAGCTCCATATACGCTAATGCTCTTGATCAACTCATGCAATTCGGCACCACTTACCAAACTAAGCTCAGGATTTCCACGGCTGTCTAAATGGGTCAGATGGGCTTCGTAATTGATAAAGTGACCTAACAAGTCCGATGTGAACCACCATTGTCCGATCTTCGTAGACATAGGACCAATATTACCAAACGGTATATCAATCAAACCAAGCTGAGCCGGTTGTCCCTGAAGGTTTGAACCAATCAACTCAAAATGAATGGCCAAACCTTTTTCATTATCAATAATCTCTGGTTGTGAGGATTCCACATTCACGTTTCTTGCCTCACCGAAACCATTATTTTCGATCATCAATGCCAGTTCGGCAGGAACAATAGGCTCAACAATACCCTCAGTCAACGCATCATCGCCCAGTATATCTCGCTGCATAAAGTAATGCAAGGTAAGATCCGGAGATGGATGTACATCCAAGGTAACCGGGAACAAAGGTTTGGTAACCGTTGTGCCTGTAAATGGATCCAAGTACGAGAAGCTTCCTCCGAAAGAATAACTCTTCGGCACTGTTGGAGCTGCACCCCTTTCTGGTATAAACAAGATGGTAGCACTACCTTTTTGACCAGCCCCAAGCACACCTGTTCCATCAATACCGGTCAGGATATCCAAGGCTTTTGTTTCAATCTCAAACAGGTCATTGCTCAACCTTCCGTTTTCGTCTTTAATTTCCAAATCGAGCGAAACCTCTTGCATATCGGTAGTCTCATTTCCGTTGAAAATAGTCAACGTACCCTCAAATGCCTCACGGGTCATCGTCAATCGTTGAGAGATCTTGATGGTTACCGAAGCGCATACACTACCCCGTTTCTCATCAATCTGTTCTTCGATGGTCACCATGCTTTCGTCATACATATCATCGATGGTAGCAAAACCTCTGCCATCGGCATAATCAATCACGGTTTGCACATCGGCATAAGCCTGATTTAATACCGCTTGATCAACAATGTCGGGATATTCGCCATTAGGAGAAGTCACCCCTGCATTCCAAGCTGCAACCGTAGTATTCCATCTGGCTACAAAAACATCAATTTCTTCAGGTGTGATATCAGCTCCATCCATAACATCCTTAATCGTCTGAACCGCACCTGCAGGTATCACAATTTCGCTGTTCAGATAAGGCTCAACGGCGTCAGCAAAGTCACGAATGCTTTCCTTGCTCTTCCAATCCAAAGTTCCGAAATACATGTCCAGATAACTGAACGTGGCATCAATCTGGAACTGAATATACTGCAAGTCGTTTGCTGCCTGTTTAATGATTGGTGGTATTGTACCCGCCTGTACACTCTTCAACGGATAAGCAATACTACCGAAACCACCAGGAGGTCCTCCACCAAACGAGCCGTAACAAGTGATTAAGGCATCCAGTATAGCCAAAGGACAGCCGATAGGTGTAAATCCTAAACCACACATCACGACATCCTTCAACGAGATACCATCGGCAAATGAATATCCACAAGCAAATGCATTTCCATATGGTCCTAAACAACCTATCGCATTAACTGCCAATGCTTCAATACATTCATCGCAACTGGTTGTTGGAGATGAAATTGCAGGTGTATAATCAGACGATGTATAGTCACCGCCTCCACCACCGCGAGAAGGACCATAACCTCCGCCGCCGGGACCCCAGCCCCAGCCGCCGCCAGGACCGCCATCTCCAGAACATACTCTTCCTGTATAACTAAACAAAGCGTTACCTTGTTGCCAACGTCCATTGTCACCACAAATCCACTCATACACAACTACCACATAGTCGGTACAGTTTCCTCCAGCCTGAGCAGCAGCACCAGATTTAAGAGAAGCATCTTTTCGCTTCATGATAACAGGCACCTGAATGGCCTGTTGGGCCAAAAGATCCATAGTGGTATAGTTGGTAATAAATTCATATTCGGGATCGGTAGGCAAAGTCAATTCAACATCATTGGCCGTAATCAATCCTTTGTTTGTTAAGGTAACCGGGAAGGTGTATGTTTCGTCACCAATTAAAGCCGGCATTACCTTAGGCATCTCGATAGTCACCACAGGCACTGGCACATTGGTTTCGAATTCCATGATCAGATCTATCTGGTATTCATCCTCAATCTCGGTAGGTATTACTTCCCAGGTATATGTTATCGCCTGGAAGCTTAAGAAGACGCTTTGTTTATTGGTTCTCCCCGGATCAATCAAAATAATATTCTGATAACCTTCATGTTTATCGGCTTCGACATACAAGCGATAGGATCCTTCAGGGATATCGTTCACTGTAAACAAGCCATCCGTATCGGTAAATCCTTCCGCAATTATTTTTCCGGTAAACGGATGACGGACAACAACCCGCGCATTCTCCACATGCGGAGCCTCATCCGTATAGTAGGTATATTCGTCGATTACATCTACCACCAGGATTCCTGTTTCTTCGGATACAGCTTCAATCCTGTACGGAATGCTCAAATTGTTTCCATTATCAATATTAACCGCAATTCTTCCCGAAATAGGCGTATTCAGCGGAATATCATTGCCTGGCGACAATTGCAGCGTAACCGAAGCAGTATCACCCGACAGAATGGTAGGTAGAGTATCAGGTGTGATCAATGTCATCCATTCAAATTCAGGAATGTCAATGGCTACTTCTCCTGTTTCACCCGCACCATCGTTGTAAATCAAAATTTCGTACAAACGGGATACTCCTTTGGTCATGGTAGTGTTAATACTGGCAGGCAAAGCCTTGATATGTCCGGCTTGTGCCTGACAATAATAGTAGAGTATAAAGTTGTGCTCTACGCCTTCGTCGCTACTTACCTTAACCGGAATCTTAATATAATCATTACCTTCGGTCAGCACGCTTCCCACTATGTTATAGTTAAATTGGGCGGAATTTGAACCGGGCAACACATCAATGGTATCAATTTCCAATTCAAAACCTTCTGGTACATCCTGAGGGGTAAAAATCACATTTGTCAGATCTACATTGCTGAGGTTTTGCATGGTGAGCGTACCCGGGTTATCAACATTCAATAGGATATCCCATATTAGGTACCTGACACCAAGGCGCTTCATACCCAAAATATCGAATTCATCCTGCACATCAGAAAGCCCATGTCCTGGATAACAAGCACCAACAATATAGTGACCCGATGTTCCTGCCAATGGTTCAAAAACAGTGGTGAAATTACCCGACGCGTCGGTAGTTACTTCGATCACTTCCCTGATTCCATTGGCAATCAGATAAACATCCAGAGCAGAATTTGGCTTTGGATTACCACCAACTGTAGTTGCCGAGCCAGTAATCGTGACAGGTTGAGCCGTCACAAACTGTTCCTCAGCAACACTGGCTGTTCCATTATAGCTCGGTACCAATTCAATTTCAACAGGATTTGACTCGTTATTGATATAAACCAACTCTGTATTATTTGATTTAGGATTTACTTTAACGATGATGTTGTATGTACCCGTTGTTTCCGGTGCGGTAACCAGTTCCCAAAATTGGATTGAATCACCCGGTAAAATTGGCATGTCAATATCAAACAGTCCCAGTTCTTCATCGTTATCATCCACCAGTCGGTCATCAGAGAGGTACACTCCAACCTTCACACCTTGAGGGGATTGAGCAAAGCCATTGTTTAACACATCACATTTTACCTCTATCTGCTGTCCGGTGACAATTTCGGTATTTGTTACAACAAGACGCTTGGGTTCTAAATCAGGTTTGTTTTGATCCGTAACAAAAACCCAGCCGATGCCAGGAGAAAAGCCAGCAGCTTCTGCTTTTATGGTAACCTGTTGGTTTCCATCTTCCACATTATCATTAACTGTGGCAATAGTAGCAACCGCCGATACAGAGCCTTGTGGAATAATAATGGTGGCCGGCAATTGTACTTCGGTTGCATCATTGTGCGAAAGCATAACTGTTAGCGGTGAATCAGTTGCCGTATTTCTGGTTACTTTAACTTTTCCGGCATCAGCTCTTCCCTCCGCCATCGATAAAGGATTAAAAGTAACCGACAACGAAGGACCGTCATTGTCGATAATAGCAATCGTGTCAGTAACCACACCTCCATTATCAGCTGTGGTATTACAATTACATGATGACAAGTAGACAGCACCGGTGAGTACAACATTTCTGGTTCCATCCACTAAGCCATTATCAATGGCTCCCAGGTTAAACTTCTTCTCCCCTGTTCCCAAAGGCAAATATATATTATCCGGAAAGAATAATGCGTTAGGAATATTAGTGCTTAATCTTACCCTGACACTCTTGTCTTCCGTATCGGTTTTTCGGACAATAGCCCACGCAGCATATGGCCCACCTGATTCAGAAATTGAATCCGAAAGAATTTCCAGTTCTATTCCAGGTACATCATCGTCAATCACGGTTACGACCCCACTGCCCTGATTCATTCCCGGAGAACTTGCACTGACAGAAACATCAGCGTTTAATTCTGCAACTTGGTCATCTTTCAGGGTAACCTGAACATTGGCAGAAGCCTGATTAGCTGGAATTACCAACTTATTAACAAACTCTAATTGATTACTTTTACTGGCAAACAGGTTAACTGTTACATCTTGATCCGTAACCAAATTTCGGGTAACTGTTAGTGTCAACACGTCGCCTTCCACTCCACTTGGTTTATCAAACGCAACACTTAAAGAAACTACCTCATTATCGTAAACTGAAAAGTTGACAGTTGTGTCGTTATGCGCAGGAGCGTTAGCTGTAATCTGAACATTGCGCGTCCCATCCAATATTTCATTATCTACAACAGATAGATAAAAAATAGCAGAATAGCTACTTGGTTTGATAGTTACAGTTGAAGGAATGGTAATTTGACCTGCCACATCGGTTGATAAACTTACATCCAATGGTGTGGCCGGATTACTGCTTCGCGAAACAATGCACCTTAGTGAAGAAGTAGAATTTTCAACCAAAGAGCTTGTAGGAATCGATAAAAACAACTGGCTTCCAATATTTACAGGTGAGGTGGAAACCAGGGTATTATTACTCGCTCCTCCCGGTTTTTCGATTAAAGCCGCATCCGGGAACAGTTTCACCTCTAAATAAACATCACCAGCGAATGGCAGCGAATTAGGAATCTTAAACTTGGCATTACGCAGAACGCTTGCTCCAGCGTTCAGGTCTGCTTCATATGCATTGGTTCCTGCTAATTGTATCTTCAATCCACTTAGGTTGTTCAGAGATACTTTTTCTGACCAACCACCAATGGCGGGCACCCCCGTATTGTTTTCTACCGTCCAGGAAACCTCAATGCTGTCACCTGGTTGTACAGAAGTTTTGTCCGCAGTAATGTTTGCCAAAGAAATATCCGGTAAAGCTCTAAGGGTAACGTTTAAGGCTTGCGTTTGCCCGGTAGCATTGTTGGTATTGTCAGTTTCCTTAACGTTATTATTAAAATCGGTTAACACAAAAATATAATACGAACCCTCATATTCTGCCGGTAACAGTACTTCCAAGGAATTGGAATAGGAACCATTTCCCGCAACAGTAGTATTGTTTAAAACCCTGCCCAAATACAAATCGGTAGGCTCGTAAGTTTCGTTATCCGAAACATAAACCCTGTCGTACCAGCTGCTTTCAATAGTTGGCCCTGCATTCAGGTTTTGCACGGTGTATTGAACCGTAAAATTGGTAGCTGATTCCACACTTGGCGGAGTGGTGATACCTGAAACTATCAGGTCGGGCAATTCCCTCACCGTAAAGGAATAGGCAGAACTGAGGTCATCATCACAACCATTATAGGAGATGATGCGCCAGTTATAGGTGGTTCCATTCAATAAATTATAAACTGTGGTACTGGTACCTTTTATTCCGGAATAATATGGTGCAGTAGGTTCGGGCTGGCCATCTTCCCACAACAACAATCCATAATGTGTATTCGCGGAAGAACCCTGCCACGAAAAGGTAACCCTATTGTCGGTATTGGGTGCGTTATCCACAGGCAATAACAAATCGGCCACCACCGGAGCCGGACAAAACGCATTAAAAATATCCGGGTTACTTAAATCGGGAACCTCATCCGGAACAAAACTCACAGTTTCCGTTATATCGTATATCTTATCTCCGAATAAATCATAATATTTAAACGTGATGGTCTCCCCCGAAGATTCATTACTGTAGATACGTAATTTATAAACCTTATTGCCGGTTGGCGGAAAGGTCTCCGGTTGTGTTTGAGCGCCCCGTATCTGGTTTCCCATATATGCGATAATGGTTCCGGATTCCAGGAACGATCCGTTCAGATCCACCCGAATCGCATACTCCGAATCATATTCATAGATCCGATTAAATTCATCGACAGACGGTATTGGAGGCAATTTAATGGTAGCATCGACTTGAATGCTCATTAATAAACTGAAGGAAAGCAGAAGCCACTTGCCAACATAACGAATATTAGCAGATAGACTTGAACTTGCCTTTTTCGGAATTGTATAACTATTATTTCCCATTACTTACTGTTTTTAATGAATTTATGCAGATAAACTCCGTTGGTAACGGTAATTTCGATGTAATAGATACCTGTTGGCAATAGCTCGATATTAAGCAGGATGTCCCTACCCAAACCTTCTTGATTCATTACTTTATTGCCAATAGAGTTATAAACAGAAACAAGTAGAATTTCTTCTTCACTATTGATATTAAGATAACCGCTCGCAGGATTAGGGGAAATCCTTATCGATCCTCCTTGTCCATGACCTTTCGTGCCTGTTGTTATTGGCAATACCAGTTGTTCAGGATTCGAAGCGCTTCCAATTATATCGTCTTTAACAAAATCCCTTGAAATAAACATGTCTGCTTCATGCCCTTCACGAACCGATTTAAATTCAATGGTTTCTCCATTATTATTGGCATAATAGGTAAGCACAAAAATGTGTCTTCCCAAATCCGAAACATAGGTTGCCGTGGCTACCCCGCAGAGAACACCATTATTATACGCCCTCAATTGATCATTCACGTTGGTAATCGGTTTTTTGTCCATATCTACAAATTCTCCAACCAGATTAGCAGAATACCTAAAGTCGTTTCCAAAATCGTTGCTGGCAACGGCTTTTTTCATTTGAGCCGATGGAGGGACTGCACCTCCAACCGCCGAGGCATCGTACCTGAGCACTCCGGGATACTGCATATTGATTTTATATCCATGCAGCACTTCCATCGTATTTAAATCGCCAACCCAGCCAGTGCCCGGGAAGTAAATTGCCGCTCCTGCTTCACCTTTTATCAGGATATCGCCAGATGGAATGGACGATGATAAGATTGCATCATTGATGGCTGCGTCTGCATTCAATAGGTATGGCAAACTGTTCCAACCCGAAACCACCGGAATGGATTCCAGTGTAGGATTGATCTCACTTCCTGCAACCTGCCAGGTTCCTGCAGTGGCCTTTTTAAGACGTACTGTCAGATAAGCCGGGAATTCATTCAAATCGCCAAACCAACCGAACCCCGCATAATAAGTGGTGGATGCCACAGGCGACTTCAAATAATCCAGGTTCTCGAATGTCAGGCTCGACATCACATCATTAATTGCCACATTATTCGGCGTAAGCGACAATGAAAGCATGTTCCAGCCGGCTGCAATACTTCTTGATAATGTTGTTTCCGGCACAGTAACACCAACGGTCCAGGTTTTGGATGTTGTTCCGTTTTCTGCTGTCACCACATAAATTTGAGGAACCGAAAAATCCCTGTTAGAACCGTTCGGCGGATTAACGGTAGCCCAGGTTGATAATTCGAAACCAGGCGACAGACTTCTGATATCATATCCATATGGCATATTCAAGGAAACTGTCGCTGCTACTGCATCGATATCTGCCGATAACATATCCGTTAGTGTAACATCAAGGATATCGGCCTCATCACTTAATACATCCGTATTTAAAACAGAAATGATAACTTCATCCGGAATCGAATTACTCTGCCCGTCGTTAACCACCAGGGAGAACGCCAATGCAGAATCAAGTCTCACACTTGGTGCTGTAAAAGTAGGTTGTGCCACTGTGTTGGACGACAAGGTTACTTGCGCTGGTGCTGTCCATAAATATGTGATGTCCTCATTATCAGGATCGGCAGAAAGGGAACCGTCTAACTGAACAGGATCACCTTCGTTCACCGATTGATTTACACCTGCATGAGCAATTGGTATTTTGTTGACATGCTGCACCAGAATATGAACAGTATCGGCCTCTGAATCAACAATTCCATCGTTCACCGTTAATTCAAACTGATAAGTAGTATTGCTTTGAACTTCCGGTGCGATAAAGCTTGGATTAGAACTGCTAGGGTTAAATAGCACTGTACCGTCCAGAGATTGCCAGCTGTAAATTAATGTTTGCCCATCCGCATCAGTTGAACCTGTTCCGTCAAGCACTACGTTGGTTCCTTCAGGATAGGACATATCCGGCCCTGCATTGGCAACAGGTGCTTTGTTCACCTGCAATATGGTAACCGTAACCCATGAGGTATCTGAATTGCTGGTTCCGTCATTGGTAACCAGGCTAAATTGGTAGTTAGTATTCTGATTCACCTCAGGAGCCAGGAACGATGGGTTGACAATATTTGGATCATCCAAGGTTATTCCCTGTGGCGCTCCCCATTCATAGGTAAAGGGGTCTCCATCATTATCGTAGGAACCTGAACCATCCAATTGCACAGTGCTGTTTTCATTAACCGAAAAGTTAGCACCTGCATCAGCTACCGGTCGATACGTTGCCTGTGCAACACGGGTAACAACGCCGTTGGCCAACACCGAGTTTATATTCCCCTCATTGAAACTGAATCCGTTAAAACTAACAGGAGTATTGGATAAAATATTCAGATCGTTCTTTATCCTGAACAACAGATAAAACAGGTTACCTGATGAGATCGGAGAAGTGCTGGCACCTGCAAGATTAACGGCATTTGCAGCCATTGTGGTTTCTATTAACATACCCGGATCGGCACCTTCCACTCCTACAAAGTCCAAATAAGCACTTTGATAGGTGATAGTGCCTTCAAAGCTGAAAATATTTCTTCCGGCAGGTAATTGTGAAGAACTGACTGCAACACGTGTATCACTGTCCAGGTCTCCATCTGTATTATTAATGGTTAATGTATGATCGTTAACCGTAAAAACACCCGATGTGGTTGAAGCACCTATATTATCCGTCACCGAAACGGCAACCTGTCCCCCGCTTAATCCGGTAAACACTCCCGAAGCATCAACCGAAGCTACGTTGTTATCGGAAACCGTGAAATTATATGGAGGTGTTCCGTTACTCACCGATAGGTTTATAGTTCCACCCCACATTAACGATCCTGAATTAGGAGCAATGGCAATATTAGGTAATGTATTTACCAATAGATTATTGTTGGTATTAAATGATAACAGATTCTCGTTAAATACCGTGCTAGTATAAGTAATAGATTTGTTCCCCGGCGTAATCCCAAGCATAGGGACATAGACCAACACACCGCTTCCGGTGACAGGTGTTCCCGAAGCAAAGGAAATAGCAAGTCGGTCCGTCATCCTTTTTTCAAATGAAAGCGAATAGTCTCCTTGCTGCAATGCCGCTTCGGAAGGCACGAGGCCTCCTGAATACGATATTTCCACAGTACCGGAATACACCTGTGTACCCGGTGCCACTTCAATTAAGATGGGCAACAACACGGTTTGTGTAGGAAACACGGAAATACCACTTTGAAAACTCATGCGGATAGCCCTGACATCGAACACCCCGGTAGAATAATTTATTTCAGCGTTGGCATCTGTAACAAAAGTTCTTGTTACACCAGGTCCGACCCCTCTCAAGGTGTTATTATCGATAATTTGGACAACTGCAGAGTTTTCTGTATCGAATACGTACGGTGCCAATCCACCGCTGGCCGAGATGCCAATTTCATCCCCCACAAACAGTTGACCGCTGTCCGGTGTTATATTCGGAAATGAGCGTTGCGACGCATTGATCAAACCACTGGTGTAAGCAGCAGTTGGAGATCCCTCGTTCAGGTAACTCTGGCTTGCATTAAAACCAATGTAAGCGCCTCCATATCTCAATGACCGGAATTTTAGATAGATCATATCGCCTGTACCCACCATCGCATCGGCACCGGCACCGGCCAATCGAAGGTTCCCTGCAGAAGTTAGGTTTACTTCCGGCAATCCCCAGCCCGGCAACATACTTCCCACCGATTCTACCTCTAAAAACTCAAAATAAGAAGTATGATAGGTAATATGAAACCGATACGCAAAAACATCTTCACCAGTTAGATCGCTATCTGCCCGTATCGCAACAACAAAAGTATCCCGTTCCTCTATACTTAAGTTTTCGATACTAAAATTTAAAGTCTGTGCATTAGAGCTTATGCCCAGGAATAAAATTATCCCCATTAGCAGCAGCCTTATATTTTTGTAATTAGTGTCCATAGCTATAATTTTAAGAAGGAAGGGAAGCTGTTAAAGCAACCCGCCTTCAGTGATTACTATTTACTTAACCGAAATTTTTTGCGTTACGGTAAAATCCTTGTTTCTGATAGTAATCAGATAAATACCGGAACTTAACGGTAAGTTAAAGCTATGTTGACCTGATCCAATATCTTCTATAACAAATTGGTGTACAGCAGAACCTCCCATATCGGTTATGGTAACCGTTGAATTAGGCAATGCGATGCTAGATGAAACATCCATGAACAGAAGACTATTGGCATAGTACATATTAATATCGTCGATTCCATAATTCAAATCGACGCCTGTTGAAACAGGTGAAATAACCTCGATTTCGAATGGCGTATCGGAGATTATTTCGTTGGCTGAAGCTCTTAGAAGCTCAATATACGAGCTTGAAATATCGTTTCCAATTCTCTCAAACTTCAATGTCAATACAGTCTGATTCAAATTCAAGCTGTGGGCAGATGCCATAGAAACGGCAATATCTCCGGTCGAATCGTCGTAACCATTCGCAAGCATTGTTCCGCCTGGTAATTCGGTTGATTCCACAGCGCGCAGTTTGATATGGGCAGGATTAGAAGTCAACTTTAAATCAACTGCCTTAACTGACTCAGGAGCAGAAAGCTGTAGTGCTATATCAAACACAGAAGAGGAAACTTCAACATCTGTACCGCTAATATGCAGTCCGCTTGAAGGCCCGGCAGACTTTAAACCTGCGGCTGGCGGAGGAATATTGTTGAAATCGGTAATAAGTCCTATTGAATATTGCAATATCAAAGAAGCATCGTAGCTGGAAACGGTAGCATCTCCGGATACATCTGCGACACTAAGCGGTGTTGGATCCAAAGTTATATTGCCCACAGTATGCTGCAGAACCAACGAAGCATCGTAAGGTTTAATTTCACCGTTCATACTTACGTCACCCAGGACAGGGCTTCCCAGTATAGAATTCCATGGGGTGAAGGTCACTCCATCGGAAACAGCCTTACCCAAGCCTGTTGGATTTAGCGTTGCGTGATAAGGCCCGGTAGGATCACCCCACCAACTATTGGGAACATCAATCACATTGGCGGATGTAATATTGTACACGGATAATCCATTATTGGGATCAAAGTTTATAAAATCGCAATTACTAATAGAAGGCTGAGAGGTATTACGCGATACCACAGCGTAGAAATTACTGTCGAACAAGCAGTCGGTAACAGTTGGGGAAGAGTTATCGCACGTTATGGCTCCCCAACTATTTCCCCCCGCACTGTATGTTGCATTTTTAATGACACAATGCTCCATTATGCACTCTGCATCTATGGCCTCATTATAGAAGTAAATACCATACCAATGTGTTCTGCCCGGCAAACTAGCATCTCCATCATTATAAGTATCCCCTCCGTAAAAATCGTCGGTATTGGCTGTAAACACCACCTTTTCACCTGCTGTTCCCAGGGCAATCAATCCCTTATAAACTCTTAAAGAACCATATTGGACAAATTTAAATACCACTCCGGGATCAAGGGTAACAATTGAACCGGTGCCAATGGTATAGGTTCCCATGATGTATGGAATATTATTGATTCCGGCAAAGGACTGTTTACTCACAGTAACATCCTGCGTTTGGGTTTCGTCTACGATTCTAATTCCTCTGCCGGTTGTTCCGGAAATAACGTTTCCGCTATGAACTGCCGGGAATGAAGCCAACGAAGTGCTCAGCGGATAAGCAATATTGTTAAATACATTGTTGTTAACCGTAGGGCTACTCAGACCAGACAGTAAAATCCCACTTCGATTAAACTGCTCGAAACGAGTATTTTGAATTGTGGGAGAAGCATTATAACACTTAATTGGAATATCTTCACTATATCTGAAAATGGCATAATTTATTGTGCTATTATCATCACTGCCATCATAATAGTATATGTGCGAACCTCTCTCATATTGGGTTCCTAGTCCATTACCTTCCAAATCCTTCGGCTTACCATAAGTATCATCCTGATAAGAAGTGAACACTACAGGATTGGTAGCTGTTCCCTGAATGTCCAATCGGCCGTTAACATACCATCTTCTATCTGCATTAGACTTAAAGGTTAATCCTGCCGGAATAATCAGATGATCGTTAACTGTCATATGTTCATCGATGATGTACGTGGCAGTATCAATACCTGCAAAACTTCTAACCGGAACTGTCCCGGTTACCGCTTGACCCCGAAGACTAATTCCAATCCTAGGTACATTGGCTACCGTATTACCCGAGAAAGTGGGGTCGGCAAACATATCCATGTAAATAGGATTGCTATTTAAATTATAAAACTGACAGTTTGTTACAGATGGGTTGGCACTGCCAAAAATTCGCATACCGTTAATGGAAGAAAAATTCATCAGTACGGATTCCATGTCCACAAAACAGTCGGTAGTGGTGATACCATAATATAAATAACGAACTTCGCAATGAGCCAATTGGTTAATATTATCGAGAGAAGCGTTTCGGAAATCAATACCATACCAGTTTCCCGCCGCGGGAGCACTGCTGGTTCCATTTAAATTGGTATCGCCAGCAGCAGAGTCATCATGAATAGAAGTAAACACAATTTTTTCGGCTGGGGTACCCATAGCAGACAGACCTCCGTTAACGACCAAATTAGCCCACTGCTGAAATTTAATAACTGTTCCGGGAGCCATATTACAAATCGCATTGGCCGGTATAGTCTTTTCGTTTTCAATTACATAGGCTACATTCGTATATCCTGCAAAATCCATGGGCTCCAAGGTAACCGTGTCCGTGGCAAAGCCAACAATCTGTATACCATTCATATTGGCATTGGCCAGCGTGTTACTAATGAGTACCGGACTGCCTTCGTTGACATATCTGCTAACGGGATAACTATTTATATCTTCAAAATGATTGTTGACAATTTGCGCATTTTCTGCAAAATAGACTGCCCGGTAACTATTGCTTAGTTTTGAGTTAGTTAGAACGTTATTATTTCGAACATAAACCCCATAATTGCTTGAACTGTATCCAATATATCTAAGCAGCCAGTTATCCATTGTTGAAAGCGCTTCACTGTTCAGGTGGATTCTTCCAGCTGAAGACGGACTGAGCGCTGCACCGCTTCCATTATTATTGGTATCAGCTGGATTACCATAAGCATCGTCGGCTTGGGCCGTAAACACAATAGGTTCTTCCGCAGTTCCCACCCCTGTTAAAGTACCATTGGCATAAATATTATAACTGCTGCTTACGTTTTTTATAACAATACCCGGATCAATCGTTAAAGATCCCGTTTCGGTAATGGTAACGTTGGTCAGTAATAAGTAGGTAATGTTTTCAATACCTACAAAATCGAGTTGCCGCAAATGCCCATTATGAACCACATTATTACCCAGAATACCCACGGCTCTGGCTTCTGTATTATTAAAATATAAGGTATCGTTGTTGAACGTGGGTTCCGCATTAAGGTCGACCGCTATGTTATAAGCCGTTGATCCTGTTTGATTAGATACACCAAAAGAATTGTTGGAGAAAGCAGGAAAGCTTCGTCCATGAACTTCCAGGTTGTAAGCATTATTTCTAAAATTACAACTATCAACCGTTGGTGACGCATCAAAAATTGACATAGCACAATAAGAACGGCTATTATATGCCGCATTATCAAAAATACAGTTCCTAAATATGCAGTCTAAATCAATGGCTGTATTGTTAATATTGAATCCCCGCCAGTAAGTATATCCCGAACGAGTCGTAAATACAATTGGATTGTTTTCTTCACCAATAGCATTAATCCTTCCATTAACACTTATATAGGCACTGCTGTGTCCTTGAAGTTGAACTCCGGGCTCAATATTCAGCTGTCCGGATTCTGTGATCCTGAGTTCCGAATCAAAATAATAAGGGATATCAAGGTTGTACATCGTAAACTCCTCATCGATATCCCTGAAATTCAGATAAATGAAATCATTGGTATTTCCTGTTAGTGTTACATTGGGGCCAACCGTAAAATTCCCCCCGTTGGTATCCCTAAAATATATCGGATAAGGTGTTCCGGATATGGAGGTGTTTTCGAGATGAACCGTACCTGCCGAATAAATATCCAAACCATAGACACTAAAATTCTGGAGGGTGCAATTAACCAAACTCATTGAACCTTTCCGGACATGCATCTGGCGAGCGTATTCAATGGTACAACCATCCATGTTAACATCTCCGAACTCAGCATATCCTGAATAACTGACATAAATACCGTCGTAATATCCTGGAGAAGGAGTCGCTGTATTTGCTGTAAAAGTTACTCCCGTAGCATTCAGGGTTCCCCTCACATGAAAATAGAGATTACTTCCCATCCGTATTTCAACACCGGATTCGATAGTTAATGTTATTCCCGGATTAACGGTTACATTGCTAATGATATTATAAGGGCTGTTGGCCAGGGTAAGGGTAGTATTAGCCGAAACGGTACCACCGAAATCCGCTGCTCTAGTTTGTCCCGAAATCAAAAAAAAGAATAAAATGACAATCAGGGTAAAAGTATGTTTCATAACGGAAGGATTTAATTGTTAAACAACAAAAGAGAAAGTAGTCTCATTATCCTTAATTTCTTAGTTTATATACAAAAAGTCAAGTAAATCAAGATTAGATTAGGCTTACTTTTGATATATCAACATAAATCAATGTTAAACACACATTGAATTGTGTTAATAAGAAATTTAGCGTACGAATATATATGTATATCAGAACATTAGCCCCATTTATTCAAAAATATAAAGTATAGTTTTAACAGGGATTTTACAGGGTTACCTCCATACATACCGTTGAATCCGCAATATGCATTAGAACATGCACAATGCGGGTTAAACCAACTCCAAAACCTTTATCATTTCTTTAAAAGTCTCAAACATTTCCGCCTTAATAAACAATGGTTCTTTCGTTATAGGATGCGTTAATTTCAGTTCACTTGCATGCAGCATCATGGTAGTCATACCCCAACGCTCTTTGAACAGTTTGTTTTGCTTGTTACAACCATGGGGGCGGTCGCCAATAATTGGATGACGCAAATGGTTCAGATGCTTACGGATTTGATGCATCCTACCTGTTTTAGGATAGGCTTCAATTAGAGAGTAACGCGAAGTAATGAACTTACCAAAGGGGATATCTAATTCAGACCTTCTTAATGTTTTAAAAACGGTAATGGCTTCTTGTGTTTTGCCACGGTCGTTGGTCAGTGGGTAGTCAACCGATATTTCATCAGGGAAATAACCCCGAACTATCGCCAAATATTTCTTTTGTGTTTCATCGCTTTCAAAAACAGCTTGCAATTTACTGGCCACTTCGCCAGCAAATGCGAATACCAGTATGCCCGAGGTTTTTCGGTCCAAACGATGGATGGGGAAAACTTTTCTACGGAGTTGGTCACGGACTAACTGCAAGGCAAACTCTTCTGCATCTGCAGCTATCCGACTACGATGCACCAACAATCCGTGAGGTTTATTGATAGCCACAAAATACTCGTCCTGATAAACGATTTCTAACATATTTGCCAGCATTAATGAACGATCAAAGGTATTATTTCTCGTAGATGAACGCAAAGCAAAAGGCGGTGTTCCGCAGATTTATTTTCCTGCGAGGTTTTGTGTTTTTATCAGCGAAACTTCGCGAGAACATCAGCATGACTTTGCGAGCGTTTCATTATTTTTTAGTGGTAATCTTTACAACCCCATGCCTGGCCTTGTTTCCGTATTCTTCTTTTGCTTTTTCCCCCTTTAGCACTTCTACTTTATCTATTTTCTCAGGATCCAGTATATTAACTTCTTTTTGCGATACTATTTTACCATCTATCATATATAATAGCTTGTCATTAACCTGGCTATTCTTTTTAGATTTATCCATTGGCAATTTCTCATGTGCATGAATGATGTACTTTTCTTTTTTGTACTTATTGATATGTTCTACATCATCACCTTTTAAAGTAATTATCATTACCCCATCTTTGGCTTTTTCTCCATATATCTTAACTGCTGATGCATCTTTAAGAACCGAAATACTCTCAAATGAAGAAGGATCATAACCATTCAAATCTGATACAGTTTTTTCTTCTCCGTTAATAATCACTAAAAGAGATTCGCCCATTTTCCCTTTATCAAGCTTAACAAGAGGGTGATTTGCATGAATGTTTTTGGCTTTTCGAACCTGTACTTCCACGTTGGCTGAATCTCCATTGAACTCCTTTTTCTTCACTATGATAACATCGTTCTTACCCTTATCGCCATATAACTTCTCCGCTTCATCATCTTTGATAACAATAACCTCCTCAACATTTTCAGCCTCTATATGATTCAACACTTCAACCGTAGTTTCCTCTCCATTGATAATTACAAGTGGCGGCTGACCTGCTTTGGCGACTTTAAAATCCACATCGCCATGTAATCCCAATTTATTATTGCCATGTATCACAATACTATCCGAAGCAGTAAAGCCATATACACTAACAACTTCGTCTGTACTATTTTCTACTTCAACATCTTTACAAGAATCTACTTCTAAGGTTTTAACAACTCTTACTTTTACTTGTTTGACAGAATCTATTGCAGCGTCTGCATCATTAAAAACCTTAACAAACACTTTTGATGGGTCTTCAGTAAGTGGTTTGTCCTGAATATTATATCTATCCACAGCTGTTTTTTCCGGATTGGTAAAAGCAGAAACGCCTGCCAACAGCAAAACAAATACCGGTATTAATTTTAATCTATTCAGAATATGATTTGACTTATTTTTATTCATCATGATAATTCTTTTTTTGGTAAAACTACCGTTAAAACTATTCACCAAATGCAAACAGGGATTAGCCGATAACAAGTTCACCAACAAGTATTGGTATTTACTGGGTTCATTCATTTTTTTAAGCATGCTGCTGTCAACACAATATTCATGGTTCTGAGCAATTAACTTTCGTAACCACCATGCAAAAGGGTTCCACCACTGAAATAACAACACCAGTTCGGCTAACACAATATCTATAGAATGTAACTGTTTACAATGTGCAGATTCATGCTCCAAAATCAATTGATAATCTTTTTGGCGTTCAATTTCTTTTGGTGCATAAATGGTTCTGAAAAAAGAAAAGGGAACAATGGAAACGTTTTTAAGTAGTCTCAGTCTTACGTCTTTATAATTACTTTTAATGGAATTGTTTCTGAGTTTTAAAACAGAAAAACAGCCTATTGCCAACTTCATCAATAACACTAATGCTACCAATGCAAATAGTACCCATTGAACAGTTTGCCAATGCATTGTTTTAGCTTGGACAGCTGGCAAAACGCCTGGGTTAACAACATAATTAGTGATTACAAATTCTTGTATTGGGGTATTTTGAACAAACTGCTCTTTTCCAAAGAAAAACTCTTTTAACTGAACCGGCATAGCCATCAACGGCACTATCCATGGTACAATAAGGTTACCAAGCAACCAGGCACGGTTTCGTTGAAACAAAGTATCTCTGGATAAAAACAACAGATATATCAGTGCCATCAGTGCCAATACGCCGCCTACTTTAAGCTGAAACTCAAAAAACGCAGTCATTACTATTCTTTTTTCTTTTCAATAAGATCTATGAGTTCTTTTAAATCATCCACATTAAGTTTCTCTTCTTTAACAAAAAAGGAAACCACATTTTTATAAGATGATTCAAAATAATCGGACACTACGTTTTTAACAAACGTTTTACGGTATTCTTCTTTGGTAACCGCAGGATAGTATTCATGTGTATTTCCATAAGGTTTATGCGAAACATATCCTTTATCCTCCAAGCCTCTGATTATAGTACTGAACGTATTATAATGCGGTTTTGGTTCTGGATGCTCTGCCAGCAAATCCTTAACAAAGCCCTTTCCTGCTTTCCAAAGAATCTTCATCACATCTTCCTCGCGTTTTGTGATTTTTTGTAAGCTCATTATTTAATTTTTTGTACCATGAATAATGTTGACAAAACAAATGTAACTATTTTTTTCGTTTTGAAAACTATTTTTTTCGTTACTATGGTTTTACTTGATAATATCATGGCTCCCCGCCTGCCGGTGGGTAACCACAACATTAAGACAATTCTATTTAGTATATTATCTTTGTGCATTCAAAACTTAAACATGAATCAACATTATAAAGATATAACACTTCTGGCCACTGGAGCTAGCGACTTACATGTTCTGGAAGAAATACAAAGCCTTTGGAGCGGCTATGGAAGCATAGTACGAATAGGATTAGAAAACTGTAACTTGAAAAGTGTGGTTGCGAAGCATGTTAAAATGCCCAACAAGAAAAAACATCCCCGAGGTTGGAATACGGATTACTCGCATCTCCGCAAGGTAAAATCGTATGAAGTGGAAACGGCATGGTACCAAAACTTTGCCAGCAAGTGCAACTTCAACTGTAAGGTTCCTCAAATCTATACCATAGAATCTAAAAACCATGAAGTTTTTATGCTAATGGAAGATTTGGATGCCTCCGGTTTCGGTGAAAGGCTAACAACCGTTTCGTGGCAGGAGGTAGAAACTTGCTTAAGCTGGCTGGCTCATTTCCACGCTACTTTTTTAAACGAAAAACCTGAGGGACTATGGGAAATTGGAACCTATTGGCATTTGGACACCCGCCCCGACGAGCTAGAGATCATGGGTGATCAGGTTTTAAAAGATGCTGCTCCCCTAATAGATGAAAAGCTAAACGGGGCGAAATACCTGACATTCGTACATGGCGATGCCAAACTGGCTAACTTTTGTTTTTCTGAAGATGGCAAACAAGTAGCAGCAGTTGATTTTCAGTATGTGGGTGGCGGTTGTGGAATGAAAGACGTAGCCTACTTTATTGGTAGCTGCATGTACGAGGACGATTGCGAGAAGTACGAACAGCGGGTGCTGGATTTTTATTTTAAAGAGCTGCTAATTGCGCTGAAAAACAATGGTAAAATGGTTGACTTTGAAGAACTGGAAAATGAGTGGCGTGCGTTATACCCTGTCGCCTGGACCGATTTTCACCGTTTCCTGAAAGGGTGGAGCCCCGGACATTGGAAAATCAACAGTTATAGCGAAAGGATAAGCAGGCTGGTGCTAGAAGGCCTAAGCACCAAGCGATGAGAACTGAAAAAAGAGGTCGCATTACGACAACAGTTCACAGTAAGAGAAGTTAGTCCTAAGTAGTAATCAGTATTCCGTTTAAACCGACTATGAACTCCCATTAATAATTATTACCGAGTGCGCAATGAATTTATCTGAGCAAGACTTAAATACACTTTGCAATACTGCTATCCTTGCGGCAAAAGAAGCCGGCGAGTTGATTTCTACGTATGCCCACAGAGAGGTAAAAGTAAACCGGAAACCTGTTGAATCCGGCCTCCATAAAGTTTCCGGCGGCACAAGTTTAGCTTCGCAGGTGGTTACCGAGGTGGACATAAAAAGCCAGGAGCTTATCCTAAGACACCTTACCCCTACAATAAAAAAATACAACCTAGGCTTGTTGACGGAAGAAGCTACCGACGATAAGTCCCGTTTCGAGAAGGATCAATTCTGGTGTATCGATCCCTTGGATGGAACCTTATCTTTTACCGAAGGCAAGGATGGTTATTCCGTTTCCATAGCGCTGGTTTCAAAAGATGGCGACCCACTCATCGGTGTTGTTTTTGATCCCGTTAAAAAGAATCTTTATCATGCCACAAAAGGAACCGGAGCATTCAAAAACAACCAAAAGTTAGCTCTAAACAATTCTTCAGGAATTTTTTCGTTTATCACAGACAGGAGTTTTACCAAACACAAAAAATTTGATGAAATAAAAGCAAAATTAGAACAATATAGCCAATCCATTGGTTGTGTTGAATTCAAGTGTATCAACCACGGTGGAGCAGCGATGAATTCTATTTGGGTAATGGAAAACAGTCCCTCTTGTTACTTCAAGCTCCCCAAAAAAGAAGTCGGAGGAGGCAGTATTTGGGACTTTGCCGCAACTACATGTATTTTTACTGAACTAGGGTTAATAGCAGGTGACTTCAAAGGTCAACCACTTGATTTAAATTCGAACGAATCTACTTTTATGAACCAGCATGGCGTTCTCTTTTCTTCCGATAAATCAATTGCCAATTTTATCATGAATACGATCAATAAATAAAATCAACCTCATTGACTAACTGTAAATATTTATTTTCAGAATATAATACACAAACTAACATCAACACACACCATGAAAAAATTATTATTGACCTCAGCCATTCTATTTTTGGCTATAACCATAAATGCCCAGATATTTGGCACTGCACAAACACTTTCCACAAAGAAATTCAATGTCGGAATTATGCCGGCGGTTATTGTAAATGAAGGAGCTCAAGAATATTTCCTGTTTATACAAGCCGGTTATGGCCTGGCATCGGGGGTAGATTTAGGCTTAAGGTTTAATGTATTTAGCGAAAACACATACCTTGGAGCCGATCTGGAATTTGCGTTAAAAAGGAATTTATCCGTTGCTACAGGGTTTCACAGCTTTAACAACGATCTTGGACTTGACCTCACAGGTTTGCTTACTATTCCCTTAAACCAATCAGCCCGGTTAACATCTGGTTTAGATATGGATATTATTTTTATGGATGGCGAAAATAAGGCTCCACTCTGGATTCCTATAAACTTTGAAGTTGATTTAAAAAGAAATATGACTTTTATGCTAGAGGCTGACATTGACACGAAACTTTTGGATGAAAGCTACCATGTATTGTCTGCTGGAATACAATTTTATTTTTAGTTCAACTTCTTGGTAGTTTCACGGTAAACCTCGAACCTTTTTTAGGCTGGGAACTAACCTCAATTGTTCCACCTAATATTTTTGCAATTTTATCCACAATAGCCAGTCCAAGGCCAGCCCCCACCGTTTTTTTGGAGTGTATATTATCTATTTGTCTGAAAGGCTCAAAAATATACTCCATGTCCTTTAATGACATTCCTATGCCCGTATCCTCAACGTATATAATCAATTGGTCTTCTTTTTCGTAACAACCAATTTTAACAAATCCTTCATTAGTGTATTTTATTGCATTTTGAATAAGGTTATTTAGTACTTGTTGAAGTAAAATAGCATCTGTATGAATCTCCAAATCCTTTTCGTTCCGTTCAAGACTCAGAACCATTTTTAACCCTCTGTTCTTAGCCAACACGTGGTAAATTTCATAGGTCTCCTTTACCAATACTGAAATATTAATCCTTCCCCAACTAGGTTTTAAAACACCCGATTCGATCTTTGATAAATTAATGATGCTATCTAAAATAGACAAAAGCTGTTGTCCGCTCTTGACAACCAGACTTGCATATTGTTTATAATCGTTTGATCCAACTTCTGTAACCTCAATTAGCTCCGAAAATCCCATAATACTGTTCATGGGAGTACGAATCTCATGACTGATATTAGCCAGAAAAGACTGTGTGAGTCGCTCGCTTTCAGAAGCGCTGGCCAGCGCCTTATTCAATTGTTGATTCGTCTCTTTTAGATGATTTTTCTCATTAACCAGCCGTTCATTGAGTTTATTCATCTCGATGATATCCTCGCTCAATTGTTTTCGCATACCATCAAATGTCTTGGCCAGTACGCCTATCTCATCCACTCTCTTAATCAATGCCGGATCCGGCTCATAATCGAGCCTTCCCTCGGCAAGAGATTCACTCTGAACTTTCAGTCGCAGTAAGGGCAAGGTTATAGTGCGCGATAATATGCTCACCACAACCAATGTTATCAATAAAAACACCACACTAAACATCAGGGTTTGCTGCTCTATCAACCTTAAAACCGGAACCAGTTCTTCATCAGGTACCATAACAACCAGCTTGTACCGGGTAGTTGCAATTGGCATAAAAGCAACTTCCACTTTTTTATTATTGATCACGGCCTCGGAAATTACAGATGCATTACCATTCTCAATTATATTATGAACAACCTGTTCAGGCAAATAATCCTGCAAAGGCTTGTTTATTTGATCAACCCGTTCCGAAATTAAAACCTTCCCCTTTTCATCTGCGAGCCATAAAATAGTGTTTTCTGATATTTTATGCTTATTAAATTCATCAATCAACACAGATGGATTCACTCCTACCCCGGCTATACCAAGAGGATCTTCCAAATCGCCCATCAATACATTTACAAACAATACCGTTTTGTTGAGTTCGCGATTGTAATCAAAGTTTAATGTGGTTTTAATTTTATTTTCCAGACCTTCAAAAAACCAACAATCATCACTATCTTCTTCCGATATAACATCCATTAATTCAAACCCTTCCTTCCAATAGTTATTTGTTAGATTACTCACAGCAAATACGGTAGAGTATTTATAATTCTTGTAAAGATAATCCAGCCGCTGAAGTGCCAGCTGTTTAAGATCATCATCTTTCTCCTTACCTTTAAACCATGATACAATGGTAGGATCCTCAGCTAATAATTCCGACGTTTCGATAGCTTTTTGAAGTATAGATTGAAAGGAACTCTTGGAAGCCTCGAGTACGGTATAAAAATGTTTCTCGCGGTAGTCATTCAGCAAGGATCTTTTTACCGTATTAAAATGGAAAATCCCTAAGGCCCCAATTGTGAATACGATCAGCAAACCCATTGTCAATTGCAGCTGTACCCTTATCTTGTTGAACCTGATCAATTGGGATATTTTTGTATATTTTATTATTATTAAAAGCTGCAATGTAAAATTTTGTTCATCATTATAGAAATTAATTACTCTATTTATTGTTCCTTTGTGCCCTATTAAAGAATACTTGTATGATGAAAATCCTATCCTATTTCTTGTCCACTATTTATTGGATTTATTTTGGTGTATTACTGCTTATCTTCCATGTAATTCAGGTTGGTTGCAATTTTATAGGAGGCTACCCACTAAGAAAAAAGTCGGTGGACATCCTCAATTTCCTGTTGTTGTATGGCTTGCGAATAGTAGGTGCCCGTATCAAGTTTGTGGGATTTGAAAACTTACCTCAAGATTGTCCGCTCATCATCGTATCCAATCATCAAAGCACCTTCGATATTCCGCCTATCGTGTGGGGGTTCAGAAAACACCATCCCAAGTTTGTTTCCAAAAAAGAATTGGGCAGTGGAATACCAAGCATCTCGTACAACCTGAGACACAGTGGCTCCGCATTAATCGACCGAAAGAACGGAAGACAATCGATGATGGAAATTGCCAAACTGGGCAAACATATCGAGAAAGAAAAATACAGCGCCAGCATTTTCCCGGAAGGAACCAGAAGTAAAACCGGAAAGCTAAAAAAATTCCAGCATCCCGGAATTGCAGCGCTTGTAAAAACATCACCATCGGCCTTGATCGTTCCATTTGTGATTGACGGAAACAGCGAATTGACCAAATATGGAAATTTCCCTTTAAATTTTGGAACAAAACTAACTTTTACGGCCTTACCCGCAATAGATCCCAAAGGAAGAGATTCAAAAGAATTAACAGCAGAAGTGGAAGGTTTGGTGAAAAGTGAACTTGATCAGCTGTAGGAGGATGCTCCCATTATTTTACATTTACTTTTACATTGGTTTTTTGAGGCATCATAAACATAAACCCAAAAATATTCGACTAAATTTTAATCTCATTAGCTTCAGCTTTTCTTGTGCCTATGATCTATAAAGTTTAACCAGAAAACTTTTGGAGGGAAGTGGTAGTGACAGGATCCTTAAATAAACAATCTTATAAATTATAAAAAGGTCACTAATAAAGTGGACAAACGGCCTAAAGTTGAATATTGATAGTATTGCTCATTACCACAGGAAACTTGTGTATATGATCAATGGTTTTTATGCTATGATTGCGAAAAAACCAATTATGTGCTTATGGCCATGCTCATTAAAGAAATGAAAAAAGATACCGTTGTTTATTTTGAAACCGAAGAAGCTTTCTTTCAGAAATATAGCTTTGAAGTGTTTGCTGAACACAAAGCTGAACACCAAAAATTTGTAGATAAAGTTGTGGATTCGGAAACGGTACTTGAACGGACGACTGATTTTATCATTTTAAAATCTTAAAAGATTGGATCCCGGAAGCCAGGATTTTAAATATAGGCTATGACCATACTAATCTGGGTAAAAGGCGCACTCCCGGAATATACCATTGAAAAAGATATCAATAGCGAAAAATACAACCCGGACACCTGGAATGGATGGATCCCGATGGATGCTTGTTGAATGCCTATCAGAGGATTCGTGATGATTGCAAGCTTAGCAAGAAAATTATATTCGATATAGATCTGATTGAACAACAAAAACAAGTGGGGATGGCTATACTTCATAATTTAACGAAAAGTGATCCACATAACCAATACCCGAAAACATACACCCAAACCTTACAGAAAAGCATATGGCGGGTTTAAGTAATGTTTACTGATGTTTCCCACGTGTAATAAAACATTGAGAATCAAGTCAAAAGAAGCATGGTATATTTTATTAATCCATTAATATTCAGTATCTTAATGGTGCGATATTAATAAAAACAACCATGCTACAGAATAAAAGTACAAAAGTTTTCTCAGAGACAAATAGCTTTTTTACTTCAAGTGAAAAAGGAATTTACAGGATAATGGAACTATACAGGTCCTTACATTTGAACAGATTGAGTCTTGGGGTTCAACATATGCCACAGTCTACCTTTCGTAAAGGGGATTTGTTGTTGGCGTTGTTATTGTTTCCTCTACACTCATTGACCAATGTATATAGGTATACTAAACATCCATTATCACAAAGTATAGAAGCAAGTAAGAATACATTTTATAGACTTAAGAATGATAATAACATTAACTGTCGTAGCCTCTTGAACAAATGCAACATCAAGTTATTAAAACAGACAGAAGGTTTAGTTTCACCGAACAAAGAATTTGAAAAGTGTCTGATAATAGACGACACTGATTTTGAAAAATCAACCTACAAAACAGAACATGTTGGCAAGATATGGTCACATGTAAAACATTGTAGATTCTGGGGATTTAAAGGTCTCTTTCTTGGTTATTGGGATGGTAAAAGTTTATTCTCACTCGATTTTAGTCTACATAAAGAAAAGGGTAAGAATGAGAAAACACCATATGGTTTGACCCCTAAACAAAAGAAAGCACAATATAGAAAGAAACGAGAAAAGGCTTCCTTTGGTTATTTACGTGAGCAAGAACTAAAAGATGATAAAATATCCATAGCTATTTCAATGATTAAAAGAGCTGTCAAACAAAAGATGGATGTACAATATGTGCTAATGGATAGTTGGTTTTTCTGTGAATCAATATTAAAGTCTGTTCTGTCGTTAAAGACAGGTATTCATGTAGTTGGTATGGTAAAAATGGCAAAAGCAAAATATAGCTTTAAGGGTGAACCATACACAGCTAAAGAACTTGCTCAACTCCTCAAGCGCAGAAAAAAGATCAGAAAGGAGAAAGCATTAAACCTATTTTGTGCTGAGGTGCAAGTCGAATATAAATCAATACCTTTAAAATTGTTTTTCTGCAAAACAAGCAAACGGGGAAAGTGGCACTTGTTGGCAACATCCAATACAAAACTTGGGATACTAAAAGATTATAAAGTATACAGTATCAGATGGAGTATAGAAGTATTCTTCAAAGAATCAAAACAATACTTCGCTTTGGGAAAATCGAAGTCCCAAGACTTTGATGCACAAATAGCAGATGTATCGTTAGCCATGATCGAATACAATGTATTTAGTTTAGCCAAGAGATACGATGCATACGAATCTATGGGTGGTTTATTTGACCATGTATGCGATAATGCCACTGAACTTACCATATCTCTGAGAATATGGGGATTTATCCTTGAACTACTGCGTGTAATCGCTGAGTTTATCGATGGTGATTTTAATGAGTTGATTACCAATGTGATTAAAAATAAGCCAGAGGACAATAAAATCTTCAGGCTAATAGAAATGCAACTTTTAAGTGCTGCCTAAAAGACATGGGAAATGTCAGTTATAATAAAATGGAAAACACTTAGTAGCGACATACTTACCGACATGCAAAACAATTTACTACAACAAATGTTAAGTTGTTAGGATAAAAGCTTTTAATTACACATATATTAAAATTGCTTGTAACAAACGGAGCCGTTTTCAAGTTTTCAAATGCTTACATATGTTGGAACATATGAATAAATCGATAAACTTAATCTTGGATGATAAACAACGAAATCAAAATATCAAAAATTGTTCAACACGAAATATCCAAACCAAAGAATAATTACTATTCGATCATTTGGATAACCGGAACAATAGATGGATTATTGATTGATGGGGTTTTCTATGAATACATCTCAAACACCTTATTTTTTCTGAATCCCAAATATCAATGGAAAATTTTAACCGGGGACGACATTTCTTCCAAAGGATACGTGATGTACCTGTCAGATAACGTGCTGAACGAGCCATTCCTGAACAAACTGAAAATAAATGAAGCCCGGATTTTGCATTCTGATACCATACACAAAACTCAATTGGCTCCGGGTATCGAAATTAGGGTACAAGCTGTTTTGGAAATGTTGGATGAATTATTGACTACAAATTTGAATCATAAGGAAGATGCCATACTGGCATTGATAAATACTTTTTTTATCTATTGTGATGGACAGTGCAACATCAAATCGACCATTGACAACCACAACAGTAAAGCTACTTTGGTATATAAATTCAAGAGGCTCTTGAGCAAACATGTGACCGAAATACAAAAGGTGAATGAATATGCCAAAATACTGAATATATCATCCACTTATTTAAACGAATGCATACGCGAAGTACTGGGGGTAAATGCAAAAAGTTTGATTATTGAACAACTTGTCATGCGAACCCGCCATGCACTGAAATTTACCGACAAGCCCTCCAAAGAAATTGCCTACGAACTAGGTTTTTCCTCACCCGATTATTTCAGCTCTTTCTGCAAAAATCATATCGGCTACTCGCCTTCCGAGTACAGAAAAGTGTAAAGGTTTCCAAATTCTAAGGTTTTACCCCCATTATCACATTTACATCTAACCGCGTTCCTTCTATCTTAGCTAAAACAATTAACTGTTACAGATATTCAAAGGCCATTTATATGGGGTGTATCAGGCACCCTAGGTACTGACATTTCCCAAATAAACGTGGAAAATGGCAAGGCGATATATTTGAAGGATCTAATTGCTAATTAAGTAAAACTTGAAATATGGACAGAAAGACTTTTTTAAAGAAAACCGGAATGGGATTAGGATTGGCGGTTGCACCAATGTTAGCAAGCAGTCAAATGACCACAGTTGAAAACAAGATGGATAAAGTGTTAAATCCCAAAATTATCAGAGGAGAAGAAGGAGATGTTCTCAATGTGATTGGTGATATTCAAACACATAAATTATTAGGGAGCGACACGAACAACCAAATTGTTGAATGGGTTGACAATGTTGGACCTGGAGTTGGGATTCCGCCTCATATCCATACCAATGAAGACGAAATATTCAGGGTTATCAAAGGGAGTGTTGAAATAATGGTCGATGGCGAAATAAGTGTGTTAAATGCCGGAGACATGGCCTTTGCCCCAAAAAACATCCCACATGCGTGGAATGTAGTAGGGACTGAAATGGCCCAAATGATTACAAGTGCTTTTCCTGCAGGAATAGAAAAAATGTTCGAGGAGCTGGCAAATCTTGAACCCGGGAAGCCTGATTTTGAAAAGGTAGCCCAAATATGTGGAAAACACGGAATCACTTTCTTACCGCATTGAATTTAACCCGGATTATGTATTAGAGGTACGTAATAAGTATTTAAAATACGATAAAACAAGGAGTTGCTGAAACGAGGCATAGCATCGTTCTGGTGAGTTGAAGCAACTCTGTGAAACGCCTTGTTTTGAAGTAGTTTAATTGCGTAACAGGATTTCTAATGCATATTGCGGGTTTAAACTCAAAACAAAGGAGGGGTCCACATATGAATCCCTCCCTTATTCTGACATAACTATTTTTTTCACTTCAATACAATCGATTTTCTTCCCCTATCACCGAACGCTCTCATCTAGATTAACAGGATTCACCGCCAGCTTCTTGCTAATTTTATTGTGTACCGCATTGGAAATAGTTTCATAAGTTTCTTTACCCGGCATAACAGGCTCTAAGAACTCGACTATCACCTTTTTAAATGGCCTGGGGAATTTACTCCCTTTAGGTAAGGCATCATACGCACCCTTTATGGATACTGGCACAATAGGAACGTTCAGTTCCCGGCTCAAAATGGCAAAAGTCTTCTTAAAGTCACCAATTTTACCTGTCTTGGTACGTGTTCCCTCAGGGAAAATAATCAGGTTCTTTTTTTTCTTTAAGGCCTCACCCAGTTTTTGGATGGATTCTTTCAAATCTTTGTTTAAATCCATTACAATAACATGATGGCGGTTGGCAATAAACTTGAGCCAACGTTTGCTCACATGTTTTTCCTTGGCATAAAAATAGGTATTCTTAATAACCTTGCTCCGTAAAAAGGAGGCCACGAACAAACCATCGAAATAACTTTGATGATTCGGTGCAATAATGCATGGCTCATCCGGAATATTCTTTAATCCCTTTCCTTTCAGACGGAAATATAAACTGAAGAATGCTTTGGACACCTTAACCAGTGTCCTGCCTGTAAACCACGTTTTTGGAAGCGAGAGATGAACCTTTTCTTTTAGAATATGGGTCCAATCAATCTTCTCCACCTCCATTTTACTGCGGTGTTCCTGAATGAATTCGCTCAGATGCAAAACACTTTTAAACCTTACTAACTCACTTGGGTCAACATCTACTCCAAATGATGATTTCAAGAATACCTGCAAACTCACCTTATCCAAGGAGTCTAAACCTAAATCCATCTCCAGATGGTGTTGAGGAAGAACCTTTTTACCCTTTTCCTGAGTCAGGTATTCTGATATAATATTGAACTCCCGGCTTTCTATCTTTACTTCCGCTATTTCTTCTATTTCTTCTACCTTTTCTAAATCAGCCAGTTTGAAGCGTCGGATTTTACCCAATCGGGTTCTGGGTAACTCTCCATCAAAAACCGTAAAATCTGTTACTTTTTTATAGGATGAACAACTCTTATTATACTCATCAAAAACCTTCCATTTAATCTGCTGGTGTAATTCATGCGCATCCGAAAACCGTGTTTTTAATTCGTTGGATGGCACAACAATGGCTTTAAACTGATCGCCCGATTGGTACACCCCTAATTCCTCAACATAAGCAGCATAATGTTCCAGTTTCATTTCAATCTCAACCGGATTAATATTTTTACCGTTCGATAGAATCAGGATCTCCTTTTTACGGCCGGTGATATGCAAAAAACCTTCTTTGTCAAAGTGCCCTAAATCACCGGTATACAGCCATCCATCTTTCATTACCTCAGCTGTTTCCTCCGGTCGGTTATAATATCCTTTCATTATGTTTTCGCCTTTGGCCACAATTTCTCCGTCACGTATTTGCACTTCACATTTGGGTAAAACGAAACCGGGAGAACCTACTTTAATATGTCCCGGACGGGTAAAGGTAATCATGGGCGATGCTTCTGTCATACCATATCCTTCGAGCACGTTAAACCCTAATATTTTGTAGTCCTTCCCTACGGCTTGATCAAGCGCAGCTCCTCCACAAATCATAAAGCGAATACAACCCCCAAACTTTTTATGGGCAGCACCAAAAACAAATTTAGAAAACGCTCGCGAATTTATTTTCTCTGCTAATGCAAACAAAGTCCCGGCTACTTTACTCTTGTTAATTTTATCTTTAATCCCCTTATGTATAGCCGAAAACAATCTTGGAACCCCAAGTAAAAGCGTAATTCTATTGTCTTGTAATGTTTTTATAATGTCCTCAGAAGCCATGGATGGGGGAATTGCCGCCATCGCTCCCATGTGCATGGGTAATATCATATTTCCAACAAGTCCAAAAATATGATGCAACGGCAGCAACATCAGAACCCTGTCATCCGCCTGATAAATATTAACATCTTTGGATACTGCCTGCATATTAGCCAGGAGATTTGCGTATGAAAGCATAACCCCTTTAGGCGTTCCTGTGGTACCTGAAGTATATATGATTACCGCAGTTTTTTCATCTTTAAATTCCAGGATTGGAAATTCGGAAAAACCGTCCGCATTGGATTCTTCATAATCATCAATTACAAACACTTTGGGCGAATAATCCAACTGCTTGGTAGCGGCTTGCAAATCATCCAGTTTTCCCTTCGAAACAAACACCACCTCCGGTTTACAATCATTTAAAATGTAGGCCACTTCATTAACCGTGCTCATAAAATCAACCGGAACCACAATAGCGTCATTGTTCCAAGCCGAATAAAAACCATAAACCCACCCTTCGCGATTCTCAGAGAAGATACCTACCTTATGGGTTATCGTTGCCCTATATAAGGAAGAATATAATTGTACCTTCTTCCCTAACTCGTTATATGTAACCGTTCGTCCAGACTTTACCAGAGCGGTTTTCTCTCCCTGTTGTAAAAACATAAAATATCACTTATGTGAAAAAATTATAAGGTATCTCCCTAAGCGGAATGTAAATACATGACGATAGTTAAATGAGATGTATGATGCAATGCTGGCTAAACCCATTCACTTGCCGTTATTATGTTAATGCGTTAATTAGCTGTCAAATATATACATTTTCCGTATGTCACCATCATATTTTAAAACGAACAAGCAAAACTTAACATTGAAACCATGGAATACCTATGTTTAAACTCTTAGGAATGAGAATTGTTTGAATTCCGTTGGCTTTGTTTTGAACTTCTCAACTTCTATGCTTAATTTTGATGTTAGATTAATTTCCTTTTAAATAGACAAAAATGAAGAAAGTATATATTTTTCTAGCTGAAGGATTTGAAGAAATTGAGGCCATAACACCCATCGATGTATTACGAAGAGCTGAAATTGATGTAACCACTGTTTCCATCTCGGACAAAAAAGAAGTGACAGGAGCACATAATATAATAATTATTGCAGATCGGATCTTTACCGAGAGTAATTTTACGGATGCCGATTTATTGGTATTGCCAGGGGGAATGCCCGGAACGTTAAATCTGAACGAACATGAAGCTTTAAAGGAATTATTGGTTGATTTTTCCAACCGGGGAAAATTGATTGGTGCTATATGCGCAGCACCCCTTGTTTTAGGCGAGAAGGGCTTGTTGAAAGGTAAAAATGCAACTTGCTATCCCGGTTTTGAAAATCAACTTATTGAAGCTAAACATACCGGTTCACCATTAGAAGTTGCTGACAATATTATAACGGCCAAAGGGGTTGGAGCCGCTATGAAGTTTGCCTTGCAGCTTGTTAGTATGCTAAGGGGAAAGGAAGTGGCCTACGAGCTGACTCAAAAGATGGTGATAGAGTAATACCCGTTTTCATTTATTTCAATCCATATCAATTCTCGTTTTCTTTCCATTCCCGAATATCACCGCTATACGAAATACTGCTGCGGTTATTGCTCGAAATGCTTAAGGTTGCACTTTCCTTGCCCATTATTTCTATGAAACATTGATAACGGTCGTTTTCCCCATTGACCATAAATTCAATTCTAATTCTTCTTTTCCGCTCGTTGACCTTCATCTTCTTATCCCGGATATTTTCTTCTGCATAAAAGCCACCTCTTTCGCCCGGCGTCACCTGGAATGCTCTGCCAAAATAAGGCATATGCATATAAACACTATCGTTTCTTAACCGAAGGTGATTGGGATTTGTGATCAGGTCAACATTTGAATAGCCCAATGGATATGCCCAATCTGCCACAAACTCAATAGGCTTCTCTTTCACCATAACCACCAATTCTTCAAAAGCTTCCAGCTTTTGCAATCGCTTTTCCGTTTTTTTACGATCGACACCTTGCCCCCATAACATGGTAGTCCAAGCCACCAGTACGATCACCAATAATATTTTCAATAACCTTACCATAACTATTTAATTACTAAATTACTTAATTAAGTATCAAATTTAATACCATAAGTTAAAATTCTTATGGCCAATCGCACATCTTCCTTTAAGATTTTTATAGAATATGTTTTGAACAAACATAGCGTATATGAATATCGAAACGTTTAATTACTTTTGCAACAATTTATCAGCATATCACCATGAAGAGCGATTTCTCCAAGAAATGTTTTGTCTGCGGAAAAGAATTGGAAAAGGTAGAGTTCAAGAACAAAGCAACCAACCTGCCCGTTTGTTATCAATGCAAGGGTACCGACCTGGAAAAAGCCAAGGAACAAGAAACACTTGACTCCCTGGCTGATGGTTTTGTATGCGGATGCATTTAATTGGTCCTCAGCGAGCAATAAACCATTTGCAGGATGCGTTATGCGCAAGTGAAGAGCCATGAGTTTTGAATGCATCAATTAGCATCAAAAAAAATCATTGAAATGGCCGTCTGACTGGCAAGACAAGAGCTTGTGCAACAACAAAAATTTCTTCTAAAAAAACAAGCCAGTGAAAATTAATCCACTGGCTTTAACAACTGATTCCCAATGGCTATTTTAGAATAACCTTATTAATCTGTGAAGCACTCGTTACAGTATCAATTACTTGAATTAAATAAATTCCGGATTCGCCGATATCATTCAAGTTTAATGTCCTTGATTCGGAATGCTCCTCAGAATACAATAGGTTTCCTATAAAATTATAAACTTTTACAATCTTCGGGGACAATCCATCAAAGTCTATGTTTATTATCCCGGAAGTTGGGTTTGGATAAACAGTAAATTCTATATTTTCACCAATACTAGTGTTATCTGTTGTTACACCATAGTTCCTATACAACTCACTTATCTCATCTGTAGACAATGGTCTGTTGTAGATTTTAATATCATCAATTTTGCCCATAAAATAATTATCTGCATCAGTCCACACCTTACGTGTACCTATGTACCCTGACGGGTCGCGACATCCTAAGTTAGAACCGGGCTCCCGTAAGTTAGCATACTCAGTCCCATTAAACCCGGATTATGTACTGGAGGTTCGTCATGAGCATTGCAAGTACAATAAAACAAGGCATTACTGAAACGAGGCATAAACTTGTCCCGAGTACTTTCGGGAGCATCGTTCTGGTGAGTTGAAGTGATGCAACGAAGTGTCTTGTTTTAAAGTAATTTTAATGTGTAATAGAATTTCTAATGCACATGGCGGGTTAAAATAAATTGTGTTGGAGTTTCTTAAAAAAGAATTAACGTATCAATTGAGAACCTTATCCAGGGTAATTATAACCTTTGTCCCTGTCGGATTGTTGCTTGCATCTTTCAGGTCTGTTATTTCCATACAGAAATTATTCGTTTTAAATTTCTGGTTTAAGAGCTCTAATCGTTTTTGGGTAATATTAGTGGCTTTGCCATTGCCCTCATTGTGGCCTGTATTATTTTCTCTCGCTTTTTCCCTTCCAATTCCGTTATCCGTAATTATGATGAGCATATTCGCGTCCTTTTCATCAATTTCTATTTGAACTTTGCCAACTCCATCCTTTTGCAATAGACCATGTTTGATGGCATTTTCAACAAAGGGTTGAATTAGCATGGGTGGAATTTTAATCCCTTCGGATTGGAAATTATTCCTGATTTGATAGGTAAGTCTATCTTTAAAGCGCAGTTTCTCCAGTTCCAGATATTGCCCAATAAATTTCACCTCATCATCCAATTTAATGAACTCCTCACCTAAATTACTTAAGTTCTGCCTGATAACCCCAGATAGATTGCCTAGATAAGTTAAGGCTTCCTCAACATTTTCCATCAAAATAAAATATTGAACAGAGTTTAACGCATTAAAAATAAAATGGGGATTCAATTGCCCTTGTAAACTCCGAATCCGAATTTCATTTAGTTGATGGTTCAGGTTTTGGCGTTCCTCCGCATCTCTTTTTATACGATTTATGCGCTTGTTAATGAAATAATATAAAGCGAAACCAACAGTTAGAATAACCAACACATAAAACCACCATCGCTGCCAAAATGCCTTTCTTATCTTAAACTGAATGCTCTCTTGTGTAATTGAGCCATCCTCCATATTATTCACCTTTATGTCAATAGCGTATTTTCCAGACTTCAACGATTCCAACCTAATTTCATTACCTCTATGCCATTCATTACCATTAATTCGATATTGATACTTTAAATTCCTGGTACTAGGAAACTTAATACATTTAAAACTAACTCGAATGTTGTTCCGAGAATGTGACAAGGATGCTCCATTTAAAGAAGCTACCCCATCTCCGTTTACAAGAATATCAGTTCTGATTATTAAGGGTTCTATTGAAATGTTCTTGGGATCATCAATGTAAATCAATCTCTCATCATCAAACACATACAAATTACCTTTTGAATCAACCTGTGGCTTCTTTGATAGAATATAACTGTAACCATTGTGCTTATTGTAGAAGAATGGCATTAATCTCTCACCATTGTTACTCAACTGTCGTACCGGAACAATATTCAATCCCTTGTTTGTCCCTAAATACAAATAATCTTTGTGAAACTTCAACCAGTTAAACTTAGTCCCCATCAAACCATTCTGGTTATTAAACCTACTCTTCACAAACAACGAATCCTCAAACCCAACATTAAATAAGTTACCGTCCACAGAGGTAGACCATATTTCTCCATCAGGTGAAATATCCATATCTGTAATAATATCATCAAATCCATTGGTGCTATTCAATTCGAAACCTTGATTATTGACCAAAGCAAACATTCCATGGAAGTGTGATGGAAATAATAAGGTATCTCCTTTTTCTACTATCTTAACCACATCTCCTATTTTTGCTGCTACACCCTCTAAATCAGCGAAACAAATAGAATCCTGAAAATTTAAAAAACACCTTATGGATTTATAATCTCCTATAGCATAAGCTTTATCTTTTAATATAGAAAATTTACCAGATTCAAAAGGAAAATATTCTTTGAAATCGGGAAATGATAACGAACCTTTGTTGGTCATAAGGTAGTGTTTATCATTCGTTGCTATAAACTTTAAAAACTTTAGTTTATAGGAAGGGTTGATAATTCTAAAATACTCTTCAAGATTTTTGGTTTTCCTAATTTGATTTATCTTCTCCAAAATTATTTTCTCGATTTTAGCAATCGAATGTTCTTCCTTAAACCCACT
The DNA here is from genome assembly GCF_052400645.1 of Saccharicrinis sp. GN24d3. Classification (NCBI taxonomy): domain Bacteria; kingdom Pseudomonadati; phylum Bacteroidota; class Bacteroidia; order Marinilabiliales; family Marinilabiliaceae; genus Saccharicrinis; species Saccharicrinis sp. GN24d3. The sequence continues at coordinate 117,991 of NZ_JBQTGI010000002.1, forward strand.
GTTATATTCCTTGTAAATGTAATTATCAGAAATCAGGTATTTGGTTGCATCAATTTCGGAAACATCGGTTACGTTGCTCTGTTGAGATATTTCCTGATAGTTAAAGGTACTCCTGGGAAAAGCGTAAAGACCATCTCCTCCTGCCCAAGTTATGTTGGTAACCTTATCATGTAAAATAGACATAAAAGAATGACCTTTAATCTCATAAGGCAATTCTTGTAATCTTCCTGTGTTGAGGTTGTATTTTTTAATACCTCCTGAATATAAATCATGTTCTCCCCATCCCGCCAGCAAAAGGTTATTATCGTCTTTTGCCATATCCCACGTTAAAAAAGTTGATGACGGATTTATAACACTTGTATCTGAATGAACATCATTAATGCGCCATTTATATATATTTGTATGTTCATTACAAAAAATAGAGTCACCAATTATTTCAATGCCAATTTTTGAATATTTGAGTTGCTGTATAGTGTGATATAAAAACTCCTTACATGAATCTTTAACCACTTCATACATACCACCCCCACTGTTATGAACCGAAAAGAACAATCTGGCATGTTCTTCTTCAATAGCTAAGACAGAACATTTCCTATTGCCCGTGCGAGGGGAGTCAATTCGTCTGAATACAGAATCCTTAAAAAAGAACAATCCGTCATCTGTCCCAACAAATAGCGTTTGATGCTTTGTTGAATAATGAAGCTTTCGAATAGAGTTATTGTATTTTTCCATTTCCATGGTATATGATGCAACCACAGAATCATTCCTAATCAAGTTAAGTCCCTCTTTATAACAACCTACCCACATATTGTTATCATCATCAACTGCCAACGCCCAAGCATAATTGCCCAATAACCCATTCCTTTTCTGAAAGTTGACAAACTTTTCCCCATCATATTTAGATACCCCATTATTGGTCGCTATCCACAAATATCCTTCCTTATTAATAACGAGGTCTTGAACAGCGTTGTCCGCCAACCCATCTGCTTCCGTAAATCGAAGGTAAGGCTTATATTGTGCCAATAGAGAAATCGACAACGAAATTGTTATGAAGAAAAATATCCACCTCATCCGCTAATCAACTTTTGAATATCCTTTGCGAAGGCAGAAACATTCCTTACAGCGACCGGAATTTTCTCACCGCTTCTTAAAATAACATAACTTTGTTTACCCTTGGTAAACTTCTGGATATAATGAATATTGATCAAGTAAGACTTGTGAGTCCTGTAAAATTGATTTCCCGGCAGTAACAACTCAAGGTCTTTTAATGGCTTGCTGATGGTTATTTTCCTCCCAGAATACATTACCGCTACCGAATATGCTTGTTCAGCATAACAGTATTCTATATTACGAGAATTCTCCATTTCGAACCCATCACTTACTGGGAACATGATATTTTTTCCATGGTACGAAGCCGGACTAACGGCATTTAGGTGTTTTTCGAGGTTCAATCTTGTTTGTTTTTCTTCAATATTTTTCCTGACCTTCTCAATTGCCTCTGACAGTTCCATAAAATTCACAGGTTTCAACAAATAATCCGCTGCATTTTTCTTCATTGCATCAATAGCATATTCCGAGTATGCAGTCGTGAAAACAATATGGAAATCAGGATTCGAAAAGGTATCATATATTTTAAGCCCATTTTTCTTCGGCATTTCAATGTCGAGAAACACTAGGTCAGGTTTTTTTTCCTTTATTAAGTCAATACCTTCATCTAAATTGTAGGCAGCACCAACAACTATAACGTTAGTATCAACAAAATCTGTAATTAGTTTTATTAAACCTGATATGGCATCTTGCTCATCATCAATTATAATTGCTTTCATATTTCGTAACTCACAATTAGGTATCTGCGAGTATACTCAATTATTAGGTTAGATACAATTCATAATTTCTTATCGTAGATTATTTAGGGTTAAACGTTGCAATTAATAAAAAGACAAACCGTAATTTTAATTTCATACTCGATACAAAAATTGAACTCCAATGTCAGAAACAAGGACATCCGATCCTTGTCAAATCCAATTAATGCCTTAATAATGTATCATTTGATGACGTTTTAATTCTACACCTTGGAGACATAAGAAACTGCAAACTTGCTTATAACAAATCATGTTAATTTGACAAACGATATAGAATTGTGTAATTTATAGATTTTACCTATGACACCACCAATGATAATTACCCTACACAAACTATTTCAACATAAACAACTCCGGTAGCAAGACCTTTAAAAGGTCATGGGTTTTATAAATACGAAGAGATAGAGTAAATACAATTGGATTCGCTATTTTCGCACTTGTAAAAATAATGAATCCATATTAAGCTAAAGGCCATTATATTGGCCAATAGCTATAAGCACAATCATATGAATTATTTATCTGTAGAGAATTTAACCCATCATTGGGGCGATATACGATTATTTGACAACTTAACTTTTGGTGTTTCGGAAGGACAAAAAATAGGATTGATTGCCCGAAACGGGACTGGAAAAACCACCTTACTTAATATTTTGGCGCATGTGTTGCCCAACGAAAGCGGTCAAGTAACATATAGAAAGGGAATTTCCGTTGGATATTTACCGCAGATTCCCGTTTTAAACGACGGACATTCAGTTATCGAAGAAATCTTTGCCTCAGACAATCCGCAAGTTTTGGCCATTAAAGCCTACGAAAAAGCGCTGGCTGATGAAAACCATGAAGAGCTCGGGAAATTGATTGAGGAATTGGACAAATTAGGTGCCTGGGATTTTGAGTCTCGCATCAAACAAATTCTCACCGAACTTAAGATTACAAATTTCGATCAACAGATCAGCCAGCTTTCCGGTGGTCAGAAGAAGCGGGTTGCCTTAGCGAACCTGCTTATTAATGAACCTCAGTTTATAATTCTGGATGAACCCACCAACCATCTTGATTTGGAAATGATTGAGTGGTTGGAAACCTATTTGGAACGGTCAAAGTGCACACTGATGATGGTAACCCACGATCGTTATTTCCTGGATAGAGTGTGTAACGAAATCATTGAGCTCGCCGATCAAACCCTTTATACTTACAAAGGAAACTATCCATTTTTTCTGGAAAAAAGAGAAGAACGTATCCAATCCCACAATGCCCAGGTAGAGAAAGCAAAAAACCTGCTAAAAACAGAGCAAGAGTGGATGAACCGTATGCCACAAGCCCGAGCCACCAAAGCCAAATATCGCATTGACGCTTTTCACGATTTAAAGAAAAAAGCACATAGTGGAATGCAGGAGCAATCCATGAATTTAGATATCCAATCGGCACGTTTAGGCAAAAAAATTATTGAATGTCATAATGTGAGTAAGGCTTTTGACGATCTTAAAATTCTCGACGACTTTAACTATAAGTTTGCCCAAGGAGAAAAGGTAGGCATCATTGGCAAAAACGGAACCGGAAAAACAACCTTTTTAAATACTATTACTGGTGCTTTGGAACCAGATTCGGGTTACCTGGAAACAGGAGAAACCGTTGTTGTTGGTTATTACCGGCAGTCCGGGATGAATATTGACCCAACAAAAAGAGTTTTGGATGTAATTTCGGATATATCGGAACACATCACTTTGGGTTCGGGCAACTCCATGAGTCCGGCCCAATTCCTTCGCCATTTTATGTTCGGTAACGAGATGCACCATGTGTTGGTGGACAAGCTCAGCGGCGGAGAGAAGAAACGCTTATACCTGATGACCGTATTGATGACGAACCCCAACTTCCTGATTCTGGATGAGCCCACCAACGATTTGGATATCTTTACACTCAATCTGCTTGAAGAATATCTGCAAAACTTTAAAGGCTGTGTGGTCATCGTTTCGCACGACAGATATTTTATGGATAAGATTGTAGATCATCTATTTATATTTGAAGGGCAAGGGGTTATCAAAGATTTCCCCGGCAACTACTCTATATACCACGACCACAAAATAGAACTGGAAAAAGAAAGCAAAAAAGTTGAGAAAATTAAAAAAGAACCTTCCAAACCTGCTCCAGCCAAGGAAAAACCTAAGAAACTATCCTTTAAAGAAAAAATGGAAATGGAGCAGCTGGAACAGGATATGGAAACGTTGAATAATGAAAAAGCGGATATCGAGGAAGCATTAAATTCCGGTACGCTTGACGCCGAGATGCTCACCGAAAAATCAAAACGAATTTCGGAAGTTATAAATCTGTTAGATGAAAAGGAAATGCGTTGGCTGGAGTTAAGTGAGATTGAAGGATAATGTTGAAACCGCCATTGACAAAGATCAGCTCACTTATGAATAAATATACATTCTGGCAGAAAACAATAATCTATCGTTAAAAGGGGCGTAACTCTTACGATATATCAGCATGCAAACGTAAAAAATAGTTATTTTTTAGAGCAAATATTTTTGTTCCGAATTTTTTATACTACATTTGCCAGCATAAACAAAAGACAAATGACCCATTTTGCATTTTTTTACAGCTTTTATTTTTACTTTTTTGGATTCTGTAATCAAAAAGAGGTGGGTAAATAGTATATAAATTTTCAAAAGAAATTTTAAGTCCCGCCTCAATGAGGCGGGACTTTTTTATTTTCTGGCGCTGGCAACAACAGCATTATTAACAAAAAGGTTGACACCATAGAGCAACAACGATGCTGCAATACTGTAACAACCTTATCGTAAAAAAACAATTATGAAGAAAGTAGCAATTCAAGGAGGAGGAGGTTCAAACCATGAAATAGCAGCCAAGGCATATTTTGAAACAAATGACATTGAAACGGTTGAGTGCGACTCTTTTGAAGAACTTTTTTCCACATTAAAGAAGGATAATTCCATCTATGGCATTATTGCTATTGAAAACACGTTGGTGGGTAGCATCCTGCAGAACTATACTTTATTAAAGGATTCCGGACTGGTGATAATCGGCGAATACAAATTGCGTATTAAACATCAATTACTTGCTTTACCCGGACAAAGTATTGAAGACATTACAGAGGTTCACTCTCACCCCATGGCCCTGGCACAATGTAGTGAGTTTTTTAAAAAGTATCCTCATATTAAAATGATTTCACGCGATGATACAGCATTAAGCGGTAAGTGGATTCAGGATAATCAATTAAAAGGGATGGCAGCTATTGCTCCCGAATTGGCAGCAGAAAAATATAAGTTAGATATTATCGCCAGGGATATAGAGACCAACAAAAGAAACTTCACCCGCTTTTTAATTATCTCTGATAAGGGAAAAACTGAAGTCGAAGAATTGTTGATTACGCAAAAGGTAAATAAATCCTCTTTAGTCTTTGCTCTCCCGCATTCTGAAGGAAGTCTGTCTAAAGTGCTATCCATTTTGGCCTTTTATAACATCAACCTATCAAAAATACAATCGTTACCGGTTGTAGGTCGCGAATGGGAATATTTATTCTATATCGATTTAGTATTTGAAGATTACAACCGATATCTGCAATCATTAGATGCTATACGTCCCTTGACCAAAAACTTGAAGAGCTTGGGCGAATACCACGTAGGTAAAAGATCTTTTGATGCAGTAAGTAACGACAACAAACCTCTTTCGGAACAAAAAACATTTTAAAGCCATGGCAATACAACCCGCCAATCGCATCAGCGAGGTAAAAGAATATTATTTCTCCAAAAAACTTAGGGAGATAGATGAAATGCGACAACAAGGCATACAGGTGATTAACCTGGGTATTGGAAACCCCGACCGCCCGCCGCACCCTGAAGTTCTGAAGGAACTTAATAAGGCTTCGTCAGAAAAAGGAAATCATGGCTACCAGAGCTATATTGGTATCCCGGAGTTAAGAAATGCCTTTGCTTCTTGGTATAGACAGTATTTTGAGGTTGCGCTTGATCCTGCCAAAGAAGTGTTGCCACTGATGGGTTCCAAGGAGGGCATCATGCATATTTCCATGGCTTTTTTAAATAAAGACGATAAGGTGCTGGTGCCTAATCCCGGCTACCCAACCTATGCTTCCGTTTCTAAATTAGTGGAAGCCGAAATGGTGACGTATGATTTAGAGGAGGAACTAAATTGGCAACCTGACTTTGAGAAACTGGAAAAATTAGATTTGTCGAAGGTGAAATTAATGTGGGTGAATTATCCCAATATGCCTACAGGCGCTAACGCAACCCTTGAGTTATTTGAGAAGCTGGTTGCCTTCGGTAAAAAACACAACATACTTATTTGTAACGACAATCCGTACAGTTTTATCTTAAACGATAATCCATTAAGTATTTTCAGGATAGAAGGAGCCAAAGATACTTGTATCGAACTTAACTCTTTAAGCAAATCCCATAACATGGCCGGATGGCGTGTGGGAATGGTCGCGTCCAATCCGGAATTTATCCAATATATTCTTAGGGTAAAAAGCAACATGGACAGTGGCATGTTTAAGCCCCTACAGTTGGCAGCGGCAAAGGCTTTAGGCTTAAAAAAGAGTTGGTACGACGAAGTAAATAAGGAGTATTATCAGCGTCGCGAATTGGTATGGAAAATAATGGATATGCTGGATTGCAAATACGACAAAAACCAATCGGGCATGTTTATTTGGGCTAGAATACCTGAGCAAACTGAATCCGCTGAAAGATTATCTGACCAGATTTTAAAACATGCACATGTATTTATTACTCCGGGAAGTATTTTTGGACAAAAAGGACAACGATATATCCGTATATCCCTTTGCTCAACACAAGATGTATTAAAAGAATCAATTGAAAAAATAAAACAGAACTTACTATTAAAATAATTTCGATACAGAGTGGTATAACCTGTCACTTGATGTCGTCACTTTTTAGAGAGAACAAAAAATACAATAAGATGGTAAAATTAGACCTTGAAAAAATTAGCCTTCCAGGACTTGACCTTGAGCGTCCTTGGGTAATCGCCGGCCCTTGCAGTGCCGAAACCGAAGAGCAGGTAATGGAAACTGCTACGCAATTATCAACAAATGGCTTTAAAATTTTTAGAGCTGGAATCTGGAAACCAAGAACTCGTCCGGGTGCTTTTGAAGGTGTGGGAACCATCGGTTTGCCCTGGCTAAAAAGGGTAAAAGAAGAGTTAGGACTTTATGTGGGGACAGAAGTTGCCAATGCACACCATGTTTTCGAAGCTATCAAACACGGAATCGATATTCTTTGGATAGGTGCAAGAACAACTGCTAACCCTTTTGCCGTGCAAGAAATTGCAGATGCACTTAAAGGTGTTGATATTCCGGTATTAGTAAAGAATCCTGTAAATCCTGATTTGGAGCTTTGGATTGGTGCTTTGGAAAGAATAAATCAGGCAGGTATCAAAAAATTAGCTGCGATTCACCGCGGATTCTCTACATACGATAAAACCAAATACCGTAATCATCCACAGTGGCAAATACCTATCGAGTTGAAACGTCGTTGTCCGGAGTTACCGATTATTTGCGACCCCTCCCATATTAGCGGCAAGGCTGAGTTGATTTACGAGATTTCTCAGGAGGCCATGGACTTGGGTTTTGATGGGCTATTGGTAGAATCGCATCGTTGCCCGGAAAAAGCATGGAGTGATGCCAAACAACAGGTGACGCCAGTGGAACTGAAAAAAATTACGGATAAAATAGTACTTCGAGAGCCTAAAATCGGTGAAAAACCCAGAGTTACTTTGGATGAGCTACGCCAGGAAATTGATAAGTTAGACAACGCAGTCCTGGATACGCTTAAAAGGCGTATGGAGATTTCCGAAGCAATCGGTACTTATAAAAAAGAGAATAACATTACCATTTTACAAACCCGACGTTACGATGAAATTATGAACAACCGTAAAGAACGAGGTTCCAAACTTGGTCTGTCGGATGAGTTCCTAACCAAACTTTTCGAGAGCATTCACGAAGAGTCCGTAACTCGTCAAAACAAAATAATGAATCAATAATTCAGCCGAGAGTCCGCAGTCTTCAGTATGCAGTGATGTAAAAAACTGCCCGCTGTAGACTGCAGACTGAAAGCTGTAATCTGTAGACTTAATTATGAAGATCTGTATATTGGGTGCCGGAAAAATGGGCACGTGGCTTACCGATGCACTTTGCCTCGACCATGAAGTGGCCATTTACGACCCCAACCTCGAAAAACTAAAGTATATTTTCAACACACAACGTTTAACCAAACTTGAAGAAATTTCAACATTTGAGCCAGAACTGTTGATAAATGCAGTGACGCTGAAATACACCATTGCTGCCTTTAAAGAGGTGGTACCGTATTTGCCAAAGGGTTGCATTATTTCAGATATTTCTTCGGTAAAAACAGGTTTTCAGGAATATTACGAAGAAACGGGCATGCGCTATGTTTCTACTCACCCAATGTTCGGCCCTACGTTCGGAAATTTAAAATCGTTGAGGGAACATCATGCCATTATCATATCTGAAGGCGACCATTTGGGGAAAGCGTTTTTTAAAGATTTCTTCGGAACGCTGGGGTTGAATATCCACGAATATACCTTTATCCAGCATGATGAAACTATTGCATATTCGCTGTCCATTCCTTTCTCCTCTACCCTTGTTTTTGCCGCTTGCATGAAAAAACAAGACGCCCCGGGAACCACATTCCATAAGCATCTCGATATTGCTAAAGGCTTGTTGGGCGAAGACGACTATCTGCTTTCCGAAATACTATTTAATCCGTTCACGAGCGGACAGGTGGAAAAAATCAGGTTAAAACTGAAAGAACTATTGGCTATTATCGAACACAAGGATATGGACAAGATGAAATCCTTTCTTTCCGAAGTCAGACAAAACATCGAAGATTAGGGTCCACATCGACTTCATTAATTAAGCCGTATTAACCAAATTTTCGAGTAACTTTTGACCTTCGGCCCATTCTCCGATGTTAGAGTCGGAATTAATATGCCCGGCTTTGCCAACAGAAACAAATTCACTTCCCCAATCCTGAGCCAATTTTTCTGATTCCTCAATGCTTGACCATTGGTCGTTGATGCTGGCCACCAAAATGGTTGGGAATGGAATTTTGGACTTGGGAACGGGCAAAAAAGAATCCAACCCATATTCCGGCGGCACACTTTCCACATTTGGAGGAGCTACAATAAAAGCAGCTTTTATCTTCTTTTGATATTTATGCACCCAATGAGATAAGGTTATGCCACCCAGACTGTGGGTTATAAAAACAACCTGGGACAAATCCAGCCCAATAGTAGCCTCCTCGATGGAAGCTACCCACGCATCGCGATTGGGACTATCCCAATTAGCTTGTTCTATTCGCTTGCAATTGGGTAATATCTTCTCAAAATGACTTTGCCAATGGTTTTCATCCGAATTTCCTAATCCCGGTAAGGTAAAATAGTATATCATGTATTATTGATTATAATAAATTTGAACACTAAACAACGACATTCCTGAAAAGTTATTGGTCGACACCTACATTATCCTACTGTTTAAGTATATTTAATAGGCTTTTATTTAGGTATGCAATGTATTCAGCTCCTATTCGTTTCAAACTCATCACAATCGAGCCTAATCTCATAACCCAACAATGGTTTTTCCATTAAGTTACAGTAATGCTTTCCTGATTGATTGGAATAAAACCGACAAGCATAGCAAGTTCTTTGTACACTGATAATTCCAGATTGGTTTAAGTGGTAAATAATTTGCGTAATGGTTTGATAGAATTCGCTCGCGTTATGTTCACTCATTGTTTGAAGAACCGGCAATAACGGTTTTGCGAAACCTTTTAATTCAAGAACCAACTCCTTACCTTTTTCAGAAATAATTAAGGAGTAGCTTCTACTATCCGATAAAAAATAAGCCTTCTTAACGAGTCCTTTATTGATCAACACCCTAACCGCATCGCTTATAGTTGGTTTGCTCAAATTAAACTCAAGAGCTAACTGGCTTACGGTACACAAATCCGTTTTGTGAGTTGCGACAAATAATAATATCTGAATTTGAATGGGGCTTACCCCATATAACTTCGCTTTATTCCAATATAAAGTTTTAAAGACCTCTGAAATACGTTCTAGTCCATCTACTATCTTTTTATTCAAATCCTCACTCATGTGTAGTATAAATTTGCTTAACCAAACAAAGTTAGCAATCCTCACTTAATCAAACAAAAGATAAAATGGATCACGATCAATTGGATATATTTTCAGTTTATATTCTATTAAAATCTGATTAAAATAAATAGGTAGTTAAGATTCGCATAAGGACTCCTAACTACCTGTCTGAAAAAAAATTAAGCTTTTACATCTTCAATTGAAGCGCCAAAATTTAAATGTAGCACGTTCCCTGTTGGAGTTAACAATGCAGGTACAGACCTTACCCCTGCCGACTCTGCTTCCGGAATTCTGGATTTGTTCTCACCAAGATGAACGATGTCAACGTTTGACTCACCAATAAGCCCAACGATTTCCTGTTCGGCACTAACACAAACCGGACAACCGGCATGATAAAAAATTGATTTTTCCATGATTACGATTGTTTTAACAGTTACAAAAAAAATATCAAGACCAATTTAGTAAGGATTCCTTACTTTATCAAGTGTTTTATCCATTCATTTTTTTTATCAGCCACCTAGTCTTGCACAAAAGCACCTTTATCCTCTAATTTACTACAGGTTACAACATACTAAGAGTTGGCAATAAAAATGCTGCTTGATCCGGTTTTAATATTTAATGGTGATAAAATATGGGCGATTGTTAAGGTATAGGTAAAATTGTATCTTTATTAGAAAAACATGATACTTCTTTTTACTTATTTGTTTCTTGCTTTGTTTGTTTCGTTTTTATGTTCCATCATGGAATCTGTACTACTTTCAACACCGCAATCTTTTTTAATCACCAACCGGGAGAAGGGTAACGAATGGTCAAGTTCTTTCCTCGAACTTAAAAATAATATTGACAGACCTTTTTCAGCTATTCTTTCTTTGAATACAGTGGCACATACGGTTGGGGCTGCGGGTGTTGGTGCGCAGGCCATAAAGGTATTCGGAGAGGCTTCTTTTGGGATTGTGTCGGCCATATTGACCATTCTGATACTCATAGTGACCGAAATTATCCCAAAAACCATGGGTGCCTTATATTGGCGAAAGCTGGCCAAATTTACCTTTTTCACCATCAGGGTGATGATATTTATTACTTACCCTTTGGTATTGATGTCATCGTTCATTTCCAATTTATTTATAAATGACAGGAAAGAAAAAACCGTCAGCAGGGAGGAAATTGGCGTTTTAGCCAGCATAGGAGCAGATGAAGGAGTTTTTTCGGAGAAAGAGCAAAAGATCATTCAGAACGTATTAAAATTAAAAGACATTAAGGTAACTAAAATTATGACGCCAAGAGTGGTAGTGGCTGTGGCGGACGAGAATCTTAGTTTGGGAGATTTTTTAATGCGCAAGGATTTTGTTAAGTTTTCCCGCATACCGGTATATGCCGAAAATGACGAACACATAACAGGTTATGTGTTTCGGCAAACCGTATTCGAAAAGCTGGCGGTTGACGAACACAACATGAAGTTAAAGGATATCAAAAGGGATATCCTTATTGTCCCTAACTCCATTGTACTTTTTTCTTTATGGGAAAAGCTGCTGGAGAGGAAAGAACATATCGCATTGATTGTTGACGAATACGGTGGCCTGGATGGCATCGTGACTATGGAAGATATTATTGAAACCCTGTTAGGCCTGGAGATTGTTGATGAAACGGATATGGTAACCAACATGCAGGAATACGCTCGCCAAAGATGGAAAAACAGACAGGCCAAGTATAATATGTTGGATAAGTTAGGAAGAGGGGAAAGAAGTGAGTGATGAGTTGTGAGTTGACATGACACTAATTTATGTGCAATATTTTTGAAAATACCATTAAACGAAATTATGCCTACAGTTATTTTGATTCATTGGCCAGAACTAATCAACTTGACCCCACATTGTTTTCTGTTTTGATATTAGAATCCGCAAACCACAGTGAAGAGAATCAAGCTCCTCTATTACAACTTTTAAAATCGGATGCTTTTGAATTCGATTCTGGCCCCCACAAAAAGCTATACCCTATACTCAAGCCTTTTTGTGAGGCAAATAATTGAAGTTGAATCAATGACATCAAAAGACACACCTACTCGAACCAAGTCAACTGTCGGCAATTATTCGTAATTTGTCGTACTTTACAAAAAGTAAAATCATGAAAGTAGCTGACATAACATATGATTCACTTGATAACAAAGGCGTCTTTAAACTTATTGATACCACAAGAGAAGGAGTAAACTATAGTACTTTTGAAGAATTTTCATTGTCTTATCCCTTAAGCTCTTCGGATTGGTCAAGAATATTAAACATGTCGGAAAGAACAATGCAGCGATATAGAAAAGAAAAAGTTTGATTCAGTTCATTCGGAAAAACTTCTTTTGACCATGCTTTTGTTTTCAAAAGGTTTTGAAGTTTTTGGAGAAAAAAAGAATTTTCTATCTTGGCTATATTCCAAAAGTATAGCTTTAGGAAATATCAGACCAATTGATTTATTAGATAATTCGTTTGGCATAAACCTGGTAAAAGATGAGTTAATAAGAATAGAACATGGAATTTTAGCATGATAGTTTACCGACTTGCTAATAAGAAGTACTCACAAGATCTATCAGATACCGGTACGGAAATAACTGGCGGAAGATGGAATTTCAAAGGAATAAAACTGCTTTACACTTCGGATTCAAGAGCCCTGTGCATGGCTGAAGTAGCAGTTCATACACCTATTGGGATTATGCCCAAAAACTACTATTTAACTACTATAGAAATACCGGATTATTCAGATATCGCAAAAATAAAAATTGAGTCTCTACCCAAAGACTGGAGGCTGTTTCCTTATTTAACCCGCAATATGCATTAGAAATTCTATTACACATTGAAATTACTTTAAATCAAGACACTTCGTTGCATCAACTTCAACTCACCAGAACGATGCTCCCGAAAGTAATCGGGACAAGTTATGCCTCGTTTCGGTAATGCCTTGTTTTATTGTACTTGCAATGCTCATGACGAACCTCCAATACATAATCCGGATTTAAGAGCAACACAAGAATTTGGAAATACCTTCGTTAATAACCACAAACATCTTTATATCAAAGTGCCATCTGCAGCAGTACAGGGCGACTTTAACATTTTAATCAATCCTCTTCACCCTGATTTTAATGAAGTTAAAATTATCAAAACAGAGAAATTTTATTTTGACGAACGGTTATTCAAAAAATAATTAATTCTTCCAAAAATGCGGGGAAAAAAGGAGCACCACCGTAAAAATCTCCAATCGCCCTATCAGCATCAAAAAACTCAAGAACCACTTACCAAGGTTCGGGATATGGGCAAAGTTGGCTGCCGGCCCTACCTCTCCAAGTCCGGGTCCAATATTACCAATACAGGTTGCAACTGCACCTATTGACGTATTCAAATCATATCCCATAAAGGACATGATTATCATACTGATACCTACTATCAACATGTATATAACGATAAAGGCTAATACGTTTGTAATAATGGTAGGAGATACGGCTTTGGAGTTAAATCTGACAGGAATAACTGCATTTGGGTGGATCAGTCTCTTTAATTCGAAATAAGCATTTTTCAATAGCAAAACAATACGTACCACTTTAATCCCACCCCCGGTAGAACCTGCACTACCTCCAACAAACATTAACATAAACATGATGATACTTAGGGTTGGAAACCATACGAGGTAATCGGCCGTAGCATAACCCGTTGTTGTAATTAAGGAAACCACCTGGAATAAGGCATCCCTAAAAGCTTTTTCTACATTTGTTACATCACCCGAAACAAACAGTACCGCAGCTACCAGCACGGAAACCAGTAGTACAAAACCTAAATAATACTGAAATTCCTCATCTTTAAACACCTTTTTTATCTTACCATGTAAACCGGCATATGACAATGAAAAGTTGGCACCAGCAATAAACATAAAAAGGATAATCACATACTGAATGTAAGCGGAATCGTAAAAGGCCACACTGGCCTGTTTGGTAGAATAGCCTCCTGTGGCCATAGTGGTAAACGAATGACAGATCGCATCGAAATAAGTCATCCCGCCAGCCCACAACAAGATAGTTTCAACCACCGTAAACAGCACGTATATTCCCCAAAGACGTTTGGCCGTGTCTGCAATACGCGGGCTTAATTTTTCGGCTACAGGCCCCGGAACCTCCGCCACAAATAGCTGCATCCCCCCCACGCCTAGCAAAGGCAAAATAGCCAATGAAAACACGATGATCCCCATTCCTCCCAGCCATTGGATAATGCTTCGCCAAAACAATATCCCATGAGGCAAAGCTTCAATATCGTTTAATATGGAGGAACCTGTGGTAGTAAAACCCGACATGGTTTCGAAGAAGGCATCTGTAAAGGAAGGAATGGCTCCGCTCAAATAAAATGGAAGCAGACCGAAAAACGAGAAAACAATCCATACCATAGAAACTATGATATATCCCTCACGCTTTCCTATATTTTTCTCTGCCTTATGATTGGTGGCAAATAGTATCCCACCGATAGAAATACATATTAACGCAGACCAAAGGAAATAAGGCAAGTCGTACTCACCGTAAATTGCGGCAACCACTGAAGAAAGTAACATAAATGCACCTTCTACTACCAGAAGAAGCCCCATAATAAGCAGGACTATTCTACCATTTAACATACCAAAGGATAGTTTATCTTTTCGAAACCAATAATGAAAGGCACAAATTTACTCCGCTATTTTAGATATGCAAAAAATGTTTGATTAAAGAAACATCTTTTCAATCTTTCGGATACCCGAAGGCATGGCAAAAACCACCACCTTATCGTTCGGAATAATTTGCGTGTTACCTGTTGCAATGATGGCAGTTCCGTTTCGGATGATTCCTCCCACATTTACATCTTTCGGCAACTTCAGATCACTTAATCGGCCTTTAATAATTTTGGAATCTTGCGTGGCTACCAATTCCAGCACTTCTGCTTCTGAGGCGATCAGGCATTTTACGTGCGAAACACGAGCTCTAACGGTATAGCGATAAATATAACTTGCGGCAATCAGTTTTTTATTGATCAACGTTCCTATACCAATATTCTCGGCCAAATCGATGTAATCCATGTTCTCCACCTCGGCCACTGTTTTTCGGATACCCATTTTTTTGGCCAACTGACATGCCAAAATGTTTACTTCTGAGTTTGAGGTTACTGCAACAAAGGCATCCATCTTTTTAATACCTTCATCTTTTAACAACTCAAGGTTTCGGCCATCCCCGCTAATCACCAAGGTATTCTCCAGGGTATCTGCCAGCTTGGTGCTTTTATCGCGGTCAATTTCAATCAGTTTCACGTTATAGTCGTCTTCTAAACGTTGCGCCACTTTTTTACCTATTCGGCTACCACCGAGAATCATCACATTCCTGACATCAAAATGCTCTTTCCCTGCGTCCTCCATTACCTTTAGGGTTCCTTCGGGAGTTGTTAAAATGTAAGCTAGGTCATTGTGTCTGAACGATTCATTACCGCGAGGAATAATAGTTTGCCCGTCCCTGTTGATGGCGACCGTATTATATAATTTGGTCTCGTGCATTTCTGCTACCTCGGCCAAGGTTTTATTTACAATGGGTGCATTGGCTCTAATCTTAATCGCATATAAAATCAGTTTACCATCAGAAAAATCAATTTGCTGTCGGATACCCACTCTTTTTAAAGAGGTAGCAATTTCCTTGGCGGCCAATTGCTCCGGATAAATCAGTTCGTCCACCCCTAACTGATTAAAAAATTCCTTGTTTTCGGGTAATAAATATTCGTAGTTGTTAATGCGGGCAATAGTAACCTTGGCACCCAGTTTTTTTGCCAGTATTGCCGACAATATGCTTAACTCCTCGTATGGAGGAACGGCAATAAACAAATCGCAGGCCGCTACATTGGCTTGCTTTAAGTCCTCAATAGAGGAAACCGACCCAACGATCGTCATCAAGTCAAAATGAGCGTCAATCTGTTGAAGACGTTCTTCGCTATCATCAATCAAAATAACATCATGATTGGCATGGCACATCATTTTTGCAACATGTGTACCTACCTCCCCTGCACCTGCAATAATAATTCTCATCGATTACTTTTTCTTAAAACACAAATACGAAAAACCGTATTTAGAAAACCGATGCAAATTTATAAGATAAAAATTAAAATTGTCCACCATTAACAATATTTATTGTAACACCCTATTTATTTGCGCAGCAAAACATTAACACTTGATACGGGATGAATTTTGATTTGTATAGACTAGATAGTCATCGAATATGCACCATCCAACATTACAAAATGGGCATTTAACTTACGATTTATTAGTTCTTTTTGCAGATATCTGCTTTGCGAATTAGAAAACGAGGAATCAAATATTAGAGTTTGACCGTTCAATGTATCCAACATCTTTTTTATTTGAAATGACTTAAGTTTTGCGGTGAACACAATGATATCTGTATTGCGGCCAAGTTTTTTGATATCAACCTCACCATTTAAAACAAGTATGTTTTTGCCTTTAAAGGGAATAGGACATACAACAATTGAATCCATTTTATGAGGGTATAGGTTCTGCGCTTGTTGATGCAGAACGAGAGGCAGCACAGCGTAATCTATTTCTTTAGTATCCAGTGATTCATTTAGCCAACATTCGCATTGATGGATTGATGTTACTGTTATTGCCGTTTTATCCTTTACCTGATGAACCGAAAATACTTGCTGGTGGTATTTATTATAAGTTGCTACCGATATTCCTGTTATTCCAATCCATAAAAACGTCATTCCATAAACTAAATATTTACCCCGTTTTAAATGTCGCCACATCACAAACGAAATCAGCGATACATAAAACACAAATACCTGGTAAAATTGCAGCTGTATTCTTGTATATCGTGCAAATGGCAAACAACCTGTCCAAGCTGTTATCTCGTTCAAATACCCGAACATGGCTGAAATAGCATCGGCCACTAAAAGCATAACAATTGAATCTCCGGGCAGAACGATTACCATTATAGCACCAACCAACATAATGGGTAAAACAGGGATTATCAATATATTGGAAAGAATAAACCAGGTAGGAAAAAAACCAAAAAGAAAAAGACTTAAGGGAAGCGTTCCGATTTGCGCAGCCAGCGAAACGGAAACCAAAGCCCAGGTATATTTGCCCCATGGGGAAGAAAAATACCACACCCCGTTAATGAGGGGATAAAAGTACACGATGGACGCCACTGCTAAAAAGCTCAACCAAAATCCTGCATGAATAGCTGAATCTGGTTTTATGATTAAAATTATAAATGCGGCGATAGCCATGGAGTGGTAAATATTGTATCGGTGGCTCTTCCACTTGGCGATAACAAAAATGCTAAACATTAGCGTAGCCCTGGAAACAGAAGGCGACATTCCGCTAATGGCCGCATAAAACCATAAGGCAAAAATCACAATCAGAACTTTAACTAATGCTATAGCCCCTTTTCCTATCCTACCCAAAAGCGACATGAGCATGAGATAGATAATTCCGACATGAAGCCCTGAAATAGATAACACATGAATGGCACCTGCACTGGAGAAGTTTGCCTTGGTTTGGTAGTTTAACATGGATTTATTCCCGAGTACCAAGGCAGAAACTATGGCAAATTCTTCCTCGTTTAATGGAAGAAGCCGTAATTTACCTTCTGCTTTCTGACGGGCTTGATAAAAGAAACGATTTACCGAGAAGGAACGTCCCAATCTTTGAACATTTTGACGCTCTGTAAAAAACTGGCCTTCCACACCCTTGTTTTTCATGTAGTTGGCATATTCAAAGGCAAAAGGGTTTCCGGTAAGCTTTATTTCGGAAAGGGTGGCTTCATAAGCTATTTTATCCCCGGGCAGTAATTTATCTATGCTATCGTTGCGAACATACATTAAAGCATTAAAATAATATTGAGAAGTAGAATCAATATTAACACATGAGAGAATGAGGCTTTGCTTGTCATCCGCATCTTTAATCACTTGTTTTACGATGGCTCTGTAAACACGCTGTTGCGCCAATAAAGATGCATCAAAAGAATAGTTAGGTTTATTAATAATTCCGAAAGTCAATAACGCCATAGGAATAATCACACCAACAATCCAACGTTTGGAATAGCGTATTCCAGAAGAACGAAATAAAAAAGTGATTACCAACAGGCTCAGCGCAAATATCAATAGATAAGATATTAACGGCGTTGGAACAAATAATGAAAGAACCCGGCCTACAAGTAGCGGTAGCAGCAAACGCACAAAAGGGACAGCACTGTAGTTAATGGAATTCATACGCTCCAGTTAGGTTTGATATCTAACTAAAGTTAACAAAATCGATTTTTAATGTCAAGTACCGTTTACCAAACTTTTCCAAAGTCAAAAATTTTGGAAAAGGTAAATTATTCAGGGTTAATCCTGTTCAAAAAATTCTTTGATAGCTCCCAGGTAATATTCGTTCCAGCCTTCACATATATCTTCAAAATCCTCTTCGGGGATATTGGTATGTACTAATTCTACCTGGCACAGGTTTTTCTGCTCAAATATTTTTATGGTTACGATGGAAGGTTCGGGCTGCTCTCCGAAATACCACTCCTGAACTACCTTTTTATTGGTTTCGAATTCCAGGTTCTTACCCGATATATCGCCTTCCCAAAGTGAAAATTCGGAATTTGGCTCGGTGGACATCTCGGCCTTATAGCCCGACCATAATTCAATGGTAAACGGATTGGTTAAGGCTGCATAAATATCCCCGGCTTCCGCCCTGATTTTCATTCGGGTTTTATAGTCTTTGTAGTTCATGATGTAGATAATTAGATATATAACTGATAAGTGGCGCTATTCTCATACAATATGGACAAATATAATCCCAAAATTGTCATTAGAAAATACCTGATAAGTAATTCGACTAATAAAATCTGAATATTTCTGCAAAACTGAATTATAAGAATTTCTTAGTCGGGACTTCCCGGATACGCAAAAAGCCTGCTGCCGTTAGAAATTATTTTTATTTTCTAAGAACCGATCTCGGATAAAATCATCCGGGAGGAAACATCAGGCATTTAAAAATAAAAGCCACCTCCGATAAACGAAAGTGGCTTTTGACGTTACCATTTATGGTTGATTGGGTAAATCGCTGGTGATGATAACGTATATCTTAACTATTGTCAATTGGCACTGTTGAACTATCTGATGCCCAATTTCTTTTTAAGCGTTTTAGGCAAAGTGTTTTTATTGATCATGATATTCATGGTTTTTAACAGCACAAAAGGTTCCGAAGCATAAAAATAACCATCGTACTTGTTATTGGTATCCCACGAATTTTTCACCTTATAATAAATGGATCCTTTCTGATCCTTCACCATTCCTGTGATATGCATTCCATGATCATCGGTACTTAAATAATTATCGAATTGTTCCTGGCGCATTTCTGGTGTAATCACTTTTTCCTTTACAGGGCCGTCAAAACTGTACATCATTTTCTCCCGCTCTGCATTGCTCATGGCTTCCCACTTTGAACGTTCCGATCCATCCATTTCTTCAATGTCGCTTTCAGGAACCACAGCTACCCCATTTCTGAAAGAAAACCCTTTTTCGCTGACATCGGATGCCCACCCAAAGGTATGCCCTTGTTCCAGGGTGGCATGCATAATCTCCTTTAAATCATCTAAGGTAACATTGTAAACTTCCCCCCACACCCAGTTATCAGGTACTTCAAATACAAACTTTGAATAATAAGGGTGGTGGGTAAACGATGTTAATATGATATAATCATCCGCATCTAACCCTGTAACTTCTTTGGCAAATGTTTTTGGGGTGTATTCCTTTTCCTTGTAGGTAAATGTTTCAGGGTACTCCCCCATGTATGCATCCAATATGCCGTTAAATCCTTTGTGCCACACCGGAGATAGTTTTTTGTTCTTGTTTTCGATAACACCATCAACATATACTTTTAACAGTTTATCCAACTCCCCATGCACATGCTTAGGCTCACCGTAATTTAATCCTGCATATGTTTCTTCGGGAACAATACCATAGTTACGCAAAGTGTAAAGCACATCTTCGAAGGATCCACCTGCCCCAAAGTTTAATGATCCATGCAAACGAACGTATTTTACGGCCTTATCTGAATAACAGTTTCTTACCACGAACATTTCGGATAAATCAAAAGAGCCCTTCCCGTTTTTTATAGCCTCGGATTCCAAAAACGAAAGTCCCGAAAAACTCCAGCAAGTACCTGAACGATATTGATTTTTAACCGATGTTGCTTCTAAATCATAGATAGTTTCAAATTTGTATCCCTCTTCTTTTTTGTCCTGTGCACTTAAGTTGCTCAACGTCATAAAAGCAATCAAAACAGCACTTGTCAACTTTAAATTCTTCATATAATTAATTTTTCATGCAGGTGACATCCATAAATCAGGCCGGTTTCTGACCCATCCGCCAAAGAAAGCAAAACCCATTTTTTTTTACTATGATTTTCGGCATGTTTGTATTTGGGTCACCTTCTTTCATTCGGACTACAATTCTTCACCAAATAATTATTCGCCCAAATCCATTCAACGCACAATAGGCATGAGAAAATACATCATGCGGTTTCAACACGATTATTCATAGGCCTCGTTTTGGAATGGCAAATGGTAAAATGACATTCATCAGAACAAGTACCACTCAAATTACATGCCACTGATTAATCTCTTTACTTCCCCCCGCTTAATTTTACCCGTTTCGGTTAAAGGGAAATTTGGAATAATTTTAATCTCCTTGGGAATTTCATATTTGGAAAGTACGGAAGAAAAATCGGCGAGATGAACTTGCCCACGGCTTGTTTCCAAAACCATTACCACCCTCTCACCCAGTTTATCATCGGGTAAAGATGAGATAACAAAGGGTACCTTTATTACGGAAGCCAATTTCATTTCCACCTCCTCCGGAATTATTTTAACGCCTCCCGTGTTAATGATACTGTCGTATCTTCCCAAAAACAGGAATTCATGCTTGTTTTTCAGTTTGACAATATCGTTGGTAATTATTTTTTTTTCGCTGATATCAGGTGCTATAATTTTTAAACAACCCCTTTCGTCCTGTTCAAAGAACACGTTAGGCATGGCTTTAAAAAAACCGCACCCTGCTTTTATCTCCCGGATAGCCACATGGGATACTGTCTCGGTCATGCCATAGGTTTCATAAAACCGGGTAGGTAAACCCATCAACTGCTTCTTTAATCCGGATGAAACCGCCCCGCCTCCTATAATTACCGATTTTATTTTTTTAGTACAATCAGGAATTGAATGATACACCTGTAATGGAACCATTGCCGCAAAATCAATTGATCCGGGGATACCCAAAAGTGGAGTACCTGTGGGCTCTGCCAGAACCAAATTAAAACCACCGACAAATGCCCGAACCAACATCATCTTACCTGCAATATAGTTGGCTGATAAACACAACAGGGCTGTTTTCTCCGGAGTCAAATTAAAATATCCCACCGTTTTCTTTGCCGAAGCAAGCATATACTTTTTCTGCAATCGGATTTCTTTCGGTATTCCCGTTGAACCCGAAGTATGTGCAACCACATAATCGCCAGGCGATAACCATTGAAGAATAAATTGATAGATATGTGTTTGCCATTCAGGCATGGGATTATGTTCGAGTTGAGTGGCACAAAACCCCTTCAATTCTTCTCCTTCACGGCAAATCCCATCTAACTTTATACTGTTATATTTTTCTATGGTAAATCTCCCCATGACTCATTCCTATTATAGCTAAGATGACCGGCTTTCACCTGTAACGGAGAATTGATATTATTAGAAAACACCCGACCCGTGCCCAACCCCTGCGGCATGGAATTATGCTGAACAGCCGTCCATTGGGCAATGGCATTTAGTCCGACATTCCCCTCCAGCGCCGAGGTGGCCCACCAATTAACATGATACTTTTCCGCTAAGCTAACCCATTCTTCCGATGCCTTAAACCCGCCTAATAAGGAGGGCTTTAAAATAATATATTGAGGTTTAATAACCGAAATCATTTCCTCTTTTTGCAGAACGTTATATATTCCAATCAATTCCTCATCCAAGGCAATCGGCAAGGGTGTTCCTGCGCAAAGCTCTGCCATCGTTTGCCATTGTCCTGCTTTTATGGGCTGCTCTATGGAATGGATACCCAGTTCACTCAGCTCGGTTAACTTTCCCATGGCTTCATCAGTTGCAAAAGCCCCATTGGCATCTACCCTTATTTCTATTTGAGCGGCATCGTATGTTTTTCTAATTTCCTGAATCAATTCTATTTCCTTTCGAAAATCCAGCGCCCCGACCTTTATCTTTATGCAATTAAAACCTTCTTCAAGTTTTTGCGCTAACTGTTCTTTCATATATCCCGTCTCGCCCATCCAGATTAATCCATTAATGGGGATCGCTTTTTCTCCTATTGAAAATTCGGAGTGAAATATTTTCCTGACGCCTCCATTCCTTAAGTCAAGCAAGGCCATTTCCACGGCAAATCGTATCGCGGGCCATTCTTTTAAATATTCGTGAAAATTAATAACGTAGGAGTTGATGTTGCTGCAAACTTCTGCTAGTTTCTTTTCGAGGTCAGGCCTGTCGTCCATGCTCAGCTTCGGCAAGATGGAACATTCACCAAGACCTACAACCTCTGGTCTGGCCGTTTCATAAACGCGGATATACCAGCTATCCTTTGTCTTTAACACCCCGCGTGAGGTACCCCCGGGTGTGACAAATTTTAAGGTATGTTTTTTAAAAGAAGCTGTTAGCATAAAAAATGTATCATGTAAGAAGGCTCAAAGCCTGCTCATTTCTAGCGGGGTATCAAGATATTAAAAAAACAATCCAAATCCCGACAACAAAACCAAAAGAAATGTGGCTATGGCCAATTTTTTAAGTTGAGGGTCAAGAAGTTTTGGTTCTTGGTTTTTACGCACAAAAACAAGGTTTTTTATAAGAATAACAAAAACCGGAACAAACAACCATTGCCAAGAACTATTGAATTGAAACACCCCGTAAACAGCCATTAAAACCATAGCGCCAATAAGAAGAAAGGCATGGTATTTTTTACCCCAACTACTTCCGTTCTTCACGACCAGCGTATTTTTCCCTGTTTTAGTATCATTCTCTACATCGCGCAGATTGTTCAGATTTAAAACCCCGGTACTTAAGAAGCCAATGGCCGAGGCAGGCAACAACAGCCATACGTTAAAACTTCCTGTATGTAAAAAGTAAGTTCCCAACACCCCTGCTAAGCCAAAAAATAAGAATACAAAAAAATCGCCCATACCTTTATAACCATACGGATTTTTACCCACCGTATATTTAATAGCAGCAGCAATAGCTCCTACTCCTAACACCAATAAACCCCATGCCTTTATACTCATCGCCTCAAAATTTCCATAGCTGATTAATACCAATCCTGAAATTAAGGACAGTATGGAAAACAGAATAACGGTGATTTTCATTTCAGACGTTGATATTTTGCCTGTGGACACCATGCGTTCCGGCCCAACACGCTCTTCATTGTCAGCCCCTGAAACAGCATCGCCATAGTCATTGGCCACATTGCTTAATACCTGCAACAAAATTGTAGTTACAATGGCCAATATACCAACCTGCCAATTATATGCTTGATGATAGGCTGCAATAAAATTACCCATTAAAATAGAAGACAAAGCCAAGGGAAGTGTTCGCAACCTAAAGGCTATGATATAAGATTTAAATTTTGACATGTAGAATACCGCAAAGGTTTTATTAAGGCCCTAAAGATATTAAACTGGATGAAAGTTCACAACCAACGATCCGAACAGTTTGTGCTATATGTTAACAATCAGGATAACTAACCATACTAATCATCTGCTTATTTCGTACATTTGTTATAACCAAAGTAAGATGAGTCATGCAAAAGTTTTTTAACACAGCCGGACCTGTTAATCAGGATGAACACTATAAACTTGATCCGCTTTCTAGGTTCGATCTTGAAGATATTGAATTCTTAATTGCTCAGAAGAAATATTTTATAATGTATGCTCCTCGCCAAACCGGTAAAACCAGTTGCCTATTGGCTTTACGTGAATACTTAAACTCGCAAGACGATTATTTCGCACTTTATATTAATGTAGAAGCAGGACAGGCCTACCGCAACAACATTGATGCTGTTCAACGGGTTATTATCAAAGAAATTGAAGAGCAATTAAAGCAATCAGATATTCCTCTTAAAAACAACGACATATATGAACCAGAAAGTTTATATGGTTTCAGTTATGTCAGGGACTTTGTAGCTAATTTGTGCCGAATGCTAAGTAAACCCCTGGTTCTCATGATCGACGAAATAGATGCACTTGTAGGTGATTCCCTTATTTCAGTATTACGTCAGATACGCGCAGGTTATACATCACGTCCCGAATCATTTCCCCAAAGTATTATATTATGCGGTGTTCGCGATGTGAAAGATTACAGAATCCACACCTCCGGGCAAGATATTATTACAGGTGGTAGTGCATTCAACATCAAAGCCAGATCTTTAAAGTTAGGTAACTTCACAATAGAAGATTGTGAAAACCTTTACCTGGAACACACAAAAGAAACAGGACAAATATTTGAAGAGGATTGTTTCCCGTTGGTATGGGAATATACCGAGGGTCAACCCTGGCTGGTTAATGCACTGGGCTTTGAGATAACCTTTGAGATGAAAAAAAACAGAGACCGTTCTGTCCATATTACACCTCAAATGATAAAATCAGCCAAAGAAAACCTGATTATGCGGAGGGAGACCCATCTGGACCAACTGAGTGACAAACTTAAGGAAGAGAGGGTACACAATGTAATTTCATATTTGTTGGCCTCTTCTGACCAAGCCGTTGGAGGAAGCAATGACGACATAGAATACGTGATGGATCTTGGTCTGATCACCAAAGAAGTTGGTAGCAATTACAGAATAAGTAATGCCATCTACAAAGAAGTAATCCCACGTGAATTAACATTGTCCATACAAGGTTCTATGACCGAAGATCGTTTGTGGTATCTTAATCCTGACGGCCGTTTAAATATGGAAAAACTGATGCAGGGATTTCAAAATTTCTTCAGGAAAAACTCGGAAAGCTGGATAGAACGTTTTGACTACAAAGAAGCAGGCCCCCAATTATTGATGCAAGCCTATCTTCAACGAATTGTAAATGGAGGAGGCTTTATCAACAGAGAATACGGGTTAGGTATGATGCGTACCGACCTACATGTCCAATTCCCGTACGGCGATAACCAATGGCAGGAAGAAGTTATTGAGCTAAAGATTATTCACGACAGTTACGAACAAACACTAGCGAAGGGACTTACACAAACTTCTGCATACATTGATAAATGTGGAACCGCTGATGGACATTTGGTTATTTTTAACAGAGATACCGATACAAGCTGGGACGAAAAGATCACTTATAATCTGCATCATTTCCAAGGGAAGGACATCCATGTTTGGGGAATGTAATAAATAGATTGTTAGATTGGAGATAATAGCCTAATTGGCTATAACCATTCCACAACCAAAATCCATCCATTTGTATTACAAAACATTTTCATTATGTTTGTATACAAACACTAACAAACTAACTTAAAACCATTACCATGGACAATCAAACTAACCAAGAAACACAAGTTGTACCTGCATTGGCATTTTCGGAAAATGCACTTAAATTTTTAAAAACAGGAGCCGGCTGGGCCAAATTCATAGCCATTATCGGTTTCATTTTTGTTGGGCTTATTGCCTTTGGAGGACTCATTTTTGGAATTGTATTCTCTTTTATTGGCGATGGCATGTTTCCAGTTCCCATGCCATTTCCTCCTGCCATATTTAGTTTCTTGTATTTAATACTGGCTTTGATTTATTTTTTCCCGGTATTTTACTTGTATAAGTTTTCTTCAAAGGCTTATGAGGCAGTGGTAACGCTTACAAGCAAGAATCTGGAAATAGCCATGTTAAACCTAAAATCTTACTTTAAATTTATTGGGATATTGATTATTGTGATGTTTGCATTATATGCTATTGGAATAATCGTAATGATTGCAGGGTTCTCTTTTTTCCAAAATGAAATAATGCAGATGGGAGGAGGAGCTGTGATGTAAAACAAGAATAAGTGTGGACAATTCGCTTTTAAATATTCTCAGGCTTCATATGCACCTTTGACTTCAATAAGCGGTATAAATAAACAATACTTGCGAATATTATAAATAAACCAATAGGATAATCATTTTACCATTTAACTTTGGTAACTTATTGTTTATAAACTTTTAAAACATTATATTCACAAGTGAAAATTAGATATCAAACAGATGACCCCTAAGACCGGAAACCCGCCGGCAGAGTTTTGACGGACAACACCGAAAGGTACGGCCCAGGGCATCTGCAAGTACTAACCGTCAAATTTATACAAAAATGACAAACAAAGAAGCTTACGAGGCTAAATTTGCCGAGGCAACGGCCATCCCGGCCGAAAAAACACGCTACCCCTACATTCCCGTGGACGAATACACCGACGAGTGCGAGGAACTTTTTTACACCGCTACCCAGGACAAGCAAGCTTTACTTAAGGCTGGTTTACAAGAAACCATGATTTCTAATCTAGAAATCCTTACTGATGCTTTACGTGAAGCGCAAAGCATTTGGAACCGGGACAGAGACCTAAAAAAGGAAAATGCCAAAGAATGGGCCGAAAAATCAGAACAAGGTTTTAATTTACGCAACGAAATGTTGCGAGCCTGCAAATATGCCTACAGGCATAACAATGATATTTTACGTCGGGTAGCGGCTATTGCCGAAGGAGAAGACACCGCTGATATGATTCAGGATTTAAACGATTTGTCCGTGTTGGCCAGAACCTACCCGGAACCCATACTGGGAGTTGGCTGCACGAATGAAAAAATAGAATTGTCCAGCACCTTATCTGGCGAGTTGGCTGCCTTACGTTATATAGCCAATGGCGAAAGAGAAGAAAGCAACGAAAACAAAATTATCCGCGACCAAATGTACACCCTGTTAAAAGAAGTAAACGATGAAGTTAGGGAATGCGGCAAGTTTGTATTCTGGAACAACCCTGAAAAACTAAAAAAATACAGTAGCCGCTATAACAGAAAACACAGGGGCAATGGTTCCAATGATGAAAATCCTATAACGGAGTAAATAAAAAATCCCTTTTCAAAACACCCCCATCCCCGTATCTTTGATACGGTACTTCCCCCGGCTACTAAGCCAGGGGAAGAACTGTACAAAGGAGTTTATATTTTACAGAATAATATCGATGAACAGCTCCACCTCCCCGCTGAACTGCCCCAGATGACCGCTGAACAGCATTCCTGAGGCGCTGAAGTGTTTTACCCCACCGCTGAACAGGCTGCATAAAGCGCTGAAGTGTTCAATCTACCCGCTGAACTACCTACCAGGGCGGTGAACAGGGTCAACCACGCACTGAACACACATTTTCAATAATTTAGCACCTTATACCAAACACCGATTATTGAGCTAAGTGAAATCCCGTATCCTATAGAATTAATTTCTACGGGACCGACTGACCATATACCGATAACGGAACACCGATTACTGTTTTACTGCCTACTGAAGACTGCCTACTGAATCACGGAAACTTAGGAAACTGCTTAAAATCCGGATCTCTTTTCTCCAGGAATGCATTTTTACCTTCCTGCGCTTCTTCCATCAGGTAATACATTAAGGTGGCATCACCGGCCATTTCCATCAGACCGTGCTGACCGTCTAATTCGGCGTTTAATCCCCGTTTGATCATTCTTAAGGCCAGCGGACTGCGCTTCATGATGGTACGGCACCATTGAACGGTTGTATCTTCCAACTCCTCCAGAGGAACCACTTTGTTGACCATACCCATTTTTTCCGCTTCTAAGGCTGTGTATTGCTCACATAGGAACCAGATTTCGCGGGCTTTCTTTTGGCCCACGTGACGCGCCAGGTAAGAAGAACCAAAACCGGCATCGAAGCTTCCCACTTTAGGCCCTGTTTGTCCAAAGCGGGCATTGTCCGAAGCTATGGTCAGGTCGCAAATCACGTGCAGTACGTGACCTCCCCCAATGGCGTAACCGTTAACCATGGCAATGACAGGCTTGGGCAGAGAACGGATTTTCTTGTGCAGGTCTAACACGTTCAGGCGAGGCACACCTTCCTCATCGATATATCCGCCAACACCTTTTACTTTTTGGTCGCCACCAGAACAAAATGCTTTATCACCCGTTCCGGTTAAAACGACCACATTAATATCCTGACGCTCACGACAGATCTCGAACGCATCCAGCATATCCATAATTGTTTCCGGACGGAAAGCGTTATACACCTCTGGTCGATTGATGGTTACTTTGGCTATGCCTTCAAAAAACTCGAATTTAATGTCGGAATACGCTTTGATGGTTTCCCAGTTATATTTGCTCATATTTTTTAGATAATAAATATATACCCTAATCTACGTGTTTGACTGTAGATTCTTAAAATACTTTCTTAAAATTTTACCATTTAATTCGCCTGGCGTAAAAACCTCCAACAAAGTAGCTTGTTCATTGCTTTCCACAAATTCCTGATAAGAAGATTGTAATTCCTCCTGGTTAGCACACGAAAGATATCTTAAACCAAATGCTTTGGCAATATACTCGGCAGATTGATGGTGTTTGGCCTCAAAAAATTCCTCCAGCTCCTCAGCCTCGGCTGGCCCGGGAATAAACCTGAATATTCCACCTCCCCCATTGTTCATTACCACAATTTTAAAATTCGGTTTTAGATATTTGTTCCACAAACCGTTGGAATCGTAAAAGAATGACAAGTCACCAGTGACCAACATTGTTGGTTTATCCTGAACGTTGGCAGCTCCAACAGCTGTGCTTACGCTGCCATCAATCCCACTGGTGCCTCTATTGGAATATGTATTCACCTTAATCTCATCCTGAAACAATTGCGCGTATCTGACCGGAGTACTGTTGGCCAAATGTAAGGCTGTATCCTGCGGTAAATGACTATAAATATACGACAGCGCTTTAAAGTCACTCCATTTAGCTTCTTCAACATAAGCCAGGTGTGCCTTTCTGTTCTTTTCCCTTCTCTGGTGCCACATATGTTGATAGCGGCTTTTTTTATTTTCAACCCTTCCCGCAATTTGCTTGAAAAAATCTAACGGATTCATCTTAACCGAAAGACTTAGATGCTGAAAGGTATCAATCACATTATCGTTTAACGCAATATGCCAATGCGCTTTGGGAGGATTTTCCCTAAGTACTTTTTTAATTTGCTTGCTAACAATCTGTCCTCCAAAGGTAATGAGCATCGATGGTTTGAACAGTGCCGTTTCATACCCGTTAATACTAAACACCTGGCGGTCGATACATTCCACCAACTTTTCACCTTTTAAATTGGAAGTGGTTTCCGTAAGCACAACCGTATTTGCATTATCCGCAACTGTATTTATCACATGGTTTAGTTCGTCATCCGGAGCAAGAACTCCCGTTAAAATCATTACGGATTCAGCTTTATTCCACTTCTCCCCTAACGCATTTAGCTGGACTTCTGATAACACAGCATCCGGCACCAGGTTCAAATAAGGATCTTTCTTTAGACTCATAGCAGAAGTCCGTCCGTACAAAGGCTCCCTTAACGGGATATTGATATGAACCGGCCCCATAACCGGTTGAATGGTTTTGTGAAACGCTTCGGTGATACAGCGCTCGGTATACCATTGGTCATCGGGATGATTAACTTTTATCGGCAAATCTATTCCGTACCGAATGTAATTTGAAAAAACGAAAGATTGATTAATCGTTTGTCCGTCGGCCTGGCCCACCCACTCAGGTGGTCTGTCAGCGGTTAAAACCATCAAAGGTATTTCCTGGTAAAATGCCTCCGCCACTGCCGGCGCATAATTTAAAACAGCCGAACCACTGGTACAAACAACAGCCACAGGACGTCTGAGCTGCTGCGCCATGCCCAATGCAAAAAAACCGGCGCTTCGTTCGTCAACAATGGTGTAACACTCTATCTCTTCAATGGAGTTAAAAGACAGAATCAGCGGGGCATTGCGCGAACCCGGAGAAATCACCACTTCTTTCAAGCCGAGCTTTACACACTGCTGCACTAATATTTGTACTATTGGTTTATCTGATATCGTTTTTGTCATTTCTTTTGTTTACCCTTATTTTAAAACCCTACAATGATTTTTTCCATCAATCACATCATCCATCACACTCATCATCGTTTCCGCCTTCAATTCCGTTTCCTGCCACTCTTTCTCTACTTCCGAACCCGCTGTTATTCCGCCTCCCAAATATAAATCTACACCACCTTTCACAAACTTCATACTCCTGATATTCACGAACAGTTTAATGTCGTTTGGTTGAATTCTTCCCAAAAAGCCGGCATAAACAGAACGTTCATGACGTTCAACCTGATGAATCACTTTCATGGACGCCAACTTTGGCAGACCACATACGGCAGGAGTTGGGTGCAAATCGTTAATAAAACTCCCCAACCTTGTGGCAATATGATCTATCTTAAAACTATATTGCGTTTTTAAATGCGCCATTTTTCCCGCGACAATGGTTTCGGGTCCATCCACTTTGGCATCCTCAATTCCGTATTTGGCCAAAACACCTGTCACAAAATCAGTAACTATCTGTTGTTCGTCCATTTCTTTTTCGCCCCAGTTAGCCTTAACTTGTCCATTATTCTTTAGGGTTCCCGCCAGCGAAACCGTGGTTCCCAGTCCTTGCTCAGCTTTAAAAAGCAACTCCGGGCTTGCTCCCGTCCATAAACCTGTTTGCGGCGTATAGAACATAAAAGCATATGCCCCGGGATAAGCCTGACTTAGTGTGAAATAAAAATCCGAGGCCAAATTTCTTTCCAGTCCATCATGGTGTTTTATTCTGGATAAGATGGCTTTTGAAACTACACCGGATTTGATATTGGCATATAATTGAGCGAACTGATCTGTATAATCCGAATAATCAGCGTAAAATGATCCTGAATGATCTTCTTCCGGGAAGGCGCTTATCTTTTTTATTTCCGCCCAAACCTTTTCACTTACTTCCGAGGAATCTATTTGATAATCAACATCCAAACACAAGACCTTAGATTGATCTAAAGAGAATGGCGCAATGGTAAAAATATCTCCGATTGAAAAAATATCCTCAACATCCCTTTCCAGAACCGATTTGGATATAATCAAAATATCTTTACCTGAATGAGGCAAATTATAAATTGCAAAAGGTATATCATGCGCAATGCAATATTGTAGTAGCTCCGATTGATCGTTTTTCTCCACTCCTAGCTTTCTATTTCGTAATAAAGCGTGTAATAATTCAATCCTTTTTGTTGATCGTACCCTCTTTCTACATAATCCCTACGCCCATGAATATACACGTGAAAGTTTTTATCCAACTTTAAAATAGATTTGAATGTGCTTTTCTGACCTTTTACCGCACTTTTGGAGATATCAAACTCTTCCTTTAAGGGCACGCTCGATTCTTGCTGATAACTTTCTTTATAATCCTTAAACGCCTCTATCACCTCGGGTTGCCCAATCACTTCATGCTCAAAGTTAGCCTCGTTAAAGTTATCCTTACTGTTAAAAAAATCCATGGATTTGTTCAGCATATCAATCTGGTCGGCACGCGCCACCTCGTTCTCCTTGTTGTACACGTTATCCACAAAACCACGGCACATCTCCATGTAATTGCGTGTGAAGTAATAATTATCCTCGCGCGGTTGAAGGCCTAAAAAGTCGTCCACCCAAAAACGGGCCTCATTACCTTTGTTAATATTATCGATAGAGCAAATTTTATAGCCCTGATCTTGTTCCGTATTAAAAATCAAACAGCCTTTATCTAGCTTTTTAATATTAATTCCCTCTTGTGTACCCAGCTCAAAGTTTTGATCCTTCAAGTAAACCTTCAGAAACGTTTCTTTATTTTCCGATTTAAAAATTCCAATGGCATTTACCAACTCTCCGTCCACCACCACATTGCTAAACATGGCCATATAAAACTCCCCACCCCTTATTTTAGGATGATTGGAGTTCTCATACAAGTACTCGGCTATTTGTATGGATGAATCGTAAAATTTCGAAACATCATCAAACAACATTTGCGTTGTGGAATAAACCGGATTGTTATTTATGTCTTCGGGATGGAAGAAATTATAATAAGCATCATCCTTAAATGGCTTGAAAAAATAGTTCAGTAATACATCCGAAACAATTTCATCGTCCTGCAGGTGCATCATGTCTTTTGAAAAGCGCATAGGTTCGGCCTCGGCCCTGCAGCCCACTTGGTGTACTACCATCTTATCAATAGTAGCTTGCGAAAAATCAATCATTGCTTATCATTTTTTTAACAGCCTACAAATATAATAATTCAGGATGAACAGAGCCTGTTCCGCCCTAAAAAAAGCGGAAGCGACAAAGAGTCAATGAGTTTTTTTGTTACAGCCACTGGTAACATAGTGCGAAATCCAAAGCACAAACTTATCAAGTCGTTACATCGTTTATTTCATATTATTTTGTTCATATTTAGCACTCTGCCCGCATTACGTTCACCATTAGCAACCGTTTTCTTTTTTAGAAGTCATGGGACAGGTTCATCATTACGTAAAATCTTCTCCATTTTTCGTCCTTTTGCCAATTCATCTACCAATTTGTCTAAATATCTTACTTGTTGGGTCAATGGATTATCTATTTCTTCAATTCGATAACCACATATTACGCCCTTAATGAGATGGGCATTAGGGTTCAGTTCCGCGTTTTGAAAGAATGCTTCAAATGTTGCTTTCTCAGCAATAAGTTCTTGTACTTTGAATTCATCAAAACCGGTTAGCCACTCAATCACTTGATGCAGTTCTTCTTTTGTTCTTCCTTTCTTTTCGACCTTTGTCAAGTAATGAGGATAAACAGAAGCAAATGTCATTTTTGCTATTCGCTGGTTATGTTCAGATGTCACTTTCATGATATATTAATTTTTACTGTCAGCCATTTTCATTTTTTCTCATAAAATCATATGCTCCCTTCCGAAGTTGTATTCCATATTCCAGATAGGCTTTCATGCAGGCAAGAAAATTTGCCCATCCCGCAGTATTACCAATAACCCATTTCAGGTTATGTTCATTAAATTTCTTTCCGCTTTCGGTAACTTTTACTACAGTACTTTTGTCAGGAAGAGATTCTAATACCATGTTTACAACGGTTTCTGGATCCCAAACAAATGAAACTGAACGATTGGTTTCAATCTTAATTTCTTTCACTGGATACTTGTCGGCAAATTCTGGAAATTTCCAAATCACTTCTTTTCCTGATTCCAGTCGTCCGCTACTTTCTGAAATAAAATATTGGGTCATTAGCATGGGATCTACAATCCCTTCAAAAACTTCTTCTATCGGTTTCTGAATTTGTAAAGTGGCTTGAGACATAAGTTTCATCTTGATTTTTTTTAAATTATATAGATAAGATTTATTGCTAATTGGTCTCTTACAAATTGACGTTAACGCTGCGAATAGGGCTGTATTTAAAAGATAACAAATAAGCCCCCAAAAATTCCTTAAATAGATAAAACAACAAATGTCTAATTTGTTTTGTTTTCTTTTGCGTGGGGAAACCCTAATACCCTGTTGACAAAACAGGTCGGCTTTGCAAGCTCTTTGTTAAAGACTGGGATTAAGCGCTGGCCCGTGAGGCTTTGACAATGGTGGTGTCCTTAAAACCATCGGTTTCTCCTTTGCCCCGGTTTTGTACGACATATTTTATTATTTACTGGATTGTTTTTTTTCAGCTTCTTTTTTTAAGTCGTTAGAAAACTTTTCAAATGATTCATCAAAGGGAGGTATCATTTTAGAAAACAATGGAAATAATGGTCCACCAATTTTTTCTGACATAACAAAGTTTGTTTGTCCGTTTAAGTTTGGTGTCAATTTGTATTCTCGTTTACCCATAGCGTCACCCCAAACCAATCGTTTTTCTGGTTCAAATACGCTAACGGAAAGTTTGAAAACTCTTTTTGGGTCAAGATACGATTTGAGTTGTATCTTTTCTCCAAGTGCAATTTTTCCATCAATGGAAATAATAGTTGAATTCCAATTAGGATAATCCTTTGCATGGGTTAGCAAGCCCCAAATTGTCTTAGGATCGGCTTGAATGTCGATACTTACAAAGGTTTCCCTGCTAAATAACTTTTTGGTTGTCGTTGCTTTGCCATTTGACTTTGTCATGATCTTTTTATGTAATGTTAAAATTATATCTGTCGGTTAATATCTACACTGTTGCTAAAGCATTACTGGTTAGTGGCCAATAGAAAAACCCGAAATATTGATCCCCAATAAAAATTCATGCTTATTCTGATTCGTTTCCAGAAGTCTCGCATATCGATATCCTACCGTAAACGGAAACATAAACCTACATGCATGAACTTCGCCCCTTAGTTCGAAACCGGTGGAACTGAAGTTTTTATTTACATCTACGATCTCGCCCGAAGTAAATTCAGTTTCCCGGAATGTTCTGGAATAGTCGTAAAACAGATTGGCTGTCACCCTTTTCAGGTAAATCACGCCCGACAGGTTTAAATCGGGATTGCAAACCGGAAAAATATAATCTCCCTTAAACGAATACATCCGGTCGTTTGGCTTAGAATTATATCCTCTTGGAGCAGAAAAATAATTACCCAAAGTTTGGTGAAGCACTAATCCACCATCTTCATATTCATCCCCCATTGTTTTATGCTGATAACTATTATCAACCCGTATGGAATGATGCTTCATAAATCCAGGCAGGTAAACTCTTGAATATAATCCCAGTATTCCACCTGCATCCATATTGCCCCAGGGCGTACTTTGGTAAAGGACTTGCGCTATCTGCCCCCATCTGGTTGTCACATCCCGTTCCGAACGACGCAATAGACGATGAAAATACAGTGAATATTCCAAGGTACGGTAGGCTATGTCAGGAACATTAATAATGTCCGTCTCGGTAACCTCTCTGCCAAATCTATTCTCTGCCGTCCTTACAACATCAATATCATACCCCGTACGTTTCAATACGCCATATCCTATTGAGGGCTGCAGGTAGGTGCTATACTTTCCTCGGGTAAGGTTAAACGGCAATGATATATCTAATTTTACTTCTGTCTGTATTCTTTTTTGATTGATACGATAAGCTATTGTGTCATCATTATCAGTATATTTTATCCGGTCATCACCATGTTTCACTTCCAAATCAATTACGGGATACCATCCCTGGTATTTAAAGTTAAAATAATATTTTTCGAGACTTTTCTGCGCATCGGCATTCAATCCCAAAGAAGTACTTGCCGTGCCCAGTAAATTCTGTGATAAAGCCGTAACACCAGCACCAACCTGCTCATCGTTAACGTTTATAAAACCTGGTGCCCAACTATGGAAGTTTAAAAGGTTCCATTTGGAATATTTCTTCACTTCATAATCGGAAACGGTATCTACCGAAGAAAATTCCGGTTTACGCATTTCCTGAGCAGATAATACCTCGTGCAGTTTTACAGAATAATCATTCACATTGTTCAACGGAATATTCAGGACTTCTTGCTTTTTAGCCATGACCAATTGATACCCATTGGCCGTGTAATTGCAATACACCAAGACATTACCATCCATAATAGCCCCTGTTGATCCGTATTTGGATTGAGTAACCTGGCTTATCTCCCCATTTTTAACCGAATAAATTTCCTCGGTTCCACTATAGCCCGCAGTAAATAATATTTCATTATCCATTCCCCATTTAGGTAACGAGATATCCTGAAATGACGGTTCTGTAATTCTTTCCCATTCTTCATTTTCCAAATCGAGCATCGCTATTTCCTTTCCTTCCGATGATAAGGCAATGCAAACAATCTTGGTTCCATCCATACTCCACGATGGGGTAAACAAATAATTGTTATTACCATGTTGTAATTCTCGCAATACAGTTCCCGTCTTTTTATCCAGAATAACCAATCGATAATTGTTTCTATTATCCACACGTACCGCAACAATATTTCTACCATCGCTGCTTAAAGCAGGTGAAAGGTAACGGGACTTGCGGGTAATTTTGGTAATTTTTTGGGTCGGCAGATGATAACATTTAATGACTGAAAACATCCTGTTTTCCCATCTGGGATCCGGCTCCAGTTCTGCCCAACACAATGTTTGATTGGCATATGAAAAGGGTTCGTTGTTTCTGCTTCCCGGAACGAACAAATCCCTCACTTCACCCCCCTTATCAACGCTCACAAAGCGGCTAACTTCTCCCGGCCCGGAGAGTTCTGCCGCATAGCTATTCTGGCCCAATGCAACCGGATACTGATAATTCACATAATCCATGGATAATTTTGTGATGTCCTCAAAACCACTTTTTTGCGTTACACTATCCTGCCTCTCCCATTGTTGCTTTAATTCCCCAAAAGTACTTTGGTACAGATCTACTTTGTTTAAACTTGTAACTTTTTTCTGCCCCTGATTAAAAGGAGTGATGACCAGGGGATTTCGACCTGTGTGGTAGAGCGCTTTTTCCCACACATCACTTCCGTACCTTGCCCGTGCTCCTGCTACCAGCTGGTAACCCATTTCGTAATGGTTGGGCACATAATCCCTGTAAGAGCCAAACATCGCTTTTTCGTATGAATAGAGTCGTTTATCCATAATTTGCGCCCTTATGCCCTGTTCAAACCAGGGCGAACGGCCACGACCTGACTTGGTCAATGCTGTTTCCGCGACCACAGCATCACCCTCCAAAAACCACATAGGAACAAACAAACCCAACGAAGCGCCCACCGCCTGCTCACCTAAAATATAGGATAGCATCTTTGTAAAACCATCATTCAGCTTGTCCAATTGTACCACGTGCCTAAACTCGTGCAAGGCCAATTGCTGCAGCCAATCCTGTGCGTACATATGCTGGTTGGGGTTGTTGTACAGCTCTATTCGTTTGGGCGCCCACGACACAAATCCATTTGAATAAGCCGTCTCGCTGTGCACCAACACATTTATCCTGCGTGGCTTATGCTGTAATGAGTTACCTCCATATTTATACACCTCCTCCAATATCTTGGCTACATATTGTCCTTTTTCGGTAAACTCCCTGGGAAAAACAACCCTAAAGTTTTTTGTTTCAATCCTGTTCCATTTAATACTTGCCGGGTCAGCCCCCGATGTGTAATATTGCGATATTAAAACCTTTGGGAGTATGGCTATAAGAATAAATAACTTTTTATAAATGCGCATTTAGTTAGTTTTATGCTTCCCGAATTACGTTGACACTAATTCAAATAAGTGCACAAATAACAAAAAAAAATGATTCGATAGTCATTATTTCTCATAAGACGCACATTCATACCTTTGGTTTAACAAACATTTCAATAAACCAACAATTATTTTTCGTGGGTTCAATCAAAAATAAGGCACAACCATTCATTAAAAAATGTATTTTTATCGCTTTATTGCTAATCCCTGCAAAATTCAATAACCAGAATTAATTGATCAACCATATGAACAAAATAATTATATACCAAGTACTTACACGGCTTTTCGGAAACAAAATACGTACCAACAAAAAACATGGTAATATCGAAGAAAATGGGTGTGGTAAGATGAATGATTTTACGCAAAAGGCGCTGCGTGAAATTAAAGAACTTGGAACAACTCATATTTGGTACACGGGCATTATTGAACATGCTATAGTCACTGACTATAGTCAATACAATATAGCCAAAGATTACCCTGAAGTAATTAAAGGAAAAGCAGGTTCGCCCTATGCCATAAAAGATTACTATGATGTTAACCCTGACCTGGCGGTTGATGTAGATAACCGAATAAAGGAGTTTGAGAAGCTTGTTGACAGAAGCCACCAGGAAGATTTAAAGGTAATTATTGACTTTGTGCCCAATCACCTGGCCAGGAATTATGTTTCCGATGTTAAACCTGATGGAGTCAGAGATTTTGGAGAAGACGATAACACAAATGTTAATTTCGACATCAATAACAACTTTTACTATTTGCCCGGCGAAGAGTTTGACGGCCCCGTTACAGCCAGAGGAGCGGAACATCTTATCGAGAATCCCGCTAAAGTAACAGGTAACGATTGCTTATCAGCCAAGCCGGGGATAAACGACTGGTACGAAACAGTTAAGCTGAATTACGGAATTGATATATTCAAAAACCGGGAGAAGCACTTTGACCCGATACCGGATACCTGGCAAAAGATGCTGGATATATTATTATACTGGTCGGCAAAAAAAATAGATGGTTTTAGGTGCGATATGGCTGAGATGGTACCTGTGGAGTTCTGGCACTGGGTTATCCCAAAAGTAAAGGAACAATACCCACAGGTGGATTTTATCGCGGAAGTATACAATCCGGATTTGTACAGACAGTATATCACTTATGGTGGTTTTGATTACCTCTACGACAAGGTGGGTATGTACGACACACTCAAAAACATCATTCAAGGACACGAAAAACCTTCGGCAATAACCAAGGCGTGGGACGTGTTAAACGGAATTCATCAGCACATGCTCTTCTTTTTGGAGAACCATGACGAACAACGGATCGCCTCCCCTTTTTTCGCAGGCAATGCACATAAAGCAATCCCTGCCATGGTTGTTTCCGGGGCCATCTATTCTAACCCATTGATGCTTTATTTCGGACAGGAATTGGGCGAGGAAGGCATGGATAACGAAGGGTATAGCGGAGCAGACGGAAGAACAACCATATTTGATTATTGGGGCGTTCAATTATTTCAGGATTGGGTGAACGATGGCAACTACGATGGCGGACAGCTTTCTGAGGAAGCAACTGAATTAAGAAGGTGGCATAAAAACTTTTTAAACGTCATAAGAAACAACGAAGCCATTAACCATGGCAAATTTTACGACCTAATGTGGTCGAATGAAGACAATGTCGCTTTTGATAGTACGAAATTATTTGCTTTCTTACGCTATCATAACAAGAAAATATTACTGGTCATCGTTAATTTCTCCGGCGAGAAATTTCAGGGTAGAATAAAAATACCCGCTCATGCATTCTTCACCATGGGCACCGAAAGCCAAAAATTCTTTAGAGGGCTTGACATCCTTAGCCCTAAAAACAAAATTAGTTTCCCGCAGGAAGTGGCGATAGCCAACGGTGCCGGCTTTAAAATAGAACCTTATTCGGGCAGAATGTACCAGCTGCAATAGATACCCAAACGTACCTATATTCTATTTATATGCGATTTAAATTGGATACCAATACATTTATCCGCTTTTAAAACTGAATCTAAAATGGTATATTATTCGGGTATTTGTTTAATCAGTAATTGGAGGACCACTCATGGCAAACGTTGATTTATCCGTAAAAATTTCATTAGACGACTCCCAGTTTATTCAAGTGGGAGAGCATATCTATACCACTTTGGAATGTATTAACAACGAAGAGCAAAGTATACATTTTATTGAAGAAAAGTGTCTTCATATTCTCAAAAAATTTGAAGGTAGACTGACCGACAAAATCATTAAAGATTGGCTTATTTTATCCAAAGCTTTGGATCAAACCTGCGGTTACTCCAACCGATGGGACGACGATAAAATTATCGAAGAATTAATTCGAGGTGAAGAACATCCTGTTTCGTGGTATGTTCAAAATTGCTGCGCATAAATACGCATTGGTTCATTAGGCATTGGTCATTGGTTAAATCCATACATATACTACTGACCAATAACTATTGACCATTTTACATCGGCTCCGTACCGATTGGACCTTTGGCCAATTCAAGTACAGTGATCTCCGGGTGCATACCAATACGTGCCGGCATTCCTAAAAAGCCCAGCCCGCGATTAACGTACATATATTGGTTTTTATGCTGATAAAGACCATCCCAACGTTTAAATTTATATTTGGCCGGACTCCACCTAAACCCTCTCCAGTCAATGCCGAACTGCATACCATGGGTATGGCCGGCCAACGTTAAATCATAATCGGTTTTATCGGTTACCTCAGCATCCCAATGGTCGGGATCGTGCGACAACAATACTTTAAAGGGGTAGTTTTCGGTTCCTTTCATGGCTTTCTGTAAATCGCCATACCTTGGAAATGGATCATTCCCCCAATTCTCCACACCTGTAACAGCAATCTCCTCTCCATCAATATCCAACGCAACCGATTGATCCCTTAGCAACCTGAATCCGAATTTCCTGTGTGCATCGACAATTCCTTTAAAATTCTTTTCCTTTTCTTTGGCATCGGCCCAGTCGGTATAATCTCCATAGTCGTGGTTACCTAATATGGAAAA
This sequence comes from Saccharicrinis sp. GN24d3, assembly GCF_052400645.1. NCBI lineage: Bacteria > Pseudomonadati > Bacteroidota > Bacteroidia > Marinilabiliales > Marinilabiliaceae > Saccharicrinis > Saccharicrinis sp. GN24d3. The sequence continues at coordinate 158,298 of NZ_JBQTGI010000002.1, forward strand.
TTTACCATACTTAGCCTTCAGTCGACTAAATACCTTTTCCCAACCCAGTGTTTCCTCGTAAAAGTTATTCACCAAATCACCAGTAAAGAAAATGGCGTCGGCTTGCTCATTATTAATAATATCTACAATCCCTTCCAGTTTATGGTAGTTACTGGCGAAGGAACCCAAGTGTACATCGGATATATGGACAATTTTGAAACCGTCGAAAGCAGTTGGAAGATTAGGAAAATTTAACCGTTGATGGCGAGTAAAAAAGTTAAAACGCCCCTTGTGCATTCCAAACAGTAAGGAGACAAATGGCGCAGTGGCAAAAATTATTCCTACCTGACTTAAAAATTTCTTCCTGCTGATTTTGGGATATCTAATAGTAGTTTGCTCTTTGGAGTATCTTTTGTTTTTGACGGTTTCAATAACCCTTGAGAATAGTAATATCACAAAATAGTAAAACAAAAAGAATATCTTGGGCAGGTATATTAAAGCAAATATGATATTTGCAATCATAAACCAGAGGTAAAACTCGAATGATGCAGCTGAACGAATCTGAAGCGCAAAAAATAAGTATGAAAGAATTTCCAGAGCTGGAAACACACCTAAAAGTACTATGCCGATCCACTTGTAGTGCTTGTTATCAACATCCTCCCGCTCTCTCTTCCAAACCCAAAGCCCCAATAAATCAACAATGGCAATAAAAACCGCAATAATTAAAAAACCTGATATTGTTATCTTCATCTCAACATTAAAAATTACCCCACATCATTGCTAAAATACCCAGTTCTCCAAATCCAGGCAATATTACGGAATAATCACTTAATGTTGTATTAATAAAAGTTAAAGTGTAATAAATTAATTTTCATCGGAATCATTCGAATAATTAAAAGGCTAATTAAGTCCTTTTTCGATGGGAGAGAATTTTTCAGTTTTAAACCCCGTTTGTTCCCTTTCGTAAATACAAATATGATGACGACTAACTAAATTGTTTCGATCGTTCTCCGATAATCTTTTCCAAAACTCAAACCTTTCCTTCAGGTCAAGCTGGCGTACCTCACCAAAACCACAGTTACATGCCTGTTCTTTTAACGGACAATCGAACAACAACCCTGTATAATCCATTATTTCGTCATTTATACTACTCATTTCCAATATCCAGTTTATGCCAAGCCCAAAGAATTCTGCCAATAACGCTTTACGCATTAACCTTGGCTAATTTAGAATGAATAACTTTACCATCCAAGTCAATTAGTCTAAAAATATATTGCTTTAATCATCAATTACATAACGTTTCTCACAAAGCGTTTATTGCGTGCATTAATTAAAAGTTATTTTTTGGATAGATGCAAAAAAAAACTCCGAAGATTTACCTCCGGAGTTGTCCTGTTTTATTCAGAAAATCATAATATTACTTAACTTTAGTCACTAAAGGTTTATTTATAGTTTTCCTAAAATTTGTCAAATATTCTTCCCAGGCTTGTTTGTTCTTAAATTGCTTGCTTCCACTCCAGGCAAAACCAGTATAATACTCCACTTTTCCATCAATCACCTTTAAGTGCAGCAACAAGTGACTTTTATCTTTTACGTCAGACACTATTTTGGATGTTCCCGCAAAATATTTGGCGTCTGCTACAATCGCATTTCCCAACTCCTCGCCAAAATGAGGCGACCAATAACTGGCCCATCCGGATTCTTCATCTACCGAGATCTCACCTAACTTATCATGCAAAGTAATTCCTGCCGTTAAGGTATCCGTTCCTTCAACCTCAATAACAAACTTCGTTAGGTTACTTCCCAAATCGATAGATACTTTTTTCCTTTCCTGAATGGTACTTTCCCCGGCCAGATAAGGAGCGTAATCCAAATCAAACTCGGTTCGGATTGGTCCGTTTGTTAATACCTTGTATCCTGTATAGTTCAGGTGTGGAAACAATTCTCCGTCAACCATTACACCTGTTCCTCCACACCCGCAACTTGGACCTACGTGGTAGTTATCCAGGCCTTCGCCATGGTCGTTATGGTAATAACCAATTTTTTCGGTATTGCCTTTGTACCATTTATCTATAATGGAGTAATCTACCTTCTTCAACCAACAATCCACCCCACCCGAAAGTGTTCCTCCTTTTTCGCCGGCTTCTACCATTCGCTGCGCTTCAGGTCCATATACACGAAAGGCGACTTTATCATTTTCCCAGGTAAAATCGTCGGTACGTTCAGGTACAAAACGGGCAAATGTTTTTACTTCTGTCGGCTCAAGCTCTGTTTTACCTTCCTTAATTACAAAATTTTTAGTTTCGGAAGCTTTCAGTGCTGTTTGAAAAATAACAGTTTCAGATACCCCATCCTGGTTTTTATCCAGTAATTGACTTCGTATCTCCATTCCGCTTTTTTCATCCAACACTATTATCCCGTGGTCAACCTTCAGTTCTGCCAGGGCAAGCTCAACCGTTTCAATACCTCTATCCATGTTTAGTGGATTAGTGACTGAAACCTTTATTTGATTTTGACTACAATCGCAACTGCCCAATAAGAGCAGTAGCGACATAAAAGAAATAAGTCTAAGCATCATATTCATCATACGACAGTTTAAATTTCGTTTTCACCTTTCACGTAGCCAAAGTTAGCCAAAATACCTCCGTCGACATATAAAATGTGACCGTTAACGAAATTTGCTGCAGGGGAAGAAAGGAACAAACAAGCGTTACCAACATCCTCAGGCTCTCCCCAACGTCCTGCAGGAGTTCGTGTCATCACCAAATCGTTGAATGGGTGACCGCCCACACGGATAGGAGCCGTTTGCGAAGTAGCAATATATCCCGGTCCGATACCATTGATTTGCAGGTTATATTTGGCCCACTCACATGTCATGTTTTCTGTTAACAGTTTCAATCCACCTTTGGCCGCCGCATAAGCCGAAACATTCTGTCGGCCGTAAACACTCATCATCGAACACATGTTGACGATTTTTCCCTGACGACGCTCTATCATTCCCGGAGCGATACGTTTGGCCACAATTAACGGAGCTACCAAATCAACATCGATCACTTGTTCAAAATCCTTGATAGGCATATCCAAAATTGGCACACGCTTGATGATACCTGCATTGTTTACCAATATATCGATAGGGCCAACCTCTTTTTCAATTTGGCTAACTCCTTTATCAACATCTTCTTCGCTGGTTACATTGAAATTAACCGTGTAAACATCAATACCATCTTTAGCGTACTCAGCTTTACATTCCTCAAGTTTCTCATCGTCAATATCGTTTACACAAAGCTTAGCACCTGCTTTGGCCAAAGCTTTACCACAGGCCATTCCAATACCATGAGTTCCACCTGTTACTAATGCAATTTTTCCGTTTAAGTCAAATAATTCGTTAATCATATTTTTAAATTTATAACAATGTTTTTATGCAATCGTTTGCACTTTTGTATAAAAAAATCGTAACGTTATATTTTATAATTTCTTGTTTCCGAAATCCAGTCAATAGCTTTGCTATTTCCTTTTTTACCAACCTCGAATTTAACGAATTACACGAATTCAAAACAGCGTTGCTGTTTGGTTATCTATTAATAGAATCAATTCACTCAACTCGTATAATTCGAGGTTAAAAAACTCTATCTTAATTCGTCAGCCTGACGCATGTCCATATCAGTATAATCCAGGTTCTCTCCAGCCATACCCCAAATAAAGATGTAGTTAGAAGTACCTGCAGCACTGTGAATACTCCATGAAGGAGAGACAACCGCTTCTTCGTTTTTCATCCAGATATGACGGGTTTCATCAGGATCGCCCATAAAATGGCAAACTGCCTGACGCTCCGGTACCTCAAAATAGAAATAAGCTTCCATTCTACGGTTGTGCGTATGCGATGGCATCGTGTTCCACACACTTCCCGGCTTTAACTCTGTCATTCCCATTTGCAGCTGACAAGTCTCTATCACCTCTTTCACCAACAACTGATTAATCTGACGTTCATTTGAAGTCTCCAGACTTCCCAATTGCAATACGTTAGCATCGGACAGGGTAACATGACGAGAAGGTAATTCCTTGTGTGCTGGGGCCGAGTTCATATAAAGGTGAGCCGGCTTGCTGGCATCTATCGATTCAAAAACAACATCTTTAACACCTCTACCCAAATACAAAGCTTCCTTGTATTTTAAAATATACTCGGTTCCGTCGGCCAATACTTTTGCATCACCACCCACGTTTACAATTCCCATTTCGCGACGCTCCAGGAAATACTCAGCCTTTAATTCGTCATGCGCTTCTAGTTTAATCGGAGCATCCGTTGGAACAATACCTCCAATTATATACCTGTCATAAAACGAATATACCATACTCACTTCTCCAGGAATCATCACCTTGTCAATCAAAAATTCTTTGCGGATACGATTCGTATCATAGCTTTTCATATCCTCAGGATGAACTGCATACCTTATTTCAAAATTCATAGTTCTTTTTTTAAATTGTTAATATTCTATATATTTAATCATTTATCGCTAAAGCCGATTCGTTTTATATTTCCTGTCACTACCTTAAAATGTAGCCTTAGATGACAAACCCTATATTCGGTCCCACTTTAAAACTGCAAATCTTCTGTCATCTATACTCGAGTTATTGTCGCCACGAAGAATCCCTGACGATCAATCGCGTTGGAATTATCTCTTCCTCTTCCCAATGTTTGCCTTCCAGGTTTTTTATCATTGCTGTTGCCACGCGCGTTCCCATTTCAAACGCGTTTTGTTCCACTGTGGATAATGTTGGATGAATAAGTTCCGAAAAAGGCTCGTTGGCAAATCCAACCACTCCAAATTCATCAGGTACATTGATCTTCATTTCTTTTAGCCCATCCAAAACCCCTAATGCTGCAAAATCCCCGGCGCAAAAAACAGCGTCCGGTTTATCCTTGCCGAAAGCCTTTTTAATAGCATTATATCCCGCCTCACGGGTTATTGTATCCTCATACACCAAGGAGACATCCACGATTCGCCCTGCTTCCTCAATCGCTTTCACATAACCCCTGTACCTTTCTTCATAGGCTTTTAAGGTTCTGGTTCCCGCCAAATGGCCTATTCTTTGATAACCACTTTTAATCAGATGTTTGGTGGCCAGATACGCTCCCGTAAAATTATCGTTCAATATTTTTGAGCTTTTTAGTGAAGGATTTACACGGTCGAACTGTACTACTGGAATACCACGCATGATAACCGCTTCGATATGTTCGTAAGTCTGAGTCTGCACCGAGAGCGACATGATGATACCCCCCACATGGTTAGCCAGTAACATATTAATAGCCTTTTGCTCCTTTATGAAATTTTCGCCACTCTGCACTATTAATAAGGTATAACCAGCTGGATTCAATATTTCTTCAACTCCACTGATTACGTTACTGAAGAAATGGCGATTGATCCTGGGCACTATCATTCCGATAGTATCGCTCCTACCCTTTCGCAATGAAGCAGCAATCACATTCTGTTGATACCCCATCTCTTTCGCCTTCTTCGTCACCAGCTCCCTCGTTTTCAAACTCACACGGGCATTTCCGGCCAACGCTCTCGACACAGTTGATGGCGTGACATTCAACTCTTTGGCAATATCACTTATGGTTATTCTTTTCATCAATAAATTATTCCACCACAAAAATACAAACGTTTGCACAATTTCCAACAAAATCATGACAAATTTATTTTTTCGCTGCCAAAATATTCCCACATAAAAAATTAACATTTTAATCCGCAACAATCCCAATCCCCTTATCAACCTCTATTTATAAGCTATTTAAGCAGTCCTTCTACCTACAAGTATCCCAAATTAAATGTTAAAATTTTTGGTTATATTAAAATTGTTCGTACTTTCGTGTTCGTTAACGGCATTATACGGCAAATTGAAAAAACACATCATGATCAATAAAACTTTTATACACGATGACTTTGTCCTGGAAAACGACACTGCTCATCAATTATACCATAATCATTCTGCAAACAAACCAATTATCGATTTCCATTGCCATTTAGACCCCAAAGCAATAGCCCAGGATTACAAATATGACAATTTGGGTGATATGTGGTTAGGCGGCGATCATTACAAATGGAGAGCGATGCGCATTAATGGTATCAACGAAAAGTTTATTACCGGTGATGCTACCGATAAAGAGAAATTTATGAAGTGGGCAGAAACTGTTCCGTACACAGTTTCTAATCCCCTTTACCACTGGACCCATTTAGAATTGGCCCGTTGTTTTGGCATTAACGACTTGTTATCCCCTAAAACGGCGGAGAAAATATACAACGAGACAGCTGAGATGTTAAAGGCTCCTGAGTTTAGTACAAAAAACTTCATCCAACGAATGAATGTTGAAATGATTGGGACTACGGACGACCCGGCCGATTCATTAGAATATCATCAGCAATTAATCGACGATGGATTTGAGGTAAAAGTATTACCTTCGTTTAGAGCAGACAATGTGCTAAAAACAGACAATTCAACTTTCTTTATTACTTACGTTGAGAAATTAGGCCAGGCTGCCGATGTTTCCATTTCTACTTTTACCGAATTAATTGAGGCTTTGGATCGCAGACACGAGTTTTTCCATACTATGGGAGCCCGGATTTCAGACAGTGGTCCTGACCGCTTTTACTTTGCACCTTATACACAGGAGGAAGTTTCGGCCATCTTTGTTAAATTAATGGATGGCAAAGCAATTTCCCCGAAAGAAAAAGAAAAATACAATACCGCTGTTATGGCCGAATTGGCCAAAATGAACCACAAACGATGCTGGACACAGCAATTTCACGTGGGTGCATTGCGAAACAACAATACCCGCATGTTCAATATTTTAGGCGCTGACACTGGTTTTGATTCCATCCATGATTCACAGCCAAGTGTAAAGATGTCGCAATTCTTAAACTACTTGGATAGCACCGACCAATTGGCACAAACAATATTGTACAATTTAAATCCGGCGGACAACCAGATGTTATTGACCATGTGCGGTAACTTCGCAGATGGTTCAAGCGTTTCGAAAGTGACTTATGGGGCGGCTTGGTGGTTCCTGGACCAGAAAACTGGAATGGAACGACACCTTGAAGACTTATCGGCACTTAGTTTATTGAGCAGGTTTGTGGGAATGGTAACAGATTCAAGAAGTTTTCTATCCTACCCCCGTCACGAATATTTCCGCAGGATTGTGTGTAACTATGTGGGTAAAGAGGTTGAACGGGGCTTGATCCCCGATGACGAAGAAATTCTAGAGAACGTGATCGAAGGAATTTCTTACAATAATGCAAAATCATACTTTAACTTTTAATAATAAATACCATGGCAAAGAAAGTAGTAACCTTTGGAGAAATAATGCTCCGTTTTGTAACTCCTCAATACCAGCGCTTTTCGCAGGCAACTTCATTTAATGCTTCATACGGCGGCGGCGAAGCTAACGTGGCAGTTTCGTTGGCAAACTATGGCATTGATGTTTCATTTATAACTCGTTTACCAAAAAACGACATTGCAAAAGCATGCGAGATGGAACTTAAAAAGCACTCTGTTAACACAGAATACATTGTATACGGAGGCGACAGATTAGGAACGTATTATTTAGAGACAGGTGCTGTAGCCCGTGCTAGTAAGGTAGTATACGATAGAGCTTACTCTGCATTTTCTGAAATTAAACCAGGAATGGTGAACTGGGAAGAAGTATTCAAAGATGCGGATTTCTTCCATTGGACTGGGATTACCCCGGCTGTTTCTCAAGGTGCTGCCGACGCCTGTTTAGAGGCCATTAAAGTAGCCAACAGAATGGGCGTAACCGTTTCGACAGACCTTAACTACCGCAAAAATCTTTGGAAATATGGTAAAACAGGTGGTGAAGTAATGCCTGAATTAGTAGCTGGATGCGATATAGTTTTAGGTAACGAAGAGGACGCAGCTATGATGTTGGATATCCATCCGGAAGGCGTAGACGTAACCGGCGGTCACGTTGAAGCCGAAGCATACAGAAGTGTTTCTCAACAAATTATGGCCAAGTACCCCCGTGTTAAAAAGGTAATTACTACTTTAAGGGGTTCGATTAACGCCAACCATAACTCCTGGTCGGGCGTACTATACGACGGCAAAACTTTGTTCCAAGCTCCTACATACCAAATCACACATATTGTAGACCGTGTTGGCGGTGGTGATTCATTTATGGGTGGCCTTATATACGGTTTATTGACCTACGATGGCGACGACCAAAAAGCATTAAATTTTGCTACAGCAGCATCATGCTTAAAACACACTATTCACGGCGACTACAACCTGGCAACTGTTGAAGAAGTAGAGAAGTTGATGGGTGGTGACGCATCAGGTCGTGTATCAAGATAAAAAGTTTGCGTTAAAGCGGATGTGTTGTATTTCATTCTTAATCAAATTGATGGTCAAGAATATAGTTTTTGAAGGAAATTTAGAGATCGGATTTTGCTAGGTTAACGAACCAGATTAAAATCCACAATAACAGATTTACATACTTCATCCGTATTAAATCAAAATCTTATCAAAGATAGGTTGCATAAGGTTTTGAGAAGCGGCTTTTACAATTACAACTTTATTACGATGATAGATTGTTAGAATTGAAAACAACAAAGTCTTTCGGGCAAAAAAGATTTTTTCATCAACACCTTAAGGGGTAAAATAGTTCGAAGCAATCTATCATCATTTTTTAATCATGGTCAATAAAAAATATAAATATAATGGCTAAATATTCAAAATTAGAGGTTTTTCAAGCGATGAAAGAAACAGGCGTAGTCCCTGTATTTTTCCACTCAGATATTGAGGTTTGTAAAAACGTGGTAAAATCATGTTATGATGGCGGGATTCGTGTTTTCGAGTTTGTTAACCGTGGTGATTTTGCGCATGAAGTTTTTGGTGAGCTAAACAAGTACGCCGCAGAAAATCTACCAGGAATGATTCTCGGTGCTGGTTCTATCGTTGAAGAAGCAACAACTGCGCTGTATATACAATTAGGTGCAAACTTTATCGTTTCCCCCCTATTAAACGAGAACATGGCTAAAATCTGTAACCGCAGAAAAGTGATGTGGTCACCCGGATGTGGAACAATCTCAGAAATCAACAAAGCGCAGGAGCTTGGTTCTGATTTGGTGAAGTGTTTCCCTGCTTCGGAAGTTGGCGGGCCTTCTTTTGTAAAAGCGGTTAAGGCGCCAATGCCCTGGACTGACATTATGCCTACAGGAGGGGTTAATCTTGCCAAAGACAACCTGGAAAAATGGTTTGCCGCAGGTGTAACTTGTGTCGGCATGGGATCGGCCCTCTTCCCAAAAGATATTATGGCCAGCAAAGACTGGAAAGCACTTACCAATATGGTAAAACAGCTCATGGCCGATATTAAAGCAGTAAGAAAATAATAAAATATCACGTAGCAAGACCGAAAGTATCAAGACGTGTGTGCCCTCACTAGTTCTATACTTCTAAAAAAATCTTGATACTTGATACCTCATACTTGATACTATAAAACGAAAATGATGGTGCCCTTAAATTTAAAAGATAAAGTAGCGGTTGTTACCGGTGGCGGCGGCGTGTTATGCTCCACTATGGCTAAAGCACTAGCTTCGCACGGTGTAAAAACAGCTATTCTTGATCTTAACCTGGAAGCTGCCGAAAAAGTAGCCGCGGAAATTACAGAACAATACGGAACAACCTCACTGGGCATTTCAGCCAGTGTTCTGGACAAAAAATCGTTGGAGGCGGCAAAGGCTGTGATCAACGAAAAATTAGGCACGGTAGATTACCTGGTTAACGGTGCCGGTGGTAATGCCGCCTCTGCTACAACCAAAGCAGAATTCCTTACCGATGACCTGTTGAATAATCTTGAAGACACTTTCTTTGGATTAGAGATGGAAGGTTTCGATAAGGTATTTGCCTTAAACTTTCAAGGAACCTTACTTCCATCGATGGTTTTCGCCAAGGACATGCTGGATAAAAAGGAAGGTTCGATCATCAACATCTCGTCGATGAATTCTTACACTCCTCTGACCAAGATTCCTGCCTACTCTGCCGCCAAGGCGGCAATCAACAACTTTACTCAGTGGTTGGCCGTTCACTTCGCCAAAACAGGGATTAGAGTTAACGCTATCGCGCCCGGGTTTTTATTGACCAACCAGAACCGCTTTCTGTTGATTGACGAAAAAACTGGCAAAGCAACCCCGCGTGGCGAAAAAATTATCAGAAACACGCCAATGGAGCGCTACGGTGAACCTGAAGAGTTAGCGGGAACTATGCTTTATCTACTTTCCGACTGGTCCAACTTTATTACAGGGGTTGTAGTGCCCGTTGATGGAGGTTTTAGTGCCTACTCAGGAGTGTAAGCTTAAACATAGATAAGAGATTTTTAGTTTTCTCACACTGTCATTTTTCCGTTACCCGGATATTTAGATAGGCGGAAAATCTCACAACTACCCCAAAACTGTAAAATATTAATTAAGATAAAAGCTGGATAATTATGGCTATGGAACAAACTTGGCGCTGGTATGGCCCAACAGACCCGGTAACTTTGGCGGATATTCGCCAAGCCGGTGCAACAGGAATTGTAACCGCTTTACACGAAGTACCAATTGGCGAAGTGTGGACCGAGGAAGCAATTGCCAAAAGAAAAAGACATATTGAAATTGACGACTCAGTAACCCCGCCAGTACCCAGAGGTTTAAATTGGAGTGTTATTGAAAGCATTCCTGTTCACGAGGCCATTAAACAAGGCAAGCCAGACCGTGATATGTGGATTGAGAAATATAAAGAAAGTATTCGCAATGTGGGCAAAGTTGGCATTCCTGTTTTGACCTATAACTGGATGCCTGTTGTTGACTGGACACGTACCAATCTGGAGATGGAACTGGACGATGGTGCCAGAGCATTACAATTCGACATTCACGAATACATTGCTTTCGACCTTTATATGCTGCAGCGAGAAGGTGCTGAAAAAGAATATACCCCCGAACAAATTGAAGCTGCAAAAAGGAAATTTGAGTCCATGGATGCAGAAAAGAGATACATCCTGGAAAAGAATATTATTGCAGGATTACCTGGTGGTCAGGAAGGCTACTCCATCGAAGAATTTAGAGGACGCCTGGCTGAATATGACGGGATTAATTCTGACCAATACCGTGCGAACCTGAAATATTTTCTGGAACAGATTGTTCCTGTCGCCATTGAATCCGGTGTTCGTTTGGCCATCCATCCCGATGATCCCCCGGTTTCTCTTTTCGGATTACCCCGCGTGGTTAGTACCGAAAGCGATTTACAATTTATCGTAAATATTGTAGACAGTATTTATAACGGTTTATGTGTTTGCACAGGTTCTCTGGGAGTTCGCCCGGACAATGACCTTCCTGGCATCATTACCCGTTTAGGGGACAAAATCAACTTTTTACATTTAAGAAGCACCCAACGCGATGCAGACGGAAGTTTCCACGAGGCAAGCCATCTGCAAGGAAATGTGGATATGTACAACGTTATTGTGGCTGTGCTGAAAGAACAAAAGAAACGTACGGCAGCCAATCGTCGCGACGATCAGATTCCTATGCGTGCAGATCACGGACATACCATTTTGGACGATCTGAGAAAGAAAACCAACCCAGGTTATTCTGCGCTTGGTCTTCTTCGTGGACAAGCGGAATTACGTGGTTTGGAGATGGGGATCGAGAAAAGTGGTGTAGTTTATAAATAATCATTGTGTAACACCTGAGATTGATGCCTCTTTTTATTCATATATCAGGCAATCATTTTTTTAGCTATTAAAATCTTAAAAATCTACATATGTCTATCCAACTTAAGCAATATTGCAAATACGCTTTACTTGTACCAACAAGTATGGGAATCCGCATCACACCTGAGAACGGGCAACCGGTTCATGCCAGTGACACTTTTAAAATGCAGGCTACCAGTGCTGAGACAAATGTTGCCAGTATCTCATCTTATCTGGGCCTGCCTGTTAAGGTATTAACCTCCTTTGTTAAAGGTAGCCCCATAGCCCAATTTATTAAAAGCAACCTGAAAGCGCGCCATATGGATTACGAAGGTCCCGAGGTTGAGCAAGGTGATCCGTGGGGATACCGCCATCAAATCAATATTGCGGATAGCGGCTTCGGCTCGCGGGGCCCTCGTGTATGGAACGACAGGGCAGGCGAAGTAGGACGTACTTTGAATGTAAAAGATTTTGATTTAGAACGGATTTTTGGAGAAGAAGGCGTTGCGATTGTTCATCTATCCGGACTTGTTGCAGCACTATCCCCTGATTCGAGTAAGTTTTGTTTGGAAATAGCCCGTGCGGCAAAAAAACATGGAACCAGAATATCGTTCGACTTGAATTATCGGGCTTCTTTTTGGGTGAATCGCGAAGAAGAGCTACGTGAAATATTTACCGAGATTGCTTCTGTTTCGGATATCCTTATTGGTAACGAGGAAGATTTCCAGCTTTGTTTGGGCATCAAAGGCCCTGAAGCCGGAGGAAAAGGCATTGAAGAAAAAATAGACGGTTTCAAGGGAATGATTGAGCGGGTGAAAAAAACTTTCCCCAATGCTTCCGTATTCGCAACAACGCTGCGTGAAGTTGTTAGTGTTAACGAACATTTATGGGGTGCCATCGCACTGGCAGGCAACGATTGGCAGGTCATCAAACCTCGCCCTATCCATGTGCTTGACCGTATAGGAGGTGGCGATGGTTTTGTGGGCGGATTGTTATATGCCATACTCAAAGGGTGGGAAAGCGAAAAATGGCCACAGTTTGGCTGGGCCACAGGCGCTATGGCTACCACATTCTTAACTGATTATGCTCAACCTGCCGACGAAGAAATGGTGTGGAGTATTTGGGATGGTAATGCCAGGGTGAAGAGATAGTTTTCATCACTAACGCAAACGTTATGATATATTATGAACAAGGAGCAGCTGATGAAATATTAAGCAACGAAGATCTCCAAAAAGGATTGGAAATGGCGCTGGAAAAACTTGGGCACCGCAAAAAGGTGCTGGTTATCCCGCCTGATTTTACCCGTTTTCATTCCAAAGCCGGTGAGTTAACCACATACGCATTCAAATACTACGGTGAACATGTGCACGATATCTTACCGGCTTTAGGAACGCATGTTGCCATGACCGACCAGGAAATAAACACCATGTTTCCCGGTATTCCTCATCGTCTTTTCAGGGTTCATAACTGGCGAAACGATGTGGTTACCGTCGGGACCATTCCCGGCAAAAAAGTAGCCGAGATAACCCATGGTGCATTAAGTTATGATTGGCCTGCGCAAGTCAACAAGCTACTTTGGGAAGGCAAACACGACCTTATCTTATCAATTGGGCAGGTAGTGCCTCACGAAGTGATAGGAATGGCCAACTATAATAAAAATATTCTAGTGGGCACGGGAGGTTCAGAAGGCATCAACAAAAGTCATTTTGTGGGTGCTGTACATGGCATGGAAAACGTGATGGGTAGAGCCGACAATCCTGTTCGGGAAATCCTAAATTATGCTTCGGAGAATTTCATCAACCATCTGCCAATAGTGTATGTGCACACTGTAATAGGAAGAGATCCAGAATCCGGCCAATTGGTTACGCGAGGACTATTTATTGGCGATGATTATTCCGTGTTTACCAAAGCTGCCGCATTATCTTTGGAAGCGAACTTTACCATGTTGGATAAACCTTTCAAAAAGGCCGTGGTTTATCTTGACCCGTCCGAGTTTAAGAGCACATGGCTGGGCAACAAAAGTATTTATCGTACCCGTATGGCTATGGCCGATGATGGTGAATTAATCGTGTTGGCGCCTGGATTAAAAGAATTTGGTGAGGACAAGGAGATTGACCGTTTGATTAGGAAATATGGTTATCGGGGAACTCCTCATACCATGAAAATGCTGAAGGATAACAAGGAATTAGAAGAGAACCTTGGGGCGGCTGCTCACCTAATACATGGAAGTTCCGAAGGACGGTTTAACATTACCTACTGTCCCGGTCACCTAACCAAAGAAGAAATAGAATCGGTCAACTTTAAATATGCCGACTTGAATGGGATGATTGAAAAATATAATCCTGAAAAATTAACCGAAGGTTATAATACCATGCCCGATGGGGAAGAAATCTATTTTATCTCAAATCCTGCAGTTGGACTTTGGGCATATAAAGAAAGATTTATATAAAAATAAACATCAAAATACTATATTTGTGTAGAAATACAAACGTTTGCACAAAACAAACGGAAAAATCGAATCATAGAAATTGTGACAGGTAGCCATTATCTTGCCTAAAGCATTTCTACCATTTTAAATTAGAAAAAAACTATCTATGCGATTTAAATTAGCAGCATCAGTATTATTTGTTGGCCTTCTTTTATTTCTGGCAGGATGTAAAACTGCCAACAAGACCACTACCCTTAAGCTGGCCCATGGGCTCGATCCAACCCACCCCGTGCATAAAGCTATGGTTTTTATGGCCGATAAACTTGAAGAAGAATCGGAGGGCAAAATGAAAATGGAAATATATCCCAGCGGGCAACTTGGCGGCGAACAGCAATGTGTAGAGCTATTACAAATTGGAAGCCTGGCCATTACAAAAGTTTCCGCTGCCGTAATGGAAAGCTTTACGCCCAATTATCAGGTACTTGGACTTCCATATATTTTCAAGTCCAGGGAACATTCTTTTACGGTATTGGATGGTGCGATCGGAAAAGAATTCCTGAATTCCACGGAAAAATATAATTTGAAGGGGCTTTGCTTTTACGATGCGGGTTTCCGCAGTTACTATACCATTGATAAACCTATTAATTCTCCCGAGGATTTGAATGGCATGAAAATAAGGGTGATGAAAAGCCAGACGGCCATGAACATGGTAAAAGCGATGGGAGGTTCTCCAACACCAATCTCGTGGGGAGAGTTATACACGGCACTTCAAAGCGGGGTGGTTGACGGAGCCGAAAACAACCCTCCCAGTTTGTACACATCGCGTCATTACGAGGTTTGTAAAAAATATACCCTCAACGAACACACCGCCGTGCCTGACGTGTTAATTATAAGTACCGTAGTCTGGAACAAGCTGACAGAGCAAGAAAAAAAATGGTTACAAGCTGCCGCTGACGCTTCTGTTCCTGAAGAGCGCAGACTTTGGGCTGAGGCCGAACAAGAAGCTTTGGACGAAGTACAAAAGGCGGGTGTCGAAATTATCCGTCCCGATAAAGCTCCATTTATGAAAACTGTTGAAAGTATTTTTGATGGGTACAAATCTCAACCCGAGATTTACAGCTTAATTCAACGTATCAGAAACGTAAACTAACCGGTGTGACCGGAGCAAACTGAACAACATGGAAATAAAACAAAAACTAGATAAATTCCTGGAGAAAACGCTCATATTTATCATGAGCATCCTGGTATTAGATGTATTATGGCAGGTGTTAAGCCGATATATTCTTTCATCGCCAAGTTCATTCACCGATGAGTTGGCCGGCTTCCTATTAATATGGGTAGGTATATTAGGGGCTGCGTACGTAGCAGGACAAAGACAACACCTGGCCATTGATTTATTGGTGCAAAAATCTTCCGAAGCGAATAAAACCAAACTTTATCTTTTTATTAATGTCTGTATAGCTTTGTTTGCAATAACCGTTATGGTTATTGGTGGAGCATGGTTGTCCATCACCAGATTCCAATTCGAAGTAACATCTGCGGCCTTAAGAATCCCTTTGGGCTATGTTTACCTGGTAATGCCATTAAGCGGGTTGCTTATCCTATACTATTCAATTTACTTTATTATTCACCCTAACGAAAATCTTGCATAATGGACTACTTAGGTATATTCGTTCTTATATTTTCCTTTATATTTTTATTGGTATCCGGTGTACCCATTGCTTTTAGTATTGGTATATCCGGAATATTGACCATGTTGGTTAGTATCGATTCCTTACCTGCATTTACTACCTATGCACAGAGAATGGCTACCGGTTTGGACAGTTTTGCCTTGTTGGCTATTCCATTTTTTATACTGGCCGGAAACATCATGAATAGTGGCGGAATAGCCATACGACTCATCAATCTGGCGAAGATATTGGTGGGCAAATGGCCGGCAGGATTGGCCTACGTTAACGTATTTGCCAATATGCTTTTCGGTGCCATATCAGGCTCTGCCGCTGCCTCTGCTTCGGCTATTGGTTCTATCATGGGGCCGGAGATGAAAAAAGATGGTTACAACGAGAATTTTAGTGCGGCCGTTAATATTTCCTCGGCCACAACCGGCCTTTCAATTCCTCCGAGCAATATCCTGATTGTATATTCTTTGGCCAGTGGCGGCGTGTCTATTACAGCACTTTTCCTGGCAGGGTATTTACCCGGTATTTTAACCGGACTTGCCATCATGCTCACGTCTATGGCATTAGTTATCAGTTATAAAAGCGGAATCAAAGCCTCCATGTTGGCCACATTAAAGGTACTGGTCGGTGCCGCTGCAACATTTGGTTTAATTGCAGGAATGATAGCCATCAAAGGGCAATCTGTGTTAACCTACAACCTGGTTTGGGCTGGGATTGGTGCTTTTCTATTATTCTTAATTGTAAGATTTTCGGTTAAACGTCCTGCTTCTGTAAAACGTGGTTTAAAAGTATTGTGGGATGCCGTTCCAAGTTTGTTCCTGCTAATTGTAGTTATCGGGGGTATTGTAGGTGGGTTATTTACCGCTACAGAAGCGTCTGCTGTTGCCGTGCTTTATGCGCTGGTTCTTTCTTTAATTTATAATGAAATTAAGATTTCTGACATTCCAGATATCATTTTAAGGTCGGTTAAAACAACTGCTATCGTGCTCCTTTTAGTAGCTACTTGCATTGGTCTTTCCTGGATTATGGCTTATGAGAATATTCCACAGAATGTTAGTGCTGGTTTATTAGGCATTAGCGACAACCCAATCGTTATCCTATTGATTATCAACCTCATTTTGTTGATTGTTGGTGTATTTATGGATATGACTCCGGCAGTGCTTATCTTTACGCCCATTTTTTTACCGATAGTTACCAATATGGGTGTTGACCCAACACACTTTGGTATTATTATGGTATTGAACCTGAGTGTTGGATTGTGCACACCACCTGTAGGTTCGGTATTATTTATTGGATGCAGTGTGGCCAACATTAAAATCGATAAGGTAATAAAACCTTTGCTCCCTATGTTTTTGGCCATGGTAGCAGTGTTGATGATGGTGACCTATATTCCGCAAATTAGTTTGTGGTTGCCACGGATATTTGGATTCTAAATCCACAATTAAAAAAGGAATTTTGATGTTCACTGCTGCGCAGTTTCCATCTTTTTGTCCACGAATCACACGGAAAAACAAGAATAAGTTTAAGTCGTGAAATTCGTGGACAAACAAAAATATTTGCAAAGCAATTCAAATTGGTACTTGTTTTAAATAATTCGAGGTTTTAGTTTTAATGAGCAAAACAATTAGAATAAAAGATATAGCCGAAAAGGCGGGTGTTTCAATCGGAACGGTAGACCGTGTACTGCATAACCGTGGTGAGGTGAAGGCTGCCACAAAGGAAAAAGTATTGGCTATAGCGGAAAAGCTTAACTACAAACCCAATGTTGCTGCACGTGCCTTAAAGTCGCCGACCACCTATAAGATTGCCGTATTGATTCCTATTTGCCAAGGCGACAACCAATTCTGGAAGATGCATCCCCTTGGAATAGAGAACGGAAAAGAAGCTATCTATCCTTTCCGTGCGAAACTTGAATTCTTTTATTACGAGATGCATAACCCCAACGATTTTATGAAACAGGCATCTGCGCTTGTGGAATGGCAACCCGATGGGGTTATTATGGCTCCCATCCTCAAGAACGAGTCGGAGGAACTTTGCCATAAACTAGATGACATGCAGGTACCCTACGTCTTTATTGATACCAATATTGAAAATACCAATAGTCTGACCTTTGTAGGTGAAGATGCGTACCAGGCCGGTCGTGTCGCGGCCAGCTTAATTGACACAGGCATTTCTCCTACCAAGGATATTCTTATCGTCAATATTGCCAAAGACCTGGAAAACATTCAGCATCTAAAGCACCGTAACCAAGGCTTTTTAAGTTATTTTATGGATGCCGGAAATAACAATGGCCTTAAAATAAGCGTTGAAGTACCTAACACTGAACCTAAGGAAGTAAAAGCAATACTTGATAAAGTTTTTGAGAACAACCCCAACATTGGAGGCGTATTCGTTTCCAGTTCCCGCACTTACGTGGTAGCAGAGTATTTACAAAAATACAACAAACAAAACTTATTCTTGGTTGGGTACGAGCTGTTCGGCAAAAACAGCGATTTCCTTCAACAAAGGGTTATCAACTTTTTGATAGGTCAGCGTCCTATAGAACAAGCCGAAAAGACATTTAAAAAGCTTTTCGATTTTATGGCACACAATGCCGTGCCCGACAAAAAAGACTATCAACCGATTGATATTATCAATGCAGAGAATTTAGGGCTACAGTAAAAGGAAAAATAAATAACTGCATCTAAGGTTATCTTCTCATAAGCCGTAAACTCTACATATAGTATCTATCGGCATCATATATACTCCTTAAAATATCTACTTGACTTGTCCTAAAGAACCGTTACAGAATATTGAACCCTACAGTTTGACTAAATAAAAAAGTCGATCTCTATAAATAAGGAACCGGCTTTAATTTTTTTCCAAAACTCTCATTAGATTACACCCGAATGCCCATTCGATCATAATTATCTAAAATTTGCTCCATAAAAGCATGTAAGATTTTATATATCGGGATTCTCTCAATAGGCTTTTGTATTCTGAAATTAAGAAATTTGAAGAATTCTTAATGACAGATCTCAGTTTATTTAGTTTGGCTTAATAAAAAATGCGTAAACGATTACGCAGTTAAAAAAATAATCCTTACATTTGCTTGCGTAATCGTTTACGCAAATTGTTAAATGAATAGAAAAGTAAGAGTTAAGGATATTGCTCAAGAAGCGGGGGTTTCAACAGGTACTGTAGATCGGGTGTTGAATAAGCACGGAAGAGTAAGTGAAGAAACCCGGAAAAAAGTATTGCAGATTGCGAATCAGTTAGGGTATAAGCCCAATATGTTTGCCAAGTCGCTCTCATCAAAAAGACTAAACAAAATTGTAATCTGTCTTCCTGCCGCGCACATAAATAATCCATATTGGGAAAAGCCGATTGAGGGCATTGAAAAAGCCAAGAAAGAATTGGCTGATTATAACTTCTTGATTCAGTATTACACATTCGATGCCTCTTCTCAGGACCTATATAGCGAAACACTGGATCGGGCCATTGACGAGGAACCAGACGGAATAATTTTTAGCCCATTATTCAATAAAATTGCAAAGCTAAAAGTAAGCAAGCTAAAAGAAAAACAAATACCCTTTGTTTTTATGGATATTGATATGCCTGGCGCAGGTAATTTGGCTTATTTTGGACAGGAGGCTATATTATGTGGAAGAGTGGCTGGCAGCTTAATGAAAACCTGTTTAACTGCCAACTCCAATGTGCTGATCATTAAAATAGCACCTCACAAAGATTTTTCGGCACACATTAGAGATCGTATAAAAGGGTTTAAGTCTGCGTTGAGTGTTACGGGAATAACAACAACCACCCTTGAAATTGATATAGTTAAGGAAAACGAACCCAACTTAACCTTGCAGCAACATTTAATGAATGCGGAAAAATATCAGGGTGTTTTTGTGCCTAATTCAAGAGCGTTTAAAGTTGCTGAATTTATCGAACAAAATCATGTTAAGGACATGGTGGTGATAGGCAACGATGTATTTTCAAATAATGTAAGGTATCTTGAAAAAGGTATTATTACTTTTTTGCTAGGACAAAAACCTGAAGAGCAGGTCTTTAATGCAATCATGGCTTTATTTAACCATTTAATTCTAAAAAAGGAGGTTGTTAAGAAAAACTACAGCCCTATCAATATAATAATTAAAGATAATGTTAAATACTATCATGATTAATAATATGAATTTTGAAACTAAACGATAAAAAAATGAAAAAAAACATTGTCACCTCATTATCAACGTTCTTAATCCTTGGTATTATATTAATACTACATAGCTGTTCCATTACTGCTAAAGAAACGAATAACAAAGAAACGCAAAAAACAGTTTACGCAAGTGACATTACTCCATTTTTCAATGATTGGAAATTGATTTTAGGTGATGGTTCAAATGTTGGTCATGCAAACAATTTTGAGCATAAAGATTTCTTCTATACTGCATATGATGGTAAAAACAATTGGGTAGTTTATAAAGCTCCCAATGCGGGAAATACCCATGGAACATCAAACAATACAAGAACAGAATTGGCTCAAGTAAAAAAATGGACACCAAAAACTGATGCTAAATTGTCAGCTACACTTAAAGTTATGAATGTATCATCTACAGGTGATGCTCGGGTGGCAGCTTCGTATGCTGTAGTCATTGGCCAGATTCATAGCGCGGATGGACATGAAAACGAACCGCTTAAAATATTTTATAAGAAATTCCCTGGACACAGCAAAGGTTCCGTTTTTTGGCATTATGAAATTAATACAGCAGGTGATGACAATTCTGTAAGATGGGATTATTCAACAGCTGTTTGGGGATATGACTTTTCTGTGGTTGGTAGCGAAGAAAACGCCTATCCGGAAGAACCTAAGGAAGGAATCGAATTAGGTGAAGAATTTAGTTACGAAATCGAAGTGAAAAATGGGTTAATGTACCTAACATTCACAAGTGAAGGTCATGACACCAAAACATTTACAAAAAACTTAATCAAATCAGAGTACACAACATCCGCCGATATTCCTAAACAAACACAGGATCTATTTGTGCCAATCGGTCAAGACGGCGTAGAGCGAGAAAATGCCTATGCCGATGAAGGTCTTTTTTTTAAGCTAGGGACGTACAATCAAACGAATGGGAAATCTCCCGAAATAAATAAAAACTGGTGTTCCGGTGCTGAAACACATGGCGGTAATATTCAAAAACAATATGCAGATGGAAACTATGCTGAAGTTTGGTTTAAAACAGCAAGTTTATATGTGAGCGATGATGCTGTGTCTAACGAAGGCTATTTCACTAAAAATGATTACTTGTACAAGAAATAAATACAAATGTCTAATCAAGGATAATCTATCACCCCAAGCCTTGTTCTTTTTTTATCACTAGGGACACCCATTAAAACTTTTATCGACATGAAAAATATATATCTATTATTTGCAAGCATTTGTATCATAACCCTGTCTTGTACAGATGAAAACAAAAAAAACCTTGTAACTGATATTAATGAATTTAATGAAGCAGTTGAAAATGCTGTACCAGGCTCAATAATTACATTAGCAAATGGGGTTTGGAAGGATGCTGAATTGGTTTTTGAAGGAAAAGGCACAGAAGAGAAGCCCATTATACTTACTGTAGAAGAAAAAGGAAAAGTAACTTTAGAAGGAGCATCAAATCTTCAAATTGCTGGTGAGTTTTTACACGTAGAAGGATTGGTTTTTAAAAACGGCTACACACCTACTAATGCCGTAATATCTTTTCGTAAAAACAGAAAGGAAATGGCAAGTAATTGTCGCCTAACAGAGTGTGTTATTGACAACTACAACAACCCAGAGCGTCAAGTGCAAGATTATTGGATTACTATTTATGGGAAAAATAATCGTATAGACCATAATCATATTGTAGGTAAAAAGAATTTGGGAGTTACCATGATTGTTGGTTTAGATACGCAAGATAGCAGAGCAAACAATCACAGTATAGATCATAATTATTTTGGACCAAGACCTACATATGGAAATAATGGAGGCGAGACATTAAGGATAGGTACAAGTCATCATGCCTTAGAAAATTCTAATACCTTAGTAGAGTCTAATTATTTTGACAGATGTAATGGAGAGCATGAGATTATATCAAATAAAGCGTGTCAAAATACCTTTAAATACAACACCTTTTTTGAATGTACAGGTACTTTAACCATGCGTCATGGAAACGAAACCATGGTTGATGGTAATGTGTTTATCGGAAACGGTAAACCAAGCACCGGTGGAGTACGTGTAATTAATGAAACGCAAACCGTTATAAACAATTACCATATTGGTTTAACCGGTTATCGTTTTAGAGGCGCATTTGTAATGATGAACGGAGTGCCAAATTCGCCACCAAACCGTTATGTTCCGGTTATCGATTCTAAAGTAAAAAACAATACGTTTATCAATTGTGATCATATTCAATTATGTGCAGGAAGCGATGCTGAAAGAAGTCAAGCACCTAAAACATCCGAGATTTCAGGAAATATTTTTTATCATGAAAGCAAGAAAAACCTTTTTACGATTTACGATGATATCAGCGGAGTGACTTTTAAAGATAATATTCTGGGCGAAAACCTAGAAACCAGTATTAAAGGTGGATTTAAAAATGCGGTTATCAAACTGGTAAAAAATGAACAGGGGTTCTTAATTCCGCAATCCGATAAAATCAAAAACAAGGTCACGATCAGTCCAAATATAGCAACTAAAGAAAACACAGGGGTTACATGGTATTCTAAAGCAGACAATACTACAGCCCTAAATTCAGGTAAAACCATTAAAGTAGCAGCAGGTATTAATACCTTATTCGAGGTTGTAAAAAAATCGGAGGCCGGAGATATTATAGAACTGGAAAATGGCGGAACATATCTGTTAACCAAAGCGGTTCAAATCAAGCATCCATTGACTTTTAAAACTGCAGGAGTAGAAAAGGCTACCATTTTATTTGAAAGAATGATGGCTTTCGAAATTCAGAATGGTGGTAGTTTATTTCTGGAAAACATCACTTTCGATGGCGCAAAATCTCCTGATTATGCAGGTAATTCGGCCATAAGTACGAGCAAGAAGTCAATGATTGAAAATTATAAATTATTCATAGATAATTGCACATTTACAAATTTTGTCGTAAACCATTCTTTTGATGTGCTACGAGTCTCTAAAGGAACCTTCGCAGATACCATTAGTATTCAAAACTCAACATTCGAAAATATTACAGGACACATTGCCGCATTGGATAAAGAAACTGATGACATAGGGGCTTATAATGTGGAATATATGATCATGAAAAACAATACAATTACCGACGTACAAGGTGCAGCATTGCGCTTATATCGGGGCGGAAAAGATGAGAGTACTTTTGGCCCGTTTTTAGAAATTGAGCATAATGTATTTGACCATGTGGGTTATGGTAACAAAAATAAATACAAAACAGCTATTTCTTTATATGGTGTACAGGTAAATAATATCAACAATAATATTTTTAATAATACCAAAGCCCTGGAAATGCATTTGGTAGTTGGTGAGCCTATCGTAAATGTTTTAAACAATAATTTCTACAGATCAGACAAACTTAAAGTTACTGGCGATCAAAAATATAACGTTAAAAATTTATGGACATTAAAACCAGACTTTATAGAAGGCACCTATCAATTGTCAGATAAATCAGGTTTAAAAGGGAAAGCCTTAGATGGTTCAGATTTAGGAATTGTTTCTAAAAAATAGTACGATACAAAAAGAGAAGTCCTACTGAGCTGAATAATTAAACGAACGCACCATATTTTACATAAGTAATGACATGCAGTTTGCCAAATATCAAGTTTGGATAGGATTACACACCTGAATCATTCATTACGTCTTAAAATAACATCTCTTTATGAGTACCATTATTAACTCTATTAATATAGTAATAACATGAAAGAAACTAATAAGTTAACCGGAAAAAATATTCTTATAACAGCTGGTGCTCAAGGCATTGGCGAATCAATCACCAGACACTTCATTGATAGCGGAGCCAACGTCGCCATCCACTATTTTTCTAGTGCAGATACTGCGAACCAATTGGCGGAATACGCAACTAGCAAAGGACAAAAAGCGGTTGCAATAAGTGGTGACTTAACAAAAGAAGCCGATGCGAATGCATTGGTCGAAAAAACAGTAGAAGCGCTTGGTGGATTGGACATACTAATCAATAACGCAGGTTCACTTGTTGCACGCAAAATGCTTAGTGAGATGGAGGCCGAGTTCTGGCACAAGGTAATGGACATCAACCTCACATCCATGATGTTTGTTACGCGAGCTGCAGCTCCTTATCTGGCAGAAAACGATAACAGCAGTATTGTTAATTTGGCATCGCTCGCCGGGCGTAAAGGGGGTCACCCAGGGTCGTTGGTTTATTCTACCAGCAAAGGAGCTATCCTAACGTTTACAAGAGCACTTTCGTCTGAATTGGGGCCTCAAGGAATAAGGGTTAACGCCGTTGCTCCTGGTCTTATCCTTGGAACTTCATTTCACAACACGCATACAACAAAAGAATCAGCGGCCGAAACAACGGCTGGTATTCCAATCCAACGAGCAGGTAACGCAGATGACGTAGCGCGTGCGGTTTTATATCTGGCATCTGAATACGACGGTTTTATTACTGGTGCTACGCTCGATATCAATGGTGGTGTTTATAACATGTAGTTCATCGTTGAATGATATGTGATTTGACCCTAAACTATATGCTATTTTTTTAACAAAACAGATAAACACCAGAAGCTAAATAGCACCTGGTGTTTATATTTACCAAATTCAAAAAATAACGATATGCTAAAAACTCCGGTAATACACCCAACCATTATGGAAGTGCTTGCGCGTTCAGGCCATTTTGCACAAGTTGTTGTTGCAGACGGTAATTTACCAGTCGGTGCCATGACAGGTCCTAATTCCACCACCGTACACCTTAACTTTCGCCCGGGGTTATTAGATGCACTCACCGTGCTTGAAGGCATTTTGGAAGTATGCCCTATTCAAGGTGCAATCGTTATGGAAAAACCTGCTGAGGCAAACGCAGAAATACATGATGCTTATAAAAAATTACTGGGGGACGTAACGTGGGACGAGATGGAACGCTGGGCCTTCTACGACAAAATCAGGGAACCTGCCACCACTTTGATTATTCAGACGGGCGAACAGCGTCGCTTCGCTAATTTGATTCTAACTGTCGGTGTCGTAAAAATGGCTGAAGAAAGTAACTTTTAACAACTTAAAATCCATTTACTGAAGATGAGCGTAGTAGATCAATTTTTAGATAAAAAAAAGCTTGCCAGAAGGAAATCCGATGGATAATACGTTAACAATATCCTGTTTTCCAGTGGAAATGATACTGTCAATTTTGTCTTTTTCAACATTCCCAAACATACGGACTACAACATCAACCATCATTTCAAACCTGTATTCAGGCATATTTACGTCTGATAACTTAATAAACATGCCAACGCTTTGAAGCACTCAATAACTTTAAGAGCCAATAATTTAGCAGCAGCTAAATCCTTATTATCTCCAGTTACGTTGAATATCTCACCCGCTAAGGTAGCCCAACATTCAGGTAGTTTATCTGCTAATCATTTTAAATATGGAGGAAAATTAAACTCTATATCCCTTGCTTTACTGTAAACACAATATCAACAACATACCTATATTTACTTCAAATATTCATCTATAGGGATTTCATATTCCGCTCAACCTCATCTACTGTAACCAAATTGGCATCTCCCAATATCGTATGCTTCAGACTTGATGCCGCCAAGGCAAAATTAAGGGTTCGTTGATGATCCGTTAGCCAATTCAGCATTCCATATATCACTCCAGCTGTAAATGCGTCCCCTCCCCCAACTCTATCTACAATGTGGGTAATTTCATAAATAGGTGTTTCAATGAGTTCCTTTCCGTTAAACATTAAACCCTGAAGCTTATTATGGCTGGCACTGACATTACCCCTCCTTGTGGTAACTATATTTTTAATTTTGGGATATTTTTCCATGACCATTTTCGAGGAGCTAATAAAGGATTCTTTCGTGAATTTTCCGCGGATACTTTCTCCAACCTCAATACCCATGGCCTGCTCGGCATCATACTCGTTACCGAAAATCACATCGCACATGGCCACCAATGGAGGCATGACCTGATTCGGCGTTTTACCATAATTCCACAGGTTCGACCTTAAATTTATATCACAGGAAATAGTAATCCCCTTTTTATGGGCAGCTCTAACACCTTCTTCCAAGGCTTTTGTGGGTTCTTCCGCAATGGCAGCACTTAAACCCGACCAATGAAACCACGTTGCATCCTCTAACACTGTATCCCAATCAATCATTCCGGGCTTCAATGTTGCGAACGATGAGTTGTCTCTATCATAGACCACTTTTGACCCTCTCTGGTCTGCTCCGGTTTCCAGAAAATATATTCCTAATCGTTTCCCTCCCGACAAAACCTGGCTGGTATCTACGCCAAACTTTTTGAGCGATTTAATACAAGCATTACCTATATCATTGGCAGGAAATCTGCTTACAATGCCCGTGTTCACATTAAAGTTCGAAAGAGAAATGGCTACATTGGCCTCACCACCTCCGTATGTAACTTGCAATTTATCCGCCTGATGAAACCTTAGATGTTCTTCAGTAGATAACCGTAACATTACCTCTCCAAATACTATAACTTTTCCCATAATACTTTATCTGATTTTGACTGGATTTATTGACTAATCCACGATGATACGTTTAAATTTTGAGCCCCATTCCGGGATCTCAAACGGATACCTACTCTGAAATACCCTGAATCAAATTCGGGGCTAATTAAATTAAACCACAAGCGTGCTTGAATTTGAAATGCGTTTGCCTTATGCATTTAACAGCTCAGTTGGAACAAAGCCAATAAATATATTCTTATCATCTTGTTTAGTAACATTTAAAACAGCCAAAGCTTAACTGCCATTATCACAATAGCTACCAAAAGAAATCTTTTTATCCAGACATCTCCTTTTTTGATAGAGAAATGACTGCCCAACCAACCTCCGGTTGAGCTTCCGATGGCCACCACTAAACCAACTTTCCAATCGACAACATCTTGCCATATAAAAACAGCCAGAGCCGACACAGTATATATTAAAGCCACAGTTACCTTTATGGCATTGGTCTTTAAAAGGCTGAAACGATTAATTTTAACCAAGGATAAGATCATGATAAAACCGATACCTGCATGTAGGAACCCTCCATAAATACCAATAAAGAAAAACGTTATAACTCCGATAAGTCGATTCTTATACCCCATCTTTTCCTCTTGACCAACCTTAAATTTGGGGCTTGTAAGGATCAGCCCAGCCACTACGACCATCACAATCGATAGTATTCTATTCAATAGTTTTTCGGGGATATCAACAGCTATAAACGCTCCGATAACAGCACCCAACAAAGCCGACACACCAAGGTAAACAGGATAACTGCCTGATATGACTTTATTCTTTTTAAAATTGGAAACGGACACAATATTTTGTGCCAACAATGCCACCCGGTTTGAAGCATTGGCCACAACAGATGGAACACCAAGAAAAATCATCAGGGGAAGGGTTATTAACGATCCTCCTCCGGCAATTACATTGATAAATCCGGCGGCCAAACCTGCTAAAACAAGCAATACATAATCAAGAATAGTCATACGATAGTTAAAAGTTTATAAAGTTGAAAGAACTTTTATTTTAGTTTATGAAAAGGTAAGTCCGCCGTTAATAGCTAATTTAGCATCAGAACGAGTTAATTTTAAAGAAACCTGACGACTCATACCGCTATTTTAATTTTATTAGCGCTACCCCTACCTCCAGAACTAATGGGTGCATGCTGTATTAAAGCTAACATTAATTCCCGAAAACAACTTCGGGACAGGTCGTTCCGCAGTATTGAGAAAGGCTATCGCTATTATACCAGCTGCTAATTTCCAAAGTCAAATAGGTATAATATCCCCAGCTCCACATTAGATACGACCACCCTTCCTTGTAAACCCACTAATTTTTAAATTCAAAACTATTGTCTAGTCTAGATCACATATTTGCCGCACTAAAACACCTAACAGGTTTTAAAAACCTGTTAGGTGTAACATAATGAGTAGTTTAAAAATATTATATGCCTAGTGCTTGTCCACCACCAATTTGAATAGTTTCAGCCGTAATGAAAGAAGCATCATCGCTTGCTAAGAAGGATACAACTGAAGCAACTTCTTCCGGTTTACCTATTCTTCCTAACAAAATATTATTTTTCCACGAAGCAAACACTTCAGGCTTCGTTGATTTTATTTGCGCATGGAACGGCGTATCAATAGTACCCGGAGATACTGCGTTTACCCTGATTCCGTATTCAGCTAAATCCTTTGCCAATGCTCTTGTTATTGCATGAACACCGGCTTTTGATGTTCCGTAAACACCAGCTCCGGGGCCACCCGCATTCCATCCGGCATTTGAGGTATAATTGATGATTGAAGCATTTTCCCCTTTTTTAAGGAAAGGAATAGCCGCCCTTGAAGCAAAAAATACTGAATCAAGGTTCAACGCCATTACAAACCTGTAGAATTCGGTGGTCATTTCTTCAAACCTGGATCTTCCTCCTAATCCACCTGCATTGTTTACCAATAGATCAATTTTACCATATTTTTTACCGATTGCATTGATATTAGAAGTCACTTCTTCTTCTTTGGTAACGTCGAAGCCATAGTACTCCGCCGTAATTCCTTCAGCGGCAAGCTCTTCTACCCTTTTAGCTCCTTGTTCATCTTCAATACCGTTTAAAACCACGGTATATCCGTCTTTACCTAATCTTTTGCACACTTCAAATCCGATACCTCCGGTTGCTCCTGTTATTACGGCTACTTTACCTTTTTTTTCCATTTTATTTAATTTTAAGTTTGTAATTGTTATTATGCAAATTGATGATAAACTCAACACCTGCCGGCAGAATTACTACCAATAATGACTTACCGGCAGGTAGTTGAGAAACACATCAAACGTTTTTATTTTCAGCTGTTAATTATTGGTTATCATACCTTTAGATTTTAAAATCCCTCAATCCGGCTATTCCTCAACACTTTCTACCGATTGAATTTTGCGGGCAAAGAAATAGATGGCTCCAATTCCCAGCGGCACAAATGCCGCAATTCCAATAAATATTGGTGTATAAGAAATTTCTGCAATCATAGGTACCAGAAAGTTCATCACGATTACCGAGAATACGCCAACCATTCCGCCTAACCCAGCTAAAGAACCCACTGATTTTCCACTAAAGAAATCGCTTGGTAAAGTCTGTACATTTCCGATGGCAAACTGAAACCCAAATAGTACCATGAAAACAATCAGTACAAAAGCCAAAGCTGATTTAGCAAATAATACCGTTGCAACCAGTCCAAGGAACATGATCAGTCCTCCGATAAATATCGTAGTTTTACGCCCTTTATTTATGTTGCCTGTTTTCGATATTATTTGTCCGGAAACCCAACCTCCTGCAATACTACCTAAAGCTGCTCCAACATAAGGAACCCATGCAAACATACCTACCTGTTTCACATCGAATCCGTATACATCAAACAGATATATGGGCATCCAACCAACAAATAACCACCATATGGGTTCCAGGAAGAATCGTCCTACAACTATTGACCAAGACTCGCGGAAACTCAGGATTTCCATTAAACTTTTTCCTTTAATACCTTCGGTATCCTTTTGATCTGCTGCACTTTGACCTTCAAGAATATAAGTTCTTTCCTCGTCCGTCATCCAGGGATGTTTCTTAGGCCCGGCCTTATTGATTATTAACCATGGAATAATCCATAGAATACCAAAAGTACCCACAACCATAAACGTGGTTCTCCATCCAAACGCCACGAATAACATGGCAATAAACGGCGGAGCAATAACGGACCCGATAGAGGCACCTGCATTAAACAATCCCTGCGCAATGGCACGTTCCTTAATCGGGAACCACTCTGCGTTACTCTTAACCGCACCCGGCCAGTTACCCGCTTCAGAAAAACCAAGCAAACTACGGAAGATACTAATAGATAAAAAACCACGAACTGTAGAATGCAAGAATGAAGAAAGACCCCAGACACCTATGGACAATACATATCCAATTCGGGTACCTACTTTGTCAAATATTTTGCCGGTAAATAACTGTCCAAGGGCATAAAACACCATGAAAATGTTTAAGATATTTCCATAATCATCTTTGGTTAAACCTAAAGCCTGCGAAATAGAACCATCCACATTTTCATTCCCCCACATAATTGAGAGGGCACTTCTGTCGATATAATTAATTACGGTGGCCAAAAAGATTAAGCCAATTATCCACCATCGAAAACCTTTAATTTTCATATTTTTTACAGTATTAAGATTAAAGTACAAAGTATAAAGACTTGAGCATGAGAAAACATTTCAGATGAATGATCTTTATACTTTTGTCTTTTTACTTATGACTAATTTTATTTTTTTCCAAAGTACGACACCCCACTACCATCCAGGAAGTCTTCGCGAACAGGGGCAAAAACGTCGATCAGGATACCCGGTTCAAGGCACAAAGCTCCGTGAATTAAATTAGGCTCGATATACACTCCGTCGCCACCTTCTACAATCTTTTTTTCCCCGTCGATGTTGAACTCAAACTTACCACTTGCACAATACGTGGCTTGGGTGTGAAAATGTTGATGCGGAGTTCCTTCTGCACCTTTTTCAAATTTTACCTGAACCATCATAATTTGATTGTCCCATCCTAAAAACTTGCGGCTTACACCTCCGCCAAGTTCTTCCCACTCCATATTGGCAGTGGAAATAAATTTTTCGCTTGATCGTTTCATAATATTCTAATTAGCACCAAGTAGAAAATGTTAAGATATCAGACCAACAGGTCATCTTGCCTTCTACCTGATTTTTTGTTTATAATAGATTTACATTAATTTTTAAACAGATGAAAAGGACCCTTCCAGGTATATTGTTTGCCCGCAATATTAGTTGAATGCTCCTCGGAAGGGTCGCTTTTTGCATTGGCAATGGCCAATATTATGGTACTTGTTTTAACTGTTTTTATCTCTACAATTGTGTAATCTTTATTATTTATCAAAGTCTTCACACCGTTTACCATTCCCACATGGTCTTCAACCAGTTCTGTTTCGAAATTTTTATTGCCATGTACCTCAATGGTGTTTACAAAACAAGTTGAAGCCTGATGGTTACGACGGAACAAAAAACCTGCTTCGTTACGCAACGAGAAATCCGGATCGTTGGCTCCAATCCGCGTAAAGAATATTTCATCGTTTGGCGCAGCTTCGCTGGTCAGAGTATAAAAGCGGCCATCATGGATCCAAACCGTTTGGCTGATATCTGCTGATGGTTTTCCTTTTGCTTCTTTCCACAGGTGTTGGTAACCAAAGTCGCTTCCCATCGTTTCCATTTGTGATGTGAATCTCTCATAATCGGTATTGGTGTATAGCAACTGACCTTTGTAATAAAAGGGCAGGTCAAAGGTATGTTTCTTATCATCCTCAATCCTGAATATATCAACGATTAGAGGGGATGTAAAGGTTTCGCTATCCTTGATAAGAGCTATCGTCCTTTGCGCTTTAGCTGTTCCGTAGGCGTGGTTTTCCT
Source organism: Saccharicrinis sp. GN24d3 (assembly GCF_052400645.1). Classification (NCBI taxonomy): domain Bacteria; kingdom Pseudomonadati; phylum Bacteroidota; class Bacteroidia; order Marinilabiliales; family Marinilabiliaceae; genus Saccharicrinis; species Saccharicrinis sp. GN24d3. Next base: position 189,774 of record NZ_JBQTGI010000002.1, read on the forward strand.
TGGCACTCATAATGGCAATTTCTTTGTTCTCAACATTGAAAAACCATCTTTCTGCCGATGTTTTCTCTGCCTCCTTAATCTCGTTATTGAACTGTGTTTTTTTGTCCATTACCACTGTATTGTGTGCCACCGTTTGTTTAGCCCAGGTGGTGTTTTCAGGTAGATATCGTCCACCGTTTTTATATTCCACATTTACATACCTGGCTGCACCATAATCAGAGAGAATCTCGTTTCCGTTTTCGTACATCATCATGCCTAAACGGTCGAAGTGTCCGTGTCCCATCCCTTGCGAAGCATATTTCATGGTAACACAAATAGCGTCTTTATGGGGGTTTCCCCTGAGAATCCCGACAGCTCCCTGTTTACCTTCAGCTCCATCCCTCAGCTCCATCGACAACCACTTAAAAGGTTTGGCTTCGCCTTTGGCAATATCCCTGGCCACCTGCAAACCAGCCTGGCTTATGACCACTTTGCCTTGCTCTTGCGCAATACTCAACAGCTCTTTTGATTCGGGGAAAGCCTGATAAACAATGTCAACCGCATTTATTAATTCCGGTGCCTTATAATTCATGTATTTTAGAGCATCATTAAAAGGAAAGAATTTCCCATCAGTATTGGTCATTTGAAGGGTTGCCAAAACAGCCTTTTTTAGAATCTGCTCTCGATATTCAAATATTTTATAATCCGGGTTGTTGTTGTCAATAGCCTGGGCGAACAACATATAAGGCAACAGTGCATAACGCTGGTAATAGGGACCTTCCGTGTAATATCCATCTGGAGAAAACAGCAGATCTACCTGGGCATAAAACCCTTTAGGCTTGTCCTTATGCTCTTCTGTATCAACACCAAACAAAGCCCTTTTCACAAACTCATCGTTGTTCATGGCATAACCTGCCATACCAACGGCAGCACAAGCCCAAACGGCATGATTATGTATACGGTTAAAAACAAAAGCGGACTCTACGGATAAGAAATTGGCATAAGGAACCAACAAGTCCTCTTCTATCTTTTTTTTATCTTCCGCCGATAAATAACTTTTAATACAATCGAAGGCTTGCGAAGTATAAACCATCCAAACCGCATCGTTTAATTGCTGCCAAAAAATACGCCCAGGCGCATAAGACTTCTTAATGGGATGATCGCCCAAAGTTGGATACATCTCGGCATATTCCAACAGCATGTTTTTAGTAAACTCCGCATATCGCTCCTCTCCTGTTAGTTGCCAGATAATGCCTGCCCCGTACATGGTGATATAATTTTGTTTATGGCGGTTGTGGGTGTATCCTCCAGCCGGGTCTTTGGGTATCGGAACATGAATCCCATTTGCCATATCCGCATCGGTTTCGGCAACCAAAGCCTCAAAGGACTTATCCAATAACGGAAGTTTACCTAATTCATTTCTGATATCGTTTACCCCTTGGTTAGTCAGAATTACGTTGGGGCTGTTTTCTTCCGATTGGTGCGGAACGCATAGTGTTAATATTATACCCAAGGTGATGATTCCGGCGATATTAAATCTTTTCTGTTTCATTAAAGAACTAATTTTAATATGGATGATCAATAGAAATTGCCTTGCAATTCTATTTTAGTTTAACCGCATTTTTTTTGCGAATTACACGAATTTGTTTTTAATCCCGGAGGTTACCCCAGGCTAGTCTGGTATCTACCGAAGTAATTTCGGAACTACCTTTTCCGCAAAATTGCGGAAGGCTCTTTGGGAGTTAAAACGATTATCCCAAACTTGTCATTAGTCTTCATTTCAATGCCAATTCGATGATCAAAATCTAAACATTACTTATAATACAGCAATGTGAAATTTTCTATCTCCATAGCAATCGGGACGGCTGATGCCTATTGTCATTAAGAATTTTTTAACTTCCTAATGACAGATCCCGGATTATCATTTTAACGCTTTACCGTTAACGCTTACATTGCTGGCGTTAAAGGATTTGTTATTGTATTTGATTCCATTTGAATCTGTAATTTCTATATGGCTTAAGTTGGTAATGGGTTCTCCATTACTCATGTATAAATCCAGGTAGTTACAATTGTCCATTTTTAAGTTGGAGATAGTATTCACCTGAACGCCATGGGTATAAATAGCTGAACCTGTTTTGTTTCTCTTTCCGTTCCCTACATTGGCAAGAGTACATGTTTCCAATTTTAAGGACGGGCCAAAGGTGCTTTCGTCAGTCCCCCCCCTATATAGGTTTATTACTGCCCCTTGAACATCTTTAAATTCCGAGTTTTCGATCACCACGTATTCCGCATTATAAATACCCAGATCATCTGTTTCTTTGTTTAACAACATGATGTTTCCTGTGATATTGCTAAAAAAACAATTACGAATCACAATAGAGTCGGCCATAGTGTTCTTATACACTTTTAAAAAATCGAACGAATGGTTTACATCCAAATCAGTGACCTTGCAGTCTTCCATTAAAAACTTGTAGTTGCAATTCATGGAATAATGACTGGTACTTACGATGCTGTTTCCTGCATAATCCGGTGATTCTGCACCATTTATTTCAATTCCCTTCAGTTTTAAGCCACCGCCGTTGGCAATCATAAACATCTCCGCTTTGCTTGATTTTATGATTGGCTTAATATCCTGACTCGCACTTTTAATGGAAACGGGATGCCCCAACTCCATGCTCTTATCCATAACATAGTCGCCCGATTCGACCAAACTTAATATATCGCCGGCTTGACTTGAAGCAATAGCATTGAACAAAGTATTCAGCCCAGCTTTAACCTCTATTACTCTTCCTGTATCAAATTGCAGCTCCCCTTTTTCTTTTGCATACCAGTTAACCCCGGTATTTTCGGTTGTTGCGGCTGGTTTTGCTAAGGTGCAACCGACCCCTTTATCCGTTTGGGGCATTTTATACCCAAATTCATTCGCCACAACCTCCAATTTGGTCGGCGTCATTTTGTTTTCAATATTATTAAGATTATCGCCTATGAGGTTGTTTTTAAACTCAATACCAGCAACATCGTCGTATACGGTAAATACATTATCCTTTTTATCATGATAGAAAACATTGTTTTCGATAATCGAGTTAATTGGTATGGCGGTTCGCTCTTCGTCGCTTCCTGCACATAATTGAATATGGTCGCAATTTACAAATGTGTTGTTGGCGAACACACCTCCATCTACCTGATGGTAACGGTTAATAGCCGAATTAGGTACGCCGTTCATAATAACCAACGCCCCTCTGAATCGATATCCTTTTAAATCGCTGAAATAGTTGTTAACAGCTTTATTTCTTTTGTTGATGATCCTGATTCCGCCCGTATAATCTTTTTCATTTCCGAGGAAAAAATTCCCTTGTGCAACATTATCGTTCCCGTGACGATAAGTCAAAGTTCCCCTGCACTCGTAAAAAGTGTTATCGATAAATTGGTTGCCACACGATTTGTTTGAGATGATTTCGTGCTCACCGTCGCAACTTTCGAAGTAATTACTATCTACTTGAGATGCACAAGTGGAAAGGGAGTAATGAGATGTGCCCAAACGAAGTGTTTCACCGCCATTGGCACCTAAATTTTGCCTATAACCAAAATAGTTATGGTCAATTCTGTGGTTATTCTCCCGGCAATCCTCATCAACCATCCTAACGGCCATGGTTACCCCTTTGTTTCTTTTATCTACCAGGTGACAATGGTCAACCCGGTTGTTTTTACCGTATAACGAAATCCAATAGGTCGACTCCATTCTCTCTGCCGGGTTAAAGTTATCCACCACACACTCGGTCACACGGCAATGGTTGGCATACACGCCCTTTTTCTTTTTAAATGAAATGACTTCGCTAGTTGGCGTATATCCATTGGTAAAAACCAATCCTTCAACAATTAAATGTTCTCCACTAATACTGATGCGAGATTGACCTTCGAGGGTTACTTTACCTTTGTCCTCAACAGTTAGTTTGATGGGGTTTCCAGCAGTTCCTTTTGCATCAAACTTAAGTTCCGCATTGTTCCAAACCCCGTTGGCCAGCACAATTACGTTCCCCGGAACTGCGTTTTTAACGGCATTTTCAAACTCTTCAACTGTTTTAACAATGTTTCCTTTGGATTGTTGGCAACCCTGCAATGCCAATATTGCAAAGGAAAAAATAAGATAAGTTAAAAATTTTGTTTTCATTTTTATTGAATAGGTCATATTATCTTATCTGTTAATTCAAAAATAATTCATCACAGCCATTATACCATTATATGATATAACAAGTGAAAAAATAAGCGCCAATACCAGGCCTATGTTTATAAATACACTAATCCTATGGTTGCCCATGCGTTTTTTATTGTTGGCAAGAACTATGATTCCAATGATTACAAGCGGCAAAACAAACACATTAAAAACCTGCGTAAGTATCTGTGCCTGAATAGGATTTTTCCCTAAAATCGGAACTAGTAACGCAACCAATGCTGCTATGGCTGTCACAATCTTGAATTGTTTGGAATCGGTATCCAATTTTCCTTCCTGGTAATCAGCCAGTAGCAAAGGGGCAATCATCAGGCATGGGAATATAGAGGACAGCCCGGCACTTAATGTTCCAAAAACAAAAATGGTCAGCGCAAATCGTCCGGCAATTGGTTCCAGTGTGTTCACCATGTCAAGCACTTTGGTAACCACTTTCCCCTCATGGTAAAGAGCTCCACTAGCTACTGCCATTATAGAGCTGCTAATTAGAAAAACCAGGATTGCGGCTGTGATCGAATCGTTTTTCTGCTTTTTTAAGTCTTTGATTGTCCAGCCTTTTCCGAGAACAAAAAGCGGTCTTGAAAGAAAAGTGGCTGCTGCCATAGTGGTACCAACAAAGGCAGCGGTTAACATTTGACCTCCTTTAACATCCGGAATTGACGGGATCAATCCACTAATGATTTCTTTGGGTTGTGGAAATACGAAAAACAGCGATGCTATAAATGAAACCCCCATTATCGTTACAAAAATCACCAGTACCTTTTCGAAAAACGTGTATTTACCCACCATTAGCAGCCCGTAAAATGTAACGATAATTACAATGGCGATAACCAGTACAAATTGATATTCCGAATTACTGATCGAAGGATAATAAATCGCAATAATTTCGTAAATCATGTTCGCAGATATGCCCAATATCCCTGTGAGTGAGTTCCATTGCCCGAAAGAAATTCCAACAACAATCAATATCGCAATTACTTTTCCGGCCTTCAGGTGGTTTTTAAATCCAAACAAAGCGGTTTCTCCGGTTACCAGGGTATATTTTCCATACGTATAAATTAAGATACCAGAGAAAATACAACTTAGCAACAACACCCAAAGCAGTTGCATACCGAATGTACTACCGGCAACTATCATAGATGTTACACTGCCCGTTCCAATGGTGTAACCGATAGCAAAAATTCCGGGTCCAAATGATAGGACAATAGCTAATAGCTTCTTAAAAAAGTTTTTGTTTGAGGTAGTGCTATGCATTATAGTTTAATTTTTTCTCCAGGTTTTATACTGGCGTTATGTATTTCAACTGTCTGAATTCCGCAGTTGGTTATCTCAAGTTTTTCATTTTTAACATCCAGCCACAAATCAGTCTTTGAATTTATAATTACTTTTTTTCCATTTATAACAATTTCCGATACACCCATAAACAGGTAATCATTATCATGATAAATAATTTGCCGGGCATCCGTTTTAATATTTTCCGGGCAATTTTCTGCAGAAACAAGTCTCCAATTGTTGGCTTTAAAATTTTCGTAATCGTCCACCATCAGGCGTTCTTCGAAACCTTTAAAAGGGAACAGCAATGTCGTCCACGAACTTTCATCCTGAAAAACTTTTCCGAAAACTGTTCTGCCCTTTCCTCGTGTTGAGGTTTTTGAGATTTTTTGAGCAGGACTGCCCAGTTGAATAATTTCAAGTCCCCCACCATTAGGGAAGACCGATCGTATATGACGTCCTTCTTTTTCAACATCATAGTGACCTTGCCAAAGCTGTTGGGCAGTATGTTCTGTATTATCTGTTATAAATTTATCGCGGACGACCCAGAATCCATCCTTTATAAAAATTACAGAGCGGAAAATTTGTGTGTTTTCGTTTTGATAACCATTGTGTGTGCCTGCAAAGAAATCGAAATGCTTGGAGGTATGCCAGGCGAGTACTTCAGGTACGGGTAATCCAAGCCACTGGCCGTAACCACTGCCGCCTTTGTTCCCTTTCCATGTACGACCCTGCGGAATAGAATCCAGCAAAGGCACGTTCTTCACCCACGAGTTTTTAAATTCGGCCAGGTCACTTAAATAATAGCGAACCTGATAATTTGGCAACACCATATTTCCGTAGGCGTAAGCCTGAACCCCTAACATGTCGCCATGTTGATGCGATTGTTTTTGGGGAGTAATGCCTGCCGAAATAATCATATATAAATCATCCTCATCCCATCCGTTTCGCATCACATAGTATCCGGTTTCCGACAAGGCGCATGAGCCTATCATGGGATCTTTTTTCTTAACCGTATTTAATCGCGTAAGCTGTTCCGGTTTTAAAAACCAATAGTACTCGTATGCCACTTTTGACGATGCAAAATACGCATACTCAGGCTGTCCGAACAGCACTGTACCCAATGCCATTGTATGGTCAATTGTGTTGAACTCCGCCCAAGGTGAATCCGTATCATCCTGCAGCACGGAAGCTTTCTTATTTGGCAGGGCAATTTTCAGCAATACGTCAAAAAGCCCTTTAATTCTTGTTTCCCAAATCGGGTTTAATTCAATATTATTCAATAAGGCTAATTGGTAAGGGTAAAAATAATTTTCGATATCATCGATGTGGTAATGAACCGAACGCTCAAACTGAAAACCATCGGAGTAAATTTCTTTTTCGAGGTGTTCTTCAAGCCGTTTTAACGCACGTTGTTTCCATAGGTCGGCGCCCTCTATTTCGGGAAAAAGGAATGCCAGCATAGCCAAAGCGCTCATACCCCGGGTTTGATGGTTTCCCTCGGTGTATTCGGGGCATTGATGATACAATTTTGCAGCCGTATGTAAAAAGGTACGAATCATCTCTAATTGCTGGTTGGCAGCGTATTCAGCAGAAGGTAATAAAGTTTGATGTACCTGCAACCAATTATATACCCTGTTTCCGGCACGATACACTTCGTAAACGCCGTTGCCATCTTCAATGGTTTCGAATTGATTGTTGTTGAATGCTTCATTCAATGATTTAGCCTGTTCCGGAATGTAATCCAAATATTTTTTATTGCCTGTATAATGATATAATAATGCAATGCTTCCGGCTTTGTGTTGCCGGGTAAGATGTCGGTAAGGGTAGGAAGTAACCGTTTCGCCTTTTAAATTCTCAAAACCTATTTTCCATTGGGTTGAAGCCGGATATAAATCCAAATGTTTTGACGCTTCTTTGCTATGAAATTCTTCGCGGTCCGAATACAACTGATTGTATTCGGCGAAACGGGTTTCAAAATTTTTCCAATCAAAAAAGTAACGTTCCGAAAAGCGTTCTTTAAAATAGTTTGCCAGCTTGTCGAGGGCTTCTTCTTGTTTTCCGGTTTTGTATTTATCTTGTATTTCTTTTAACTCAGCGCTATAACTAACATCCAATAATTCAATTATTTCCTTATTGGTTGGAACATGGTCGTACGGAACCAAGGTACTTTGTGCAACCACGTTGAAAGGAAGAATAAACAAACAGATGTAAATAGCTTTATGAATCATTTGTTCTATTTTTTTATAAGAATAACTTAAGCTTTTGAAGAAGGAACAGGATTAATCCTGTTCCCTTATAAATAAAAGCTAACAACCTTATTAACTATTAATAACCGTCATTTTGAGTGATTACACCATCGGTTGCAAGAATTTCCGAGACAGGAACAGGAAATAAATAATATTTATTATCAAATGATACTCCCATTTCAGATTGCGCAGTACCTGTTCTCACCAAATCAAACCATCTCTGACCTTCAAAGGCCAACTCCAGTCTTCTTTCGTCAGCAATAGCCTGCCTAACCAAAGCCTGCGTATTAAGAACCGTATGATCCAAAACAGTTAATCCAGCTCTGGTTCGTATAGGATCCAATAGATCAAGTGCGGCCTCTCTGGCTGCCTCACTATCCGTATTTTCATTCAACGCCTCAGCATATAACAGAATAACATCCGCTAATCTTAGTTCAATCCAGTCGTGTTCTGCACCTAAACCACCTTCTTTAGGAAATTTCACAGCCGTTTTTCCTTCAGGGTGAAGGGTTACCGCTCTTCTTAGATCTCCCCCAACAAGTGTATCATTAGCAACAGCATCAAAAGCGGCCACTAAGTCCGGATCTACAGGATAATCAGCTTTTGGATCATCTCCAACATACCAATTCCAAAAACGGGAAGCAAAAGCATATTCATCTTTGATAGAACTTGATATCTGGGTTGAAAAAATAATTTCAGAATTCTCCACCTCATTTGCCGCACCAAAAATCTCATCAAAGTTCTCTTTTAAACTAATCCCAGCAGCATCAGCTCCGTTTATAACAGCAGCTAACTCCGTTGCAGCACTGCTGAAGTTGCCCATTTGCATGTACACTTTACCCAGCATTCCCTGAGCTGCGTATTTAGACGCTCTACCATCTTCTATTTCTGCATCCAAAGCCGCAATTGCATCAGTTAAATCAGGAATGATAACGTCATTATAAACATCAGCAGCTGGCTGTCGTACTAAAATAGACTTATCTGTCAGGCTTGGTTCGGAAGACAGATTTACAGTGACATCTCCAAAAACTTTTACCAATTTAAAGTATGACAAACCCCGTAAAAATTTAGCTTCACCTACCTCAGTAGCATCCGATGAATTTTCAATTACGCTATTTGCAGTTAATATTGACTTGTATAAAGCGGTGTAGTAAGGGCCGAAGAATTGATCTTCCATAGCCGTTAAACCATTATCGTATTCATCAAATTCAGTGTACGGAGCTTCGTCCATTAGTGCATTGTCAGACCTGAATTCACTCATCACTGCTATTGGTGTTGTAGTACCTAGCTGATAGTAATATGCTGCATTCAAAACCCCCTCAAATTCTGTCAAAGCATCTGAACTGGCGATATTAGGTGGGTATTGATCCAAATCTTCACATGCTGTTGTGATCAATAACAATGTGACCAAGAATATATATATAGTTTTCATCTTTTTTTATTTAAAAATTAACATTTAAACCAAAGGTAAAAGTTCTAACGATTGGACTTGCTCCTACTTGCGCACCATACGTAGTTGGCCCTAAATAATCACTACCCGAAGTTTTTACACCCTCCGGATTATATGAGGTGTAATTATCTGCCATTAAATACAATAAGTTAGATGCGGTACCATATACTCTAACAGAACTTAAGCCTACTTTATTCACCAATTCTTTTTTAAGCGTATAACCAATGGTCAGGTTTCTCAACGCTACGTAAGAGGCATCTTGTATCATAGCGTCTGTTTGATATCTGTTCGCGATATAATGCTCTCCATTATGATCGGCAATACCATCGTTATTGGCATCAAAACTATCCAATAATCTTCCACCCCATTGCGATTCATAGTAAAGCGGGTCGATATTGTAAACTTTTGCTCCGTGAGATCCCTGGAATTGGAACGACATGTCAAAATCTTTATAGCTCAAGTTATGCGTCATTCCCCAGTAGAAATCCGGTGTATTTGATCCTAATTTCACCAAATCACCACCATCCTCAACGCTTCTCGTATTATCAATTACACCATCTCCATTTTGATCTACTACATAAGATTCTCCGGTCGCATTGTTAGGATGTCTCGTCCCATCTTCTAAATAGAGCATTTCAACATCTCCAATGGTTTCCAATCCCCACATTTCACCAATCTCACCACCTACATAGTTTCTAAACACCGGCCCCCTGCCACTTTGGCCGTAAATTGCCTGAGGTAATTCATTCAGACCACCCAGATCCTTAATTTCTGTATTAACCGTAGAAAAGTTAGCATTAAAACTCCAGGCAAAGTCTTCTTCACTCATTAGCCTTGCATTTAGTTCAATCTCCACTCCAGAACTTCTCACATCACCGGAATTAAGTACTATGGAAGTAGTACCCAACACTTCTGAAACACTTTGATTAATTAAGATGTCTTCAATATCAGACGTATAGTAATCCACACCTAATGTAAAACGTTGACCTAAAACACCTAAACTAATACCATAGTTGGTCTCAGTATTAGATTGCCAAGTTAAATAAGGGTTTGCCACATTAGCCGGAATTAGATATCCGGTCCCGTACACTGTTGCTGTAGGCTCCAAAAGGCTCAACGCATCATAAGACCCTAAAAAAGATGTGGTTCCCAAAGAACCGGTACTAAACCTTAGTTTTAATTGGCTCAACACGTCACTATCCTGTAAAAAAGATTCTCTATGTAAATTCCATCCTAAAGAAAGTGCCGGGAATGTTTCGTATCTTTGGTTAGCGCCGAAACGAGAATCACCGTCTCTTCTTACCGATGCAGATACCAAAAAACGATTGTCATACGCATAGTTGATTCTTCCAAAAACACTCTCTCTTACTTGTTTCTCGTCCCTTTCGGTTACAATAATATCCTCAGGATCGAACAGGTTATAATTTAGAATATCGCTATCTGGCACGTTATTACCTTCTAAAGCGGTACCTCTGAAAGTGGTATTTTGAAATTCAAGTCCAGCTACCGCAGATATATCATGCTTACCAAACACTTTTGCATAACTTAAAGTAGTTACACTCAGTACTGATGCTACTTTTAAATCGGTTTGATCCATTGAAGTTTGAGAAGTCCGTGCCCTGGAATCAAAACCCAGTAATTGATGTGTATACTCTTGGGTATCTCTAAGATCCCCTCCTATAACGGTTTTTAAATCCAGCCCATCTAGAATGTTGTATTGTAAATAAGAACTAACGTTCGCGAAAAACGTTTTTTCATAATCCTTCGAGTTATCCAGCTTTGCCGCAGGACCTGCATCACCTGAGCCTCCAATACCGTTATTTGCCCTTCCGTAATGCCAGTCTTGCGCTGCCATACCAGGCTCTAAATCATAAATGCTGCTTGCTTCATACGTCGAACCTCTGTAACCATTGTCAAATGGATCTAATCCCAAAGCCTGAGCCTTGTCATTCAATGCTTGAACAAACGCAATAGACTCCTCAGTATGGTAAATAGGATGAACGCCATACGCTCTTAGAAGATCTCTCATGTCAACAGCTAAGATATCTCTATCGGATACAAATCCATTGAAACTTACACCTGTTTTGAACTTATCTCCCAATTTAGCATCAACATTCAAACGTGCGTTTATTCTTTCATAACCTTGCGTGATTACAACACCCTCAGCATTTTGATATCCAACGGAAGCAAAGTAGTTTACATCGTCAGTACCGCCACTCATGCTGAAGTCATGACTCATTGTACTACCATTTTGAAAAAGCCAGTCTTCCGGACTTATAGCACCAGGTGAATCCTCATAAGCACTTAACCTATACTCCACAAAAGCAGGGTCAACCTGGGAAAGGTCCCACTTACCGTCGGCAATCTCACTCCTTGCATGCGCAGCCCATTCCGGTCCTGACATAAGTATATTGTCACGGTACTTACTCGACGTGCTCACATAAGCATTGTAGCTAAAGCTTGCTTTCCCTGACTTTCCTTTTTTAGTTGTAATTAAAATAACACCATTTGCTCCCCTGGATCCATAAATAGCAGCTGAAGCGGCATCTTTTAAAATCTCCATACTTTCAATATCGTTTGGATTAACAGTTGCTAAATTTCCTGATATCGGAAAACCATCCACAACAATTAGCGGATTTGAGTCACCTGAAATAGATGAGGCCCCTCTAATCTGTATCTTTGGATCGGCACCAGGTGACCCGTCTTGAGATTGAACCATAACACCAGATAGCTTACCTACTAATGCATCATCTACACGAGTAACCGGAATAGCTGCAATATCTGCGCCTCCTATCTTTGCAATAGAACCAGTAGAATGTGACTTTTTTATGACTCCATAGCCAACTATCACTACCTCTTCCAGGTCGGCTGCATCAACTTCAAGTACCACATTGATCTCTGTTTGATCCCCTACTGCAATTTCCTGTGGGGTATATCCGATAAAAGAGAATATAATCGTGGGATTTTCGCCTTGCGTATTTAAAGAGTAGTTACCGTCAAGATTGGTAATGGTTCCGTTTGTAGTTCCTTTTTCGACTACGTTAACACCTATAAGAGGTGATCCGTCGCCAGCATCTGTCACCGTACCTGTAATTGTTTGAGCAATTACCTGGGTGAACAAACCTGTACATAATAACAATGTAAATAGAATTTTTCGCTTCATTTCATTAGAATTAAAACAATTAGATTTTAAATTTAGCTTTGTAATAACAATACGCGCCCTAACACAACCTCATATATTGTCCAGATGAATGAGTACGTCTATTGATTTTAAGGGATTTGCATTGAACAGTTCATCATAATGTGCATTGCCGCACTATTTTTCCACTTATCCAGAATCGACTTTCATAATATTTATAGAATTGAAATTATAATTTGTTTTTACTAAACTCCACTACATCCTGCAGGTGATCCATCAAGTGATTTTCGGCTTTTTCTCCGTCGCCGTCAATAATCGCTTGCAAAATATCCTCATGTTCCTTGATACGTTTCAATTTACGTTCATCGTCACAAACTTTTTCGGTAATATAGATTCTCATGATATCCGGAAGAATAATCAACAACATGGTTTTAATGACCGAATTATGACAGGCTTCCGCAATACGCAGATGAAATATAAAATCTTCATTTTCTGCAGGCAAGTCCTTTTTAGCGCGGGAATTATAGTTTTCTAAAGCTTTTTGAATGGCAGCTATATCTTCGTCCGTTCTTCGAACTGCAGCATGTTGCACAGAAAATTTTTCCATCATTACCCGGGTTTCTACCAAAGAATAGAAATCAGGCTTCTCAATTTTCATAATATTGGAAAGCAATCCTTCCATGGCTGTTATATCTACTCCGTTAACCACAACTCCGCTTTGTGGTAGCGTATTAAGAATGCCCACAAACTCCAATTTTTTTATGGCATCGCGGATATAAGTCCTGCCAACACCTAACTTTTCCGACAACTTACGTTCCGAAGGCAATTTATCCCCTGGCTTAAGGTATCCTGATATAATCAGTTCTCTTATTTGTCTGATTATCTTGTCAACCGGCGTTTCAACTTCAATTGTTTTAAAGCTATCCAATAATTCCATCATCTTCATTTTTACCATCTTTACAGCAACAGGTTGACCGATACACCTTAATAACCAACGCTTCTGCGATCAGCTTCCTAAAATAGAATCGAAACATTATCAGTGCCAAAACTGGTTTCATATCAAATAATTCATTTAAATCCTGATGCACACTAACTTTTTTTAAAAAATAATTATTGTCACACCATCAATTGGTTGACCAATTTACGAACTATTTTATAATTAACAAATTTTAAGAACACTTTTTTTTATAAAAAAAACATTTGAAACATCGAAATATTTAATCTATACTCATATATGTTAATCTTTTAACTCATATCCAACCCATCTTTAAAAAAGATAATTTGATCAAAAATGATATTTGGTCGACCAATTATATTAATTTTTGTAAACAAAAAATGCCGATAGAAAATTAAACTGAGTCTTTGGCTCGCTAGTCTCCAAACTCTCTTTAATTTTTATCGGCATTATAGTATTTGCAGGAAGGAAACGATCCTTCCTGTTTTAATACGGTCCTATTAAATTAATCCCTGCTATTATTTTTGGAAGTAGTAATTAAACTTGAAATACGAACCATCTCCGCTGGCCTGTCCAATATTCTCTGGAACATCAGCAACTGCTTCAATAATTTCAATAAAGCCATACTTCTCCACATCATTCCATGTTTGTTTAAACACAATTACATCTCCAGCTCCAAATTTGTCTTCATTTCCGGTACCGGTTGTGTAAATTTTAAGGTCACTCGAACTGGCACCAAAGTTGGCCACCACATCCGAATCAATATTGTTTAGTGTTTTATCCTTTACAGCATCAATGTACATTTTATGATCTGCATTACTTGGATCCAGCACTCCCATTTTAGATACTTTCACGCAGTTTTCTGTAGGCAGATTTACACCATCACATTTATAATTCTTAATTACACTGCCGGCATTTCCTGCTTGTCTTAACTGGATATAACCACTTTTAGAAGCATAGGCCAGTAAAGAAATATTTGGCTGTAACACAGTAAGCCAATCAGCACAAGCATCATACACCAATCCAGTATTAAAATCAAGGAAATACTCTCCTTCAGCCCCTCTCGGTTTTAGGGTAATATTTGCATAATAGTCTACTGTAGGCACAATTACCTCAAAACTTTCGTGAAGAGTGACAACTTGCGTACCACCAAAATAGCTTGCCTTAACTGTTACACCGCTGGCAGTAACAGCAAATTGATCTTCAGTCAGTGTAACCACAAGCTTTTCTCCTGTTTTACTGACAATTGAAGCCGACTCGTTGTTAAACAATATTTCATCGATCAAGGTGAGATTCTCACCTTCAAATACGATTTCGGTACCCGTTACACCCTGATCCGGAATGACAGTAAACTCAGGGAATATTCTGAATAATGTAATCTTCCCTGTGGACTGCGTTTGCTTAATCACGCCATCATCATTATACGAAAGGAGTACATTTGCAGGCTCTTCATCCTCTTCGAAGAAAGGTACTTCCACCAAAAAAAACGCATCATTGGCTTCCACAACATTGGCTTTTGATGTACCAAAATAAACACCATAAACAACATCCAGGTTAGTTCCTTCAATTTTCATTATACCATTTGGAAGCATCTGAGTGTCTTCAAAATCAGTAATAGCAGGCACAGGGTGAATAACGGTGAATTGGTCCGTCGACACCATTGTACCCACATTATTTTTAACTGTAATATTGCCGGAAACAGAACCTTTATCAAGTTTTGCTACCAACTCATTATTACTAACGCGATACTTAATCGTCGTCAGACTATCTCCGAAATAAACCGCAGTAACCTCTCCTAAATAGTCTCCTTTTATGGTAATCTCATCCTTATAACTACCTGTCGTTGGTTCAAAACTTTCCACTACAGGCGCATTTTCTTCTACTGTATTATATACTAACTCCTCATTACATCCATAATTAAATGTAATCATTAGCATCAATATCATTATACTAACATTTTTCATTTTACTAATTTTTACTAATTAATAACCCGGATTTTGTGTTGCATTAGTAGCTACAGTCATCACACTGTTAGGTATCGGCAATAAATATTGCCACTCCTTTAATTGTCTCCCACCTTCACTTAAATAGCTCATATCGCTTGCAGCTCCAGCGTAGTAGGGTTCTGAAATAACCGTACCGTCTTCCTGAATTGTGCTTACAATTATTTCAGCATTGTAATGGGCCTCCATTATCGTCGCCAACCTATCGGTACGCAGAAGGTCGTAATAACGGTGGTTCTCAAAGGCAAATTCAAGTCGTCTTTCGTTTTCAATAGCCAGCATCATATCCCATTGCGTAGGCACATCTTCTTCGAGTATATCATCCAGCCCAACCCTGTCCCTTACTTCGTTGATATAAGGCAAGGCATCGGCCACACTTGATGTTTCGTTTTCAATTTCGGCCAACATTAACAATACATCTGCAAAACGGAGCACAATCCAATCATTTTCCGCGTCCTGCTCATTTTCGTAGTCTGATAAGTATTTTTTAACGAAAGGAACGAAGTTCTCATTACCACTGTCGTCGATCCAGGTATCATACATCACAACATCTTTTCTGATATTATCCCCTTCTGCATCATAAGCTTCGATGAGGTCATTAGTTGGGGTGTTATAGCTATATGCTCTACCGGGCACAAAAGTACCATCGCGTGGCGAAAAATAATTGGAAAAAGGCGAACCCTGACCATAACCTCCTGATAAATAACGAACAGCAAATATAATCTCGTCGTTCATTTCGTTATTAACATCAAATACGCCTTCATAATCATCAACCAACAATCCGTGTCCACTATTATCTTTCACATTAGTCAACAATGTTTTTGCACTGGCATAATCATTTAAAGTTAGGTAAACCTTTGCCAACAAAGTTTTAGCAGCCCATGAGGTTGCACGTCCAAGATCCGAATCATCATAAGTACCGGGGAGCAAACCTGTGCTTCCTGCTGCTCCGCCAGCTAAAATCAAATCACTTTCAATTAAATCGTATACATCCTGCACTGAACTACGCGAAAGACTATTTCCTTCCTCAATACTAAGTCTTTCGGTCACAAGAAATACAGGACCGTACAAACGAACCAAATTGAAATAAATGTAAGCCCTGATAAAACGGGCTTCACCTTCCAGCTGACTCTTTAAATCTTCATCAGCCACAACACCAATATTTTCCAATACCACATTACAGTTATCGATACCCTTATATGCCGCCTCCCAATAACTTTCATTTTCTTCATGGGTAGTTGACACCGTAAAATTATCCAGTTGTCTTAAACGAACATTTACTGCATCTCCGGTATTTTTTATGTACAAACGCGCATTATCTGAGCGTATTTCGGTTAAGCGCCATTCGTCATTGGCCATACTTCTCAAACCGCTATAGCTGGCCATAACAGCCATATTCAGTTCGTCATCGTTGCTATAGAAACTGCTTTCCCCTAACTGATCTATCGGAGCCTTATCCAGAAAATCTTCACAAGAAGAGAAAGCAAGAATAGCTAACGCCATAAAAGCTATATTTATATATTTTTTCATAATCTTTTTTGATTTTGATCGGTAATTAAAAACTAATATCAATACCTGCACTGTATACCCTCTGAATAGGGAACGCACCTCGTTGATAGCCATCAACCAAAGGGCTTGCATAATTACTACCTGATGTTTTGCGTGCCTCAGGATTAATGCCATTATAATCATCCGGCCACCAATAAAACAGGTTTTGTCCGCTTAAATATACCCTCACATTAGAAACCTTGGCTTTTCTGGCAATGTCCTTAGGCAAACTATAACCAATGGTAAGATCGCGTAGCGTAAAATAACTCGCATCTTCTACGGCATAATCCGTATATACTTGTGTTATCCCATTTCTTTCGAAAGGGGTTTGCCCATCGCCAGGATTGTTTTCGTCTATCCACCTGTTGGTGTTAAAGTTTTTGTTATACCTTACAGTTTCTGCATAGTAAATATCACCGTTAACAACTTCGGCTCCAACCACACCTTGTAGCAGGAAAGAAAGGTCAAAATCTTTATAGCTTAAGCTATTCGTTATACCCCAGGTAAAATCGGGCAAAGGATTACCAATAACAGTATAGTCACTGGCATCAATAACGCCATCACCGCTTACATCTACAGCTCGCAGACCGCCTGCGGTATCATTAATATGCGAAGGATTATTCGCAATCTCCTCTTCCGAAACCCAAACTCCTTGCGTTTTGAAACCATAAAACTGCACTAATGGATCTCCCACTCTTGTTATATACTCCTCATTTCTTTCCCCTCTTGTTATCTGATAGTTTTCCCCTCCAAGATCTAACACCTTGTTGCGGTTCATGGAATAATTAAAGGTTGAGCTCCATATGAAATCGCCACGGTTAAGGTTACGGGTAGTCAACACTACTTCAAGACCTTTATTTCGTACCTTACCTTTGTTACTCCATGCCTCGGTAAAACCTAATACAGAGTTAACCGAGCGCTCATACAACAAGCTTTTCGTAATGGCATAATAAAAATCAACACCCAAATTGATGCTTCCATTTAAAGCGCTAAAATCAAGACCATAATTATATTCGTTCGTCTGTTCCCATTGCAGTGCAGAGTTGCCGATGACATCGGATATATTGGAAATTCCTGACACAACAGAACCATTGGAGCTTCCTAACACATAACTATTTGAAGACAGCATATTGGTATTGGCATAATTTTCAATATCATCCGTACCTGTGACACCATAACTGGCGCGCAGTTTCAGCTGGTCTACCCATGTTACGGCATCTTTGAAGAAACTTTCTTCGGAAACGCGCCATCCTAGGGAAACGGAAGGGAAATACCCCCAGCGGTTATCTTTACCAAACTTTGAACTACCATCCCCTCTAAAACTGGCCGATAACAAATACTTATCTGCATACGAATAAGCAAAACGGGAGAACAACGACACCAATCCCTCTTCTTCTTCCCAGGTACCGGTAACAAGATCCTCGTCATCGTACTGCAAAATAGATCCGGCAGCATTCAGCGTGCGAATATAATCGGTGGCAAAGTTATTACCGTATATTCCGGCTGATTTAGTATTCCTTTTCTGGATTGAAAAACCAAGCAAGGCATCGAAACTGTGACTTCCGGTTTTCTTATTGTACGTAAAGGTGTTTTCTGATAACAAATCGGTAAACAAGTTATTCTCGTACAGGCTGCTGTTAGGCGACGACGCAGTTTTTGAGTTTATATTTTCATATGTATTCTCTTCGGTATACACCACATTGAAACCATTGGATGTTTTAAACGCTAAACCTTTTGCCAGCTTTATATTCAAATAAAGCGAACTCTGCATGCGGTAATCATCTCGGGAATAAAATTGGTTGTGCATGACCGACAATGGATTATTATTGGAAGTGTTGTAAGGAGAAGTCCCCTCCACTGTTCTCTGCTCGCCGGTTTGCGGGTCAATACCGGTATATGTTTTATTACTGTAGTGATAACCGTGAGAATAACTTCCTACGGGTTGCCCTGTAATGGCAGAAGTAAACTCGTTATGGTAAACCGGCAAAAACCTTGGTGTACGCACAAAATCGGTAAACGGATTAGTAGGCTTACTTCTTTTGGTATAGCTCGGTGACATGGTAACACCCACTTTAACTTTTTTTGATAATTCCGCTTCAATTTTAGAGCGTATATTCACTCTGTCATATTTATTCTGGAGCATGATACCTTTGTCCCCCAGGTATGATGAAGAAACATAGTATTTCAAGCCTTTATTTCCACCTGACACGTTAAATTGTGCATCAACTACACCCGCCAACCTTAAGGCTTCATCCTGCCAGTTGGTATCTTCGGTTTCCAAGGTGGCCATTGCGAAATACATATCACCCAAAGTTGTACCGGAAAGATTGGCCTCGTTCACCTTCATATCAATAAATTCATTCTGAGTCATCATAGGATGCAACTCATACACATCTTTAACACCATACGATGCACGTACATTGTATTTGGGTTTGCCTTCGTCACCACTCTTTGTGGTGATAATGATTACACCATTTGCAGCCCTGGATCCGTAAATAGCTGCGGAAGCCGCATCCTTTAAAACTTCCATTGATTCAATGTCAGCTACATCAACCACGCTAAGACCGTCTTCAATTGGAAAACCGTCAATAATCACAAGCGGTTGTCCGTTTGCACTGATCGAACCATTACCCCGAACTGTAATAATAGGGGACTCTCCCACCTGAGAAGTAGTATTTTGAATTTGCACACCCGCTACACGCCCCTGTAAAACCTGATCAGCCCTGGCGCCCGGTATATCCTCGAGTCCATCTGGTTCCAGTTTCGCAATTGCGCCGGTAAGGTGTGATTTTTTCATGGCGCCATAACCAACGACAACCACCTCTTCCAATCCTGCAATATCAGGTGCCAATACAATATTGATAACCGTATTTGCCCCCGTCACAATTTCCTTCGAGGTATATCCGATAAAAGAAAATATCAGTGTCGCGTTTTCGCCTTGTGTTTTTAAAGAGTAGCTACCGTTAATATCGGTAATAGTTCCGTTGGTGGTACCTTTTTCAACCACATTCACTCCTATTAGAGGTGATCCGTCACCGCCATCGGTGACTTTACCTGTATATGTTTGAGCAAATACATGAGTGAATAATCCGGCACATAAAATTAATGTTAATAGGATTTTCCTTTTCATTTTGATTGTAATTTTTTTCCAAAAACTCAATTGCTTACTGCAATCGTTCATTAGAATTATAACAATTAGATTTTTTATTTAGCTTTGCAAGGACAATACACCCCCTAGCACAACCTCATATATTGTCCAGATGAATGAGTTTGTTGTGTGGTTATAAGGGATTTGTATTGAACTGTTCGAATTAGTGCGCTTCGGCGCACTAATTTTTTTTACCCTGAATCGACTCTCATATTTTACTTAATTTAAATTTATATTTTCTGTTTACTAAATTCTATAACATCTTGCAGATGCTCCATCAGATGCTTTTCTGCCTTATTTCCATCACCATCAATAATCGCCTGCAAAATAGCTTCGTGCTCTTTTACACGTCTTATCTTGTGTTCATTATCACAAACCTTTTCGGCAATATAGATTTTAATGATATCCGGAAGAATAATCAACAACATGGTTTTAATGACCGAATTATGACTCGCCTCAGCGATGCGTAAATGAAATATGAAATCTTCATTTTCGGCGGGTAAATTCAATTTCGTACGAGCATTATACGCATCCAACGCTTTTTGCATGGCAGCAATGTCTTCATCCGTTCTGCGAATGGCAGCCTGTTGTACAGAAAACCTTTCCATCACTATCCGGCTTTCCACCAAGGAGAAAAAATCAGGTTTCTCTATCTTCATGATGTTGGAAAGTAACCCTTCCATAGCTGTAATATCAACTCCGTTAACTACCACTCCGCTTTGGGGGAGTGTATTTAAAATACCCACAAACTCCAATTTTTTTATGGCATCACGAATATAAGTCCTGCCAACACCTAATTTCTCCGATAACTTTCGTTCTGAAGGTAATTTGTCTCCCGGTTTTAAATACCCAGACACAATCAGTTCTCTGATCTGTCTGATTATCTTATCAACCGGCGTTTCAACCTCAATTGCTTTAAAATTCTCTAATAGTTCCATTTTTATATCTTTAACTGCTATTCCAGTAACTGGGCTACCAAAATTACTGAAAATCCACCTTTTCACCAACCCGGTTACGAAAGCAGCATTCACACAATATCATTTTTACACTGTCAAGGTAACATCTTATGCACTATCGGATGCTTAGGTGTGCACGCACCGAACTTTTTCGCATCCTCATGTTTCCATCATCAAAATCCCAAACCAAAGATGTTTCCAGCACATACCAAATTACGTTTTTACAACACACCATTGCTCATCAACACTTTTTGGGTCTGATAATATTTCTTTCCCGATACAAACCTGGCTAACAATATATTATCCTCAACATTAACATGTATAAAGGTTGGTGTTTCCAATAACTTTCCCGATTTAATCAATCTGCCAGAAAGATCATATAACCTATATCGAATAGGGAAATAAGACGATTTGATTACGCTAAAGCACACAATACTTTCTGATACCCTATATTTAACCATCTCGGTTTGTGTATATGAGAGATTAAAAATTCCGGAAACATTTTCATCATTTCCCGTATATGGCCCAACATCTTCCATTTCCAATGACGTAATTTCAATTGTTAAGTCGGAAAACTCATCGCATCCCACATCTTTATTGTCATTTCTTGATTGTCCATCTATATCTTTAGCCACCATGGCGAACTCACCTTGCGCAGCATCAATTAAAACACTTGACGAAGAAGGACGCCATAAATAATCTTTATGCTCTAAACCGCAATCCGCAAAAACAAAGCCCGTACTTACTTCTTCAACATCTTCATTGGCATTTACAATATTACCAAGCCAGGTCATATTTGTGGGCTCATCTTCAATGGTAATATTTTTGTTTCCCGAAGTTTTATCGATAGCGTTATTGGCAAAAGTGCAATTCATGGGCGGCAAGCTTTTTTCCGAGTCTTTTCCTGCTCCAACAATCAATGGCATTTTACAATCTACAATTGTATTAAAGCTAACGACTGCGTCCTGAACCTGAAAATACCTGTTCAAAGGAGAATCAGGCACCCCATTCATCATGCATATGGCCGATCTGTAATCATCTCCTTTTAATCCCTCGAAATAATTATTATATACCTGATGTCTCTCACCGATGATTCGAACACCACCGGATGACTTGTCTTTTCCAAAGAAGAAGTTACCATATACGGAACAATCGTTTCCATGGCGAAGTGTCAAACATCCGTCGCAATCCCTAAAAGTATTGTAACGATAAGTATTAAAACATGATTTATTGGAAATGATCTCAATCTCGCCATCACACGCTTCAAAAACATTGTACTCAACAATAGCATGCGAATCTTTCATACTATTGGTGCTAGTTCCAATCCTAATGGTTTCACCACCATTATACCCTAAATCGGGCCGTGCTCCAAAATAATTATGATCTATCTGTGTATAATTTGGTTCATCATTTAACCATATCACCACAGTAGTTCCAGAGTGCTCTTTTCCTGAAAATGTGCAGTGGTCTACCCTGTTATAGTCACTGTAAATTGATACCCATTTATAATCAGTATCCTTATCAGATGGATTATAATCAACAATTGAACAATTCGTTAACCTACAACGACTGGCTAATTTTGAAGAACCATTTCTAAATTCTATTACCGCTCCGGATGGCGAATAACCATTTTCAAACCTTAATCCGTTTACCTCAAGATATTCACCACTTATTCTTAAAGTGGACGTTCCTGTTAAAATAACGCCATCCTTTTCCGCTGCAATTAACACGATCGGCCTCCCTTCTTCGCCCTCACCTTCAAATTTTATTTCTTCATTAGTCCATATGCCTGAAGTCATTTTTAAGGTATCCCCTGCCTGAAGGTTATCTAACACGTTTTCAATCTCACTTGCAGAAGAAACCGTAAAATTGGTAGCCTGAACATTAAATCCAAACATTACCATTAATAGGATAATGTTATATAAACTGGAATTCATCCTTTCAACAATGATTTTTCTGCAATTATCCTTCAAAACTTTTATTTTAAGTACATTTTAAACTTATGCTTCCTAATACCCGATAAATCCAGATATGCACTCTAACCAAACACTGACCTACCTGTTGCTTGGTAGACCAATTTACGTATACATTTTTAATTAACAAATTTTAAGGTATATTTTTTTCGTCCAGAATTAACGGCAGAACCATAAAATATATTCTTATTTGCTATATATCTATGGTTTATGATTATTTTTTGCAGTATTACAAAGATAGTACTTAAATAAAGTTAATAATTGGTTTACCAATTTAATTAAAATATGTAAATATTTTTAAAAAGAAAAGAACGGTCGGAAAGAATTAGATTATTGACCGGATATTACCAAACAAAAAAAATAAACCCGTTTATCGTCTCTTACGATAAACGGGTTTAACTACCATTGTTATTATGAACCAACCACATTGAAGCTATCGCACTTCAATATCTTTATCCAACGGAGAAAACATCTAGCTATTCAAGTTTGTCGTGCAATATAAGCATGGGGTGTTCCGGATGCAACACCATCTGCTTTGTGATGCTTGGATGGAAGATTCTATCGAAGAAACTTACATCGTGGCGAACCATAGCTACTATTTCCGCATCATTCTCTTCCATAAACTTACTAATACTTTTACTAACGTCTTCACCTTCTATAAAGTTGAAGCTCAAGTCGATATTAGGGAAGTGGGTAGCAATTTTATTTTCGGCATCTAAGCGATTAACATATTCATCATCAAGCACATTAACAAACATCAATGCCGAACGGTAACGCTCCACAATATCCCGAACAGGATTCATAACCTCATCCTTTGGAATATCTTTTAAATCAGTGGCAAACACAATTTTTTCTGGTTTTTTAAACTGTGCGCTTTTAGGCACCACCAAAATAGGAGCCTTAATATTCTTAATAACCTCGTAAGCATTTGAACCCAACAAAAAGTTCTCCAAAGCAGATTCTCCTCTGCAACCAAGCACAATCAAGTCAGGATGATTTTTGTGAATATAATCGTGTACTACATCAATCAGAGATCCGAAACCGGATAGAACTTTCACATCTGCCTCTGGAAAAGCGCGCTTAAGAAGTGTCATTTCTTGTTTTAAGCCTTTTTCACTTTCGTAAGCCATCTCTTCTTTCACCTGCATTACATACGGGCTGCCACTAAATTCTAAGTCATACGCATTTAACAATATAAAAGTAACATCATCATCCTTAAACATCTTTAAGGCATAAAAAGCGGCATTTCGGGCAGTGTTTGAAAAATCAGTTAACAGCAATACATTTTTCATAGCCGGAAATTTAACATCAACAAGTATTATTTATACATAACCGGTATTTGGATACCGTGGATAGAAGTGTCTGAAAATTAACATTTTCGAATTGTCATTTCAACTATATACTTTTATACGGGAAGATTAAAAAAAAGGTTACGGTTTTTGTTAAGTTTTTTCAATAAAGTTCTACCTGGAATATATTATGTTTAGATTGCAATTTACGAACGCTAAAATTTCGTTAAACTCTTTCCATTACAAAAACACCACAAACCCCTTGCTCATCTTCACTGGAACCAACAATCTGTCCGTTGGCGTTAATAATACCTTCTCTTTTTTCGGGAAAATACTCCAATGTTTCTGTTGAGGAGAGTTCAACACCAACGACCTCAAATTTTATTTTGTTACCCTCCAATCTACCATCAAGATGACACTTGACTTTAAATGGTATTTCATCCTCAATAAACTCCGTAAAACCTAATATCCCATATACCCGGTTACCTGCCTGAGTTAATACCACCTCCCCTTCATCCTTTCCAAAATCGAATTCTTCCTTAAAACTCCATTTGCCAGATAAATTCATAACGTATATTTTTGAACCAAAAATAACAATTTTTGCGTGTTTCGCGCTGTTACGAATGCCCCTAAAAAACCATTCATTATTCAATAAAACTTTTTAATAAGATCTCATTGGATTATTTTGAATATATTACCACTTAATCCATGATCAACAAGTATAAGCACTTGGATTTATAAAATAATTAAGAATCATTACTAATGTCTTCCAATCTAAAAAATAAACTTTTACCTATTATTATTGCTGTAGCGTGCTTTTTCCTACTGATAATAAGCACCTTGAAATACAGTAAACATAAAGAAGGGCAATGGGAAAAAGATGTCAGAAATCAGATACTTGATATCTTAATTTCTAAGAAGTCGAGACTGGAAAAAGCATTATATTCAAGAATTTACTATACAAAAGGAGTTGCTTCTTTTGTTTCCTTGAAACCCAACATTTCAAATGAAGAATTTACAATTCTTGCATTTGATTTAATTAAGGATGATACGGTCATCAACTCTATGGCTCTATCCAAAAATTGTATTATAAGTGCCATCTATCCCTTAAAAGGTCATGAGGATGCAATTGGATTAAATTTGTTGGATCATCCCAAAAGAAAGATAATTGTAAACAAGACAATAGAAACCAGAAAAACGTTTGTAGCTGGTCCGGTTGAGCTTATCGAAGGGGGGATTGCTTTTATTAGTTACACTCCAATCTTTGATAAAACGCAATCTACAGCAGGTGAATTTTGGGGCGTTACTGATATCGTTATATTGATGGATCCACTTCTTAAAGAAGCTGGCATAGTTTTGGACGACAAAGAAATGGAGTATTCTCTTAAGGGATATGATGGTACCGGAAACCATGGTGAGATATTTTTTGGGAACAAAGATATTTTCTCAAACAATCCGGTAACCGTATCTATAAACTTACCCTATGGCAACTGGATTTTAGCTGCCAAGCCTAAAATTGATTGGAAATACTATTACAACAAAGACAAAATAACCAAGGTGTATTTATATCTAAGCTCATTGGTGATTAGCATTTTAATTGGTTTATTGATTTACAACTTCCTAAAAACAAAAAAAAACGAAACTAAACTCAAGGCCATTTTCGAATCGCTGGACAGCTTAATTTTCGAATTTAACGAGAAGGGGGTATACCAAAGTGTTGCAACCACAAAACAAAATTTATTGATAAAACCGCAACATGAACTTTTGGGTAATACGATACACGACATCTTTGAAAAAAAAGTGGCGAACAAAATTCAAAAAGCCATAACACAATGTCTACTCACCAGGAAATTGGTGATCATCGAATATCCTGTTTCAATAAATAACATAGATTGTTGGTTTCAGGGCAGAATTTCCTATAAAAGCGAAAACTCCGTTATTTTTAATGCCATTGACATTACGCTTATTAAAGCAAACGAACAGGTCATTAAAGATTCTGAGTTAAGGCTAAAGCAGTCAAATGCGATGAAAGACAAACTTTTTTCGGTTCTGGCTCATGATTTAAGAAATTCCCTGGGTTCGTTTAACCAATTAATTGACCTCTTGGTGAACGAATATGATGAATTTAGCGAGGAGGAAAAAAGAAGCAAACTAACAACCATAAACAACTCAAGTCGTGATGTTTATGATTTATTGGAGAATATCCTGGAATGGCAAATTATTAAAAGTAACGCTCCTGAAGTAAAGTTGAAACGTGATAACGTCGTAAAAATTTGTGATGAAGTATTGGTTTTACACAGCCAGGAAGCAAAGAAAAAGAATATTAAGATAGTCAATAACATACCAGAAGATACCATGGCTTTATATCACGAGAAACTGTTTTCCTCCATCTTGCGCAATCTTGTTTCAAACGCAATCAAATTTTCGCACAGAAACAGCACAGTAAAAATATATTGTGATACCATTGTAAAAGATGATCGCGAATATTTAGCCATAAAAGTTGAAGATAAAGGTATAGGTATCCAGCAAAAGAAAATCGATAGATTCTATTCTTCGAATTTAATTCCAAGCAGCGAAGGCACTTATAACGAAAAAGGCTCGGGACTCGGACTTGTACTTTGTAAAGAATTTGTTGAAATGCAAGGTGGCGAACTGCACATCGAAAGCAAGGTTACCAAAGGGAGTACCTTTATATTTACGCTTCAAATTTAATCTGAACCGTTTTTGCGAATTCATGAATAATGACGGAAACCATACGTTTTGTAAGGCCTAGCCATGACAAGCCTTGCATTCTCTTGGGTTAATCCCGTATTTTCATCCGTTAGTTTGCAACAAATTCAAAAAATACCACATTTATTTGCCCATTAAAAAAATTAATCTTTACTTTGCATTACAAAGTACTTTTAAATATTATGTCATGAATGCAGAAGAGCAATTGAACCATCTTTCAGAAATACGTTCGTTAATGGAGCGTTCGAGCCGTTGTTTATCCTTAAGCGGTTTATCAGGCATTTCGGCTGGCATTATTGCTATTATAAGCGGATTGTACACGTGGTGGTATCTGGGCGACGGTTCCTTTGCCCCTCCCGTCCAGGTTACCGAGTATTTTTTATCGCTCCATATTTTTTCGGACAGATTTATTACCGTAGCAATCATTGCCATGATAACCTTGACACTTGCCATATTATCGGCATTCTTTTTTACGTATCAGAACAGTATAAAACAAGGACTAAAAATATGGGATGCCTCTACCAAATATTTCCTCATCAATTTATTTATACCCTTAATTACCGGAGGAATATTTTGTTTGGTATTAACCTACCATGGCGAACTTTATCTATTGGCTTCTTCAACACTTATATTTTACGGCTTAGCCCTTTTAAACGCCAGCAGATATACACATCGGGAAATAAGGTACCTCGGCGTTTCTGAAATATTTTTAGGTTTAATAAGCAGCCTTTTAATTGGATACGGTATTATTTTTTGGTTGATTGGTTTTGGCGTTTTACATATAGTTTATGGCGGTATTATGTATTCGAAATACGAAACCGGCGCGGCAGGTGCAAATAATTAGTTCCCTTAGCAACACAATCAAACTGGCTATTAACGCTTTACTATATTTTAACAGATAAAAAGGTATAATGGGCATTATCGACAACATAAGCAAACTCTTCGAAAGTAGATTGCGGCTGGGAATTATGGCCATATTGATGGTGAACGAGAAGGTGGACTTTAATACATTAAAAGAACACCTTGGTGCCTCAGACGGAAACCTGGCCAGCCATATAAAAGCATTGGAAAAAAATGAACTTATTGAGGTACACAAACAGTTTGTGGGTCGAAAACCCCAAACTACGTACAAAGCCACTCAACTGGGACGACTTTCGTTCCAAAAGCATATTGACGGACTAAATAAATTAATAAAAGGAATGAATAGCGAATAAGCTTCAAGCCAGTAATCCAAAACCAGCTACTGCGACCGAAAGTTTATTTTTTTGATCTTTAACTTTGTATTTCAAAGTACTTTTAAATATTCAATTATGAAAACAAAATTAACCCCCATCCAAATTTTAGGCCTATGTCTCATGCCAGTTTCAATGACCGTTTTTTATTTTGTGCCACATACACGCGAAACTTTACAAGGTGCTGCCTTATTGAATTACCCCATCGCTATGGTTTACTTTTTACTCTCATTTGCCGATAGGCCAAAAGATTCCAGTATTTTCAAGTCTCCTATGCCTAAATTAAATTGGCATATTGTTTTATCATTGATGATGGTAAGCTGTTTTACACTCAATAAGGACATACATATTTTTGCGATCACTCCAGTGTGGTTAAAGATAGCACTTCCCCTAACTCTATTTGCGTTTATTTTTATTGGCTACACGGGAGAAATTCCTCAATGGGCCGGAAAAATGGTATCGTTCTTTACAGGCCTTGGTTTGTTGATATTCGCGTACTATGCTATAGTTCTGTTACCCTTTTCCCCTTTGGCAATTATAGGATTAGTATTACTGGGACTTTCAATTCATCTGCTCGTTCCCATATTCCTTCTGACCTGGGGACTCATAGCTACCTTTAAGGTCAAGTACCATAATGCGCATCCTAAAATGGTATTATCTGGCGCTACAACAGGAATAATGGTACTACTCCTCTACGTTATTATTTACTCATATCATGACAAACAAATTAAAGGCGCTCAAAAAGATCTTGTGTTAAACGAAGGGAGTAACCTGCCAGAATGGGTGGCTTATGCACAAAACAGCACCTCCGAATATTGGACCAAACGTATTATCGGCAAAAAACTGCTGTACGAGGTACATTCTGACGGTTGGTGGGATTTTGACTTTAACCGAGGATCGTTTTCCGATATTAAAAAGCACGACCCGCTTGTTGCCATAGCGGATCTATTTACCAGTGAGCTAACTTTCAGCAATCAGGACCAGGTTAAAATTCTATCGTCCAACACTAACAGTCGACATTATGCTTACGAAAAACTTTGGTCGGGAAGAAACCTAAAGGTCAACAAAGAATTGACAGACGTAAGGATATATCCCGCATACAGAATGGTCTATTTTGAAAAAACGATCTGGATAGAAAATACCAGCACCAATAACCGGAGCCAGCAGGAAGCTTTGTTTACTTTTTATCTACCGGATGGTGCCGTTGCTTCCTCGCTATCGTTATGGATTGACGGAAAAGAAGAGAAATCGAGGTTAACCACTCGAAAGAAAGCTTCCAAGGCTTATAAAACCATTGTTGGCAGAGAGAGACGTGACCCCGTGGTTTTGCATTGGCAAGAAGGTAATAGGTTAACAGCCACCATTTTTCCCTGCACTCCCAAAGAATCCCGCCGGGTAAAAATAGGGATTACTGCACCACTTTTGTATAAAAACAACCGCTTATACTTTCAGAGCATGAGGGTTCAGGGCCCTGAAAACAGTCAAGCCCATGAAGTTACTCATGTTAAGCTGGTTGGTAAAGCTAATTCCGTAAAAATGCCTGGCTTCTTTTCCGAAGCGCTACCAAATCAGTATATCTATGAAGGAAAACCTGTTGGCAGTTGGTCCTGCTCCTTGAACGCATCTCCTTTAACGGAAAACCCATTTACCTTCAATAAACAATCGTACCAAATAAAACCCATTGAATACGCTCATAACAGAATCCCAAAGGCTATTTACCTGGACATTAACCAATCCTGGAACGAAAAAGAAGTAAAACAAATTATGTCGCAAGCAGGTAGTGCCCCCGTATATGTGCACGATCATGGTTTTATGCAGCTTGAGCTCGCTAATTTCGATATGCTTATTCATCGCCTTACAAAGAGACCTTTTTCCTTGATGCCCGTGTTTGAAATAGATTGGCCGGAATCTGCTTTAATCATCACGAAAGGAAAAAACAATTCTCCCATCCCTTCTGAACTCAAAAGTTCAGTATTCCATAATAGGTTGATTACCTATTTATCCGAACAAACCAAATCCGTCGCGACTATTGTTTTAGACCATATGAAATCACCATATATCACTTCCCTGGAACAATTAAAACTAATAGATTGCAGAAATATGACAATTGCGGAACTTCAAGGACTACAAATTGAAAATTGGTTCAAGGAATACAGACAAATTAAAGGAGGCGTAAATATTTCCATGTCGCATATGGCCATAGTGCCAGCTGTTACCAATAAAGATAACACTGCCCAAATACCACGCGCACCCAGTCATCTACTTCGTCTTTACAATTACCATACAGTAATGCAAAAGGCAGGTAATCTGTTTCTACAAGAAGATGCGACAATACCAAAATCTGTTTATCATCTCTGTAACGAAGCTTTTATAGTAACACCTGTTTCGAGTTTGATAGTGCTCGAATCGCAAAAAGACTACGATCGTTTTGATATCAAGAAAAATAAAAACAGCTTACAGAATGCCAACCTGCAAGATTCCGGTGCGGTTCCCGAACCTCACGAGTGGGCTCTTATTATCGCACTTGGGGCCATACTCTGCTTTGTGTATTTCAAATTTGGATAAAAAAGCCTGTAGGTTAGCCAAATCAATAACCCCCATCCCCACACCCACGGCGTGGGACTTCCACCAGCCTCGTTAGCTGTGGAAAGAGCCTTTTATTGGTCGCCAGGCGCTTATCTCTAATCAAAAGCATTTAAAATATTACCATGAAATTTTTAAAGATACTTGCATTCACCTTTAGTTTCCACATGATTGGGAAACTGAACAGGTACACCAAATTAGTTTGGAGTATAGAAGAACTCGTTGCTTCTAAATCTAAATTATTAAAAGAGATGAATTTAGGTTACGTTGCAGTTGTTATCGTAACACTTGTTGCCATCCCCAAATTCAACGAGTTTGGAGGTTTACGGTTTGAACAGCTATTATTTTTTATGGCATTACCTTTCACATTAACCAAAACCGGTGGTATTTCGAAATTCACACCATTATTTTTGCTATCAACCGTTCTGTTGGT
Organism: Saccharicrinis sp. GN24d3; assembly: GCF_052400645.1. Classification (NCBI taxonomy): domain Bacteria; kingdom Pseudomonadati; phylum Bacteroidota; class Bacteroidia; order Marinilabiliales; family Marinilabiliaceae; genus Saccharicrinis; species Saccharicrinis sp. GN24d3. The sequence continues at coordinate 220,938 of NZ_JBQTGI010000002.1, forward strand.
TGTATTCTACATGACCCATGTGTACAGCATTCTATTTTTTGGTGTTTGTTGCGCACTATTAAGCAGCCTGGTTGTAACCAATTACCGGCCAACACTTTTATCTTTGTTATTGAGTATCATCTGTACACCAGCCGTCAAATATTTTTTAAGCATTTACAGTTTCCCTCTTCGATTAAAAGTATCCCAATTAGCTGGTAACATGCTTATGCCTATTACCAACAATCTCACCGTACAAGGCAATTGCATTTTTTTGAATGACATTGAATTTACGGTAGCCCCTGAATGCCTTGGTTTAAATATGATTGCCTCGGCATTGGTATTTGCCATCTTTACGCTTTCGTTTTTTGCCGGAAAATACAACAAACGTCCCCGAATGAGTTTAGTTATTGGGGCTCTATTGCTTGCGCTAACCTTAGTACTAATTGCCAATCTTACACGAATTATCTTAACCGTACTGCTACAAGCGATGCCCGAAACGCTGATACATGAAACTATCGGTTTATTAATTTTTGTGGTGAACTGCTGTATTCCTTTGCTGTTTATCGGTATTTACGGTAAGGTTTTTTATAAAAGACAGAAAATCGTTCGAGTTAAGTTCGGGCAGCAACATTACTTAAGTCTGGCGATTGCGCCGTTGCTTATTATTGGCAGTTACGATATTCACGAAAATTCGTTTAAAACAGCGTTCGATTCTTCTTCGGTTTTTATTTCTGGCTTTGAACGAAGCGAAAGTACGGACGGGGTAATTAAACTGGAGAACGATTCCGCATTGGTTTATATCAAACCACCTGCGTTTATGCTGGGTTCCGACCATAACCCTTTTATATGCTGGCGTGCAAGCGGTTTCAATATAAAGAAGGAAGCCGAGCTTCAGATTGGTGTACATTACGTGTATTCTTTTGAATTGCATAAACCGAACGAACAGCCATTATACTCTTGCTGGTGGTATAGCAACGGAGGATCTCATACTATCAGTCAATGGCAATGGCGATTGGCCAACATTAAGGGAGAAGATGCCTATAGCGTGATTAATGTAACCTCGGCAGATAAATCAAAATCTTTGGAATGGACTGAAAAAATGTTGTCACAAAACCTCTTTAACCCTAAGTATCAAAGCCAATATGGTCATTAGATTAATGGTCAATAGTGGCAGGGGGTTAAACCCGCAATATGCATTAGAAATTCTATTACACATTGAAATTGTTTCAAAACAAGACACTCCGCTGCTTCACTTCAACTCACCAAAACGATGCTCCAGAAGGCAATCGGGATAAGTTATGCCTCGTTTCAGTAATGCCTTGTTTTATTGTACTTGCAATGCTCATGACGAACCTCCAATACATAATCCGGGTAAAAGGTCATAGCCTTCAAGCTGACCAGTTATTTTTCATATCCCCCAAAAATAATCTACACAATTGCACGTTTGTATTCATGAAAAGCTAGAACTATGTCATTAGAAATATTTACAAGCGATGAGCAATCGTTCGCCCAATATACGCTGCATCATAGAATTCCTAAAATAATCGATGGCCTTATCGACATAAATCCATCATATGCCCATGAACTCATAAAGCTTAGGAACTCAATCCCAAATGAATCGATAAAACATTTAAAGGCTGAAAACACATATCACGAAGATATCAATAATACCATCAGCTCACATAACTACCATTGGAACAATGCTCCTTTTCTTTTTATTGAAAACTACTTGTACCACAAACTGTCTGAGACAATGAATTTCAGGAACAACCGTTTCGATTATTTCAGACATATCAAACTTGGGGATCTACAAAAAAAATCGGACAAACTGGTTGGGCTTTGGCAGCAAGTAGAACAAATATGCAAACTGAATATTGATGAATCGGCACAGGCCATTTTAAAGCTGAACCTACTGGGAAACATGGCGGATTTAAGTCAAGACAAGGTAACCTACAATTCACAGGCAAACAATACTTTGTTGATAGACCATTCGAAGGAATGTACCCGTTTATTGAAAAGTTCAACCCGTATGGATATCATACTTGACAATGCCGGTGAAGAATTATTTTTAGACCTTTGCCTGGCTTATTGGATCCTAAAAAAGACGAGTACCAAAACCGTTCAACTACATTTTAAGTCTATCCCTTATTTTGTATCCGATGCACTCATCACAGACTTTAACGACTTACTTTGTTTTATCGCTGATCAAAAAGGGTTGGAATCGCTAGCCAGATTCTTAAGCAAGAATATCGCCATGGAAAATATCCTTTATTCGGATGATGAATTTTGGTCGAGTGGTTTGCTGTATAGCCAAATGCCAACACCTTTAAAATCTTTACTAGAACCAAGCGAACTACTTATTTTTAAGGGAGATTTAAACTACCGCAAACTAGTTGGCGACCGATATTGGGAACATACTACGCCTACAAAAAACATCGTGAACTATCTCGGCATGAATGCCGTATTCATTAGAGTATTAAAATCGGAAGTTTTAGTAGGCATGGATAAAAACAAAATACAAGAAACTGAAGACAGATCGTGGTTATATAATGGAAGATATGGGATAATTGATTGGGTTTAGTTATTGAAAAAACATTCTTTGCCCGAGAATTCTAACTGTCCTACCGCATTGGTTTTTCTAGGCTGCCCTACCACAACACTTTTTATACTTCAATCCACTACCACAAGGGCAAGGACTGTTCCTCCCAGATCGAGTTCTCGTTTTCGTTAAGTTTATCGTGGATAGATGTTGTTGAAAGATTTCTTCCAGCAGTTTATACAACTCCGGGTGTTTTTGATTTAACAGTTTGGGTCGTTCAAAAAAGTACTCGCTGGCCACCGCAAAAAACTCCTGTTTGTTGGTCCCTCCATAAGGATTAATGTCTGACTTATGAGTGTATATCTCCTCTATTTTTTGATTGATCAGATTGAGCCAGGGAATGGCGTATTGATTCTCCAACAACAAAGAAGGAATGCCATCAATAGCACCGTCCATTTTATCTATCAGGTGAACAAACTCATGAATGGCCGTATTCTTTTTGTCTGAAGCATTGGAAAAACCATGATGCAATGCCGGCTTGGAAAGAATCATTTTCCCTTCCATAAAACCTGTACCTACCATGCCTAAAATACTACGATTGTCACCTGATGTTTCCAACTTCTCGTTGAACATAGATGGGTATAGCAATACCTCCTTTAAATTGTTATAACGCCACTCCGGAAACCTAAAAATGGGGATAATAGCACTGGAAGCCACCAATAATTTGTCGTTGATATCCACTTCCACCTCAATACCTGTTACCTTACAGTTCAGCAAAAACTCCTGCACGCGGTATTCGAATTGTGTTTTTTCTTCCGCAGAAAGATGGTGGTAGTAGTTGACCTTTTGAGATAGGATGGCTCGCCATCTTGGGGGGAATTCATCATTGGGTTTTATCCAGGTTGGTCGTTTAAAATGACGAAAATAAATGAAGGCGATAGCTGCTAAGGCTAGAAGAGTGATTAGTGCAAGCATAGGGTTAAGCCGTATTAATTCTCATTTATTCTATCTTGAACATCTTTAAATGTCAAACCTTCTTTATTTACCCACTCTGTGAATCCATTTGAATTCCTTCCAAGAATCATATTTGAAGCTGCACTTGGACTATTAAAAATAGTGTCTTCGGCAAAAACCAATTTATCCCCTTCCTCTACCATTATCTTAGTATCAACCAACTTTCTTCGCATATTTCTATAGGTTTCTGTACAAGATGCTGATAATTCTCTTTTCCCCTCACTTCCTTTAGCTACAATATATCCTTGATCAGTCTCCGCCATTGAAGCATTAAAGGACCTCGTTTTTATATAATAGGTTTCCTGAACCGAATATTTTTCTACTGCGTTTTTATCATTTTCATGCTTAATTGTTGAAGAAATCAAAAACTTAAATCCCATTACCGGTAAGATCAATCTAATTTGATCTAAGAAATATTCCATATCAGAAATATCCGCCTCATGTAGCGTTGGTAAACCCGGGGAGTTTCCATTTTCGATCTGTGCCGATTTGGCCTCAATAGCTAACTGAACTAGTCTTGATTCCAAATATCTAATTTGTGTTTTAGTGAGTAATTCATCCTTACTTACAAAAAATATAAGCTCTTTAAAATCTTTGTGAGGATCGCTCAAATGTTGTTTTAATCTAACTCTAATATTCTCAGCCTCTCCAATGTAAATTTTTTCATCATATGCATCATTTGTTGGGTCACCTTTTAGGCAATAAACACCAGGGTTATCAAATTCATCCCTTGACATTATTTTATTTACGGAAGCTCTTGGACTGTACACTGCTTTACCAACCCAATTACCAATTTCACTAAACCTGGGACCATATTCAGTTCCATCAATCATATATACAGTCAATTTCTTACCCATCGTTTTCTATCTAATCGAATGTTCCAACAATCATTACTTAATTTCGACCTAAAATAACAATAATTTTAACCTTATCTACAATTAAGTTAATGATAAAAGTACCAGCCCTAAAGGTCTTGTGACACTTTAAGGTCTGAGAAAAACCTTCGGCGTATTTGTTCTCGAAGGTATTTAATGCTCATTCATTGTTAGTCCCAGGCTAGGGTTGTTTATTTATCAAGATGTCTTCTGCTATGTCCATCTGGCTCTTGAGGAGTCACACATACCATCTTACAACTTTTAATAATACAACGGTAATCTTAAAGCCTGCCTTTAAGAATACAAGGATAATTTTAAACCCAAACCGCAACGCTGTTAAAAATTCGCATTAATTTATAAAATCCGCAGACAAAAAAACCGATGACATACGCCATCGGTTCTTAATTTATTAACTAATTATATTCTTAGATTGAAATACTGATCATAAATGCAGCAGCAAAACCAAGGATAGCATAAAGCTCTGGGAATACGGCAAGAATCAGAGTATTACCAAACACATCGTATCCACCACCGATTCCAGCGATACCGTTAGCGCAAACCTGTCCCTGGCGTATAGCAGAGAAAAGCCCTACCAAACCAAGAGCTAATCCGGCACCAAATACGGCAGAAGCTTGTACCCAGGTAATATCTGCAGTTAAAACACCTGCAGTATTGAAAATAAAGAAGGCTCCAAAACCATAAAGTCCCTGCGTACCGGGAAGGGCACTTAACACAAGGTAGTTACCAAATGCATCCGCATTCTTTTTCATTGCTCCGATGGCAGCATTTCCACCAATTGATACTCCATAAGCACTTCCAATTCCTGTAAGTGCAATCATAATTCCGATTCCAATGTAAGCTAATACAATAGCGCTCATAATGTTATTTTTAAAAAGGTTATTTACTTATTTTTTTAAATGGTCTGTATTCAGCACCACCGCCGACATATCCGGCATTTTTATAAAATTCTACAAATGTAAGCCTCATTGGGTGAACAATTGACCCTAATGCTGCCATAAAAATATTTAGTCCATGCCCGAATATCAAGATTATCGCGGTTATAATCCATCCGACAACAGGAATATCCGGACTTAAGTCGAATGCCAAAGAATTAAACACCAGACCTAAAATTGCACTTGATAATCCCAGGGCAAACAAACGGATATAGGATAACAAATCACCTGCAAATCCAGTGACCATATTGTATGTATCCCATAATCCGGCCCCAATATTCAACAGAATATTTCCCTTCGGGTTATTAAAGATAAAAATACCCAATCCGGCTATTCCGATCAATATCAAATGAGCAACAGACCACATCCATTTTTCTTCTCCTCCTACAGCATCCAATATTACCATTACCGCTGTAGAGATAAAAAACAGAAACCATCCAGCCGCTGACAAAGAATATTTCCATCCTTCCTGGCGAATTTCATTGGCGACTTTTATGGCCATTCCAAACAGTATTTGAACAAAACCAAACAGTAAGGCCAGGTTAAACATTTCCTCGTCTGTAAGGAACGATTCTTTCATTCTGCTAAAAAATGGGATATCAACATTCATCAACTTGATTCCAAAGAATGTTCCGGTTATTGCACCAAACAGAACGGCAGCAGCCCCAAGCCATTGAACCAATGACAGGATCGGTTTCATATCTTTTGAAACCTTATACTTTGCAATTCCTGCGACCAGTACAAACAACAATCCGTATCCGGCATCACCAAAACAAAATCCAAAGAACAGGAAAAAGAAAGGTGCAAAAAACGGCGTTAAGTCTATCTCAGCATAAGTAGGCAGCGAAAACAATTTGCCAATTGGCTCAAACAACTTAGAAAACCTGCCGTTTTTAAGCAATACAGGCGCTTTATCAAATTTAGATGATTTGGCTCGCAAATAATAAACCGACTCGTTCTTAAGATAAGCCTCAAACTCTTCATCTTTGGACTCAGGAACCCAGCCCTCAATTATTTTTATCTTACCTTCAGCCTCCTCATTGGCATTACTAATAAAATTCGCATCATTCAGTTTATCCTGAACATATTGCTCATATTCATCCAATACTGACTTTCCTTTTTCTGCAATAAAATCCAGTTCTTTTTCCAATCGTTGAATTTTATCCTTTACCAGTTTCAATTCCCTTTGCACAGCGCTCAGGTCCTTTTTTGGAATCTTGATTTCGTCAGCATCAAGTTCTATCGACTGATTCTCGTTATCGTAAAAGACAAAATATACAAAACCTCTATCCTCATTGATTTTGGCAATACTATATTGGCTTTCCCATTCAGTCTGATATTTTTTTGCGGAACAATAAAAAAATCGGGTTTCAATACCTTCATTTTTTAGAAGTTGAATTGTTTTCCAGCTAAAATTACCCCAAGGGTTCAGGGCATCCACTTCCTTGATTAAATGTTGCTTCTCGTGACGAAGTGCCTCAAGCGATGAATTTTTGTCTTTCACCATATCTATAAGCGCTATACCCGATTGAGGAATATCCACTTCAACATCCTGCTGGGCCTCTTTCCTGCTTATAAAACTTTTTTGATATCGCTTGATTTCGTTCAATAACTGAACGTAATCTATAATTTCGGCACCCGGCTCAATATCCCTTTCCTCCACATGCAGCACACCTCTCTCTTTCAAATTCCCCTTGAAATCGGAAAAATCCGCATGATGAACTAAAAATGAATATTTAAACATTGGTATAATCATGACACCACCTCCATTTCTGCCTGCGCTTGCTGGCGCGTTTTCACGATTTTTTGTGCCGATTTAGAAAGGTTCTCTTCATCCTCCAGGAATCGTTTAATCTTTCTGATGGCATCTTTATAACCAGGTATCTGTACCTTTTCGTATAAGTTAACCTTTTGTGTTGTTTTTTTACGGGCTATATCCAACAATTGCATTTTGCGCACGAACACCTCACGCTCAATACCAATCTTTGCCAGACTCTCCACAATTTTAACACCGTCTATAAACCACACCGGTTTACTAAAAAGTGCAAACGGCTCTTTTTTAAATACAACATCCTTGAGCACGGGGGTTTGAACACCTGCAATTTTCTTGCTTTCCAGCACCACATCTTCAATAGATATGGCTTGCATATCAAATTCTCCCCACAGTCGCGATATCTTATCTAAATCAGCCATTTGGGTTTCAAGGTTGTGCCCGAGCTCATCGGCTCGCTTTTTTGCTCTTTTCACCTCAATACGCAACGCAGCTTCTTTGTTCTGAAGCGTGGGCAAAGCTTTCTCTCGTATCTTGAGCTGCTTGTCCATTTGCTGCTGCGAGGTTTTATTATATTGAAACTTTACGGCCATATTCTTAAGTTGAAAGTTACTAAAGTTTTAAAGTTGAAAGCATTTGTACTTTTAACTTTAAACTTAGTACTTATTTTTTCCAATATTTGTCCACAAATTCCTGACGCACTACCACCTCTTCACGAGAGAAATTTTTCTGGAATAGTCCCCAGGTTATATCTAACATCTTCTCTGTATCGATATTGATATCTACCGCCAAAATTTCATGAGAATATTCTTTTGCGAATTGTAATGTACGCTCATCATAATCAGTCAGGTCAAAACCATTTTCCTGTTTGGTTTTAGCGTTGGCAGCATCTGCATATAAACGAATCGCTGCGTTCATCACCTGAGGATGGTCTTCGCGGGTTTGTTTTCCAATCACCAGCTGCTTCAAACGCGACAAGCTTCGGAATGGATCAACAATTACCTTACCTATATCCGAATCCATACGTAAGAACAACTGCCCCTCGGTAATATACCCGGTATTATCCGGAATAGCGTGGGTAATATCTCCACTGTTTAACGTAGTTACGGCAATAATAGTGATAGAACCCCCATGAGGGAACTGTACTGCTTTTTCGTATATTTTAGCCAAATCAGAATATAGAGAACCCGGCATACTGTCTTTAGAAGGAATCTGATCCATACGGTTCGAAACGATTGACAGGGCATCTGCATAAAGCGTCATATCCGTCAAAAGAACCAATACTTTTTGCTGTTTCTCTGCCGCAAAATATTCTGCTGCTGTCAATGCCATATCCGGAATCAAAAGACGCTCTACCGGTGGATCTTCCGTTGTGTTTACGAAACTTACGATCCGGTCAAGGGCTCCCGCATTATCGAAGATATTTTTAAAGTACAGATAATCATCATTTGATAAGCCCATACCTCCCAAAATAATCTTATCTGCTTCCGCTCTAAGCGCCACATTGGCCATCACCTGATTATAAGGTTGATCCGGGTCGGCAAAGAAAGGGATCTTCTGACCTGTTACCAGCGTGTTATTCAAGTCGATACCTGCAATACCGGTTGCAATCAGCTGCGAAGGCTGTTTTCTGCGAACCGGGTTCACAGAAGGACCTCCTGTTTCAACCACTTGTCCTTCCACTTCCGGGCCTCCATCAATTGGATCGCCAAAAGCATTGAAAAAACGACCGGCTAATTGGTCTCCTACTTTTAATTGCGGTGGACGCCCTAAAAACACCACCTCGGCGTTAGTAGGGATGCCTTCCGTACCGCCAAATACCTGCAGAACAACCTCATCCCTCATAATTTTTACCACCTGAGCCATACGACCATCCACTACCGCCATCTCGTCATAACCAACATCGTTAGCTTTTATGGTTACTGTGGCCTTGGTCAGGTTGGCAATTTTAGTATATACTTTTTGAAATGCTTGCGTTTCCATGCATCTATAATTTTTAATTTAAGCGTTCTTTCATGATTTCTTCCAACTCACCTTCGTAAGTTTTAAACCTATCAGAATCCTGCTCGGAATAGTTCATCTGTTTAAGCTGATTGATAAGACGCTTAAAGAATCCGTTCACATCTTCGAAAGTGTCAAAACTGAACTTCATATCGGTTATACCTAATACCTTCTCCAGCATATATTTTTGACGTGGCATTGGACAGTTAGCATCAATCTTATCGAAAGAATCCTGCTGAAGAATAACCGCATCAATCAATTCCGAGTTCCAGAAACGCTCATGAAATTCCAATGGCACACCATCATCTCCCAGAATGTTGATTTGCTCCTGAGCCTCGCGGCCTCTCAGCAGCAAAGTTTTGGTCTTATTTACATTCTCCAGCCAGTTCTCGCCCACATTCTCCTTTAAATAACCCATTACCTCAGGATATTCGAGGTACTTAGAATAACTGTCAATGGGGTCGATAGCCGGATAGCGCTTACTATCGGCTCGGCTCTGGTTTAGTCCGTAGAAACAACGTGCTGCTTTACGGGTAGATTCCGTTACCGGTTCTTTAAGGTTACCACCGGCTGGCGACACAGTACCTATAAAGGTAATGGATCCCGACTCTCCGTTATTTAGATAAACGAAACCTGCACGCGCATAAAAGCTTGATATAATGGCGGTCAAGTCCATTGGAAAGGCATCTGGCCCGGGAAGTTCTTCCAAACGGTTACTCATCTCTCGAAGCGCCTGAGCCCAACGGGAAGTCGAGTCGGCCATTAACAATACTTTCAGCCCCATGGAGCGATAGTATTCTCCGAGCGTCATCGCTGTGTAAACAGAAGCCTCACGAGCAGCCACCGGCATATTAGATGTATTGGCAATAATAGTTGTACGCTCAATCAACTTGCGTCCGGTCCTTGGGTCTTCCAACTCCGGGAATTCCGTAAATATTTCCACCACCTCGTTGGCACGTTCTCCACAGGCAGCAATAATTACAATATCCGCCTCCCCAAACTTAGAAATGGCATGTTGCAACACGGTTTTACCAGTACCAAAAGGACCCGGGATAAATCCTGTTCCTCCTTCTGTAATTGGATTCAGCGTATCTAATGTCCTTACACCTGTTTGCAGTAATTTGAACGGACGTGGCTTTTCTTTGTAAGCTTTAACAGCCATCTTCACCGGCCACTTTTGTACCATGGTCAAATCAATGTCATTACCTTCTTTGTCAGTAATAGTGGCAACTACATCATCAACGGTATATTCGCCGGCTTTAACCACGTTTTTAACTGAATAAGTCCCCTCAAATTTAAAAGGAACCATAATACGATGTGGCATACTGTTTTCCGGAACTTCTCCTAGCCACGAACCGGCGCTTACTTCATCACCGGCTTTGGCAATAGGCGTCCAGTCCCATTTTTTTTCTCTGTCTAAAGGATCGGTGTAGTCTCCCCTTTTCAGAAAGACGCCTTCCATTTTATCCAGATCATTTTGAAGGCCATCGTAGTTTCTAGAAAGGATACCTGGTCCCAAGGTTACTTCAAGCAAGTGACCTTCGAACTCCACTTTCGCTCCTACTTTTAGCCCACGGGTACTTTCAAAAACCTGTACGTAAACATTCTTACCCATAATTTTAATTACCTCAGCCATCAACTTGCTTTCAGGATGCTGGATAAAACAAATTTCGTTTTGGGCCACAGGTCCATCAACCTCTACAATTACAAGGTTGGCTATAATACCGGCTACCACACCGGTGGTTTTATTTTTTCTTTCCATGGCTTAATTTATATTCTTCAGGAAATTCGTAACTGCTTTCCAATTCGCTCAATAATTTTTGGAACATTTTTCTGCCTTCCTCTTCATCTAAGGCCCTCCATCGTTCAACTATCAATAATTTATATACAAACGCCAATACCCTTTCCACTGTAAAATAGTTAAAGAAAGTGCTTTCGTCGAGATAGTTCCATTTTAGGCGATCTATTTTAAGCTCGCGCTCCAAAATATTTTCATCTTCATATATCTGAATCAGAGATTCAACATACTCCAGTTCATTGGCCAAACCAAAGTCCCTCGATCTGCTCTTTACCAAAGCTTCAACAACCTCTCCATCTCCAATCAACTCTTTTTCATATTCCATATCGTACTTACGACCGGTAAGGGATGTAAATATGTTTTTTTGGTTGATCTCAAAATCAAGAAACTCGTTTAAAAACGTATTGGAGAATTGCCTTAGGTAATCAGAATACATCCTGAATAAAATCACCTCAGCATCTGCACTTTTAACGGGTTCCTCTGCATACAGTATTTTGTTTGCAAAATCCACGAAGTAGGCGGGGAACTCATGATCTTCCAGAGCTTCCAACCGTTTTTTATCCGTTAAAGTTTCCAGCTCCAGGGTGCTATAATTTCCCCTTGGATCGAATTCCTTTTTTTGATAAAACAATAAATCAATAAGATTGTAATGGTCGAAAGGCAAATATAATGCACGTACCAAGCTAAAGTCCCGTTCAGCCAATTCCTCATGCAGCATTTCCCTGAGGGTAATAGATGTGAACAAAACTTTTTTGTCACCCAATAAAATATCAGGCAAGCCGGCAACCAGACAGTAATAATTTTTTGCCATGCTGTTTATTCTTCAAATAATAATTGATTGGTTTTAGACCGTAGGAAAGACTTAAAGAAGTTTTGGAAATCTCCCTCGGTAAAGCTGATGACATAACTACCATCTGATGGTCCTACTTTAAAACCCGCTTTCACAGTCGAATCGAGTTCAAAGGTCAAACCTTTGTTCATTTCGGCAGCAAAACTTTTAGTGATTTTTTTATCCAACTCAGTTTTTTCTGATTCCGGAAGGACAATATTGATATCAAAGTTACCCGTTTTAGTCCATCCTTCCACCAATTTCGCGATTAAGGACTGAACATATTTTTTATCGGAAAATACCTCATTCACGGTTGGTTTAGTCACTGCGACGGTTATACTGTTCCCAATTTTCTGGCGCAGTGAAGAAATGGCCTGTTGAGACGCCAATTTTATTTCAGCTTCAATGTTGCGCTGTATTTCCGCCGCTTTTTTTTCTGCTTCTTCTATTGCAGCAGAAGCTTTTTGTTGTGCCTCTCCAACTATCTTTTCGGCCTCTTGCCTGGCCTTATCAATGATGGATTCAGCTTCTTCGTTGGCTTTTTGAACACCTTCGGAATACAGCTTATCCGTCAGTTCCTGAAGTTTTGATTGCATGATAATTATTTATAGTTAACTTAAATATACCAGTAATAAAAGACGTTTTACTTTTCAATCGTTTAAGAACGTTTCCGTTCCTTCTATTTACAAAACAGGACGTTTTGTCTACCATCATACCATCTAATCCCGGAGTCTTCCAATTTTATTGAAAAATTTGTACAATTTAAAGTTTCTTTTAGAAAATATAACGATAATTTACAATGTTTTTTAAATTTTGCGCCTATTCACAGTAACACATAATATTTGACCATTAGGATGAAGTCTTAAGTAGTTTATGTTTTTATTTGAATAAAACTACCTTTCTTTTGCGAATTCAGATATAATAATATAGACGAAACGTCAAATTTCCCTTTTCAAACACAATAAATGTGTGGTCAATTATTTTTTTTGAAAATTGCGTTGCTTTTCTTGCACATCCTAACACTTTATGTGCTTTTGGGTTTAAGTTTTATTAGAAAACAATATTAATAAAAATTTCATGGAAATTTTTATTAATATGAAATAGAGGTATGCCACCCAGCAATATTACCCTTCTAAAAAAACCGATACCACGACAGTTAAACCATATTTAAAAGACGGTTAACCTGACTCCTTCGTCCTATGGCTTGCAACCCTTTCGGGTAATAGTAATTGAAAACAAAGAACTCAGAATCATATTAAAAGAAGCTGCCTGGGGAAGGCCTCAAGTAATAGACGCTTCGCAAGTAGTTCTTTTTGCCACTAACAGTAACTTGGCGGTGCCAGAAGTTGATGAATTCTTAAACAGAATCTTCGAGATGACTGGAGCTTCACCCAAGTCTTTAACCCGCAATATGCATTTGAAATTCTATTACACATTGAAATTGTTTCAAAACAAGACACTCCGCTGCTTCACTTCAACTCACCAGAACGATGCTATGCCTCGTTTCAGTAAAGCCTTGTTTTATTGCACTTTCAATGTTCACGACGAAGTTCTAATGCATAATCCGGGATTAATGCATGCCCAATGGAAGGATTTGAACCGGCTACGGTTGATAATTAGTTTAAAAAACTGAACTTAAACAGCATAACGATGGCTACAATTGGCTTTAGATCAGACAATGACAATTGCCGGCACCAACCGAAAGTGAGAAAACGGCTTGAAAATCTTATGGTAATGATATAAAAAATGCGCCTTAGATATTTAACCTAAGGCGCATCATCCAAAATGTGTATTTGTATGTTATTTCTTTAAGAACTTAACCACTTTTTTAGATACCAAATCTTCTAATACGATTTGGTAGAGTCCATTATTAAGCTCTGATAGATCATAAGCGGTTTCTTCACCTCCCGGCAAATCAAATATTTTAACCGCTACTCCCGACACACTCATGACCCTAACCGTTACCATGTCCGATTCGAACCCGGTTAAATCAATGGTAACAGGACCCTCTGATGGGTTAGGATATACGCCATAACCGGTATTTTCTAATTCCGGAACCGCCGTAGACAGATTACCTGCTTTTAAACTCCATGCATATTGTTCCGGCTCAAAAATATTGTCCCACTTAATGTAGTATGTTTTATTCGCAGTTACGCTTAACACAAGCTCCGATTGCAAACCATTCGCGTCATCACTAAATGCAACCCTCTCCGAATCACAACCTTCGTATACTTCAAGATAAGTATCTTCACTGGTTAATTGGGCTGCAGTAATGGTTATATCACCATCTTCAAAAGCTACAAAACGAAACCATTTATCCGTTCCTGAATCATGATCTATCGGTGCTTCGTTCAAGTTATATACATCAATAGCATCGCTGCACCTTTCGCCTGCCTGCCAATTACTTTCGCCAATACTCCAGTTGATACTTGTATTAGTAGTAGAATTATGCAGTGCAATAAGATAAGTTCTTCCTAATTCTCCATTAATAGCTACTTTGTGCGGATTCCAGTTATCATCATTGTTCAAAGATGTTGTATAGCTACAGTCATCAAAGACAGCAATTTCGCAGTCCTCAGCATTAGCGTTTGTTATTTCCACGGTAATCTTACCATTACGACTCGCAGTAAACTGAAACCAACGGTAATCATTTGTAGGAACCGTAGATTGAATACTTCCTGTTGAAGCTTGTAATGGATCGCTACAAAATTCACCCTGCGCAGCTTGCGATTCCGTCAAAAACCATTCGAAATCCTGACTGGTATATGCGCTTCTCCAGCATATCCAGTATGTTAAGCCACTGATCACTTCAAAATCAACTTCCGATTGAGTTTCGCAATAATCATCACTAAAAGTAAACGACTCTAGATCGCACCCGTCAAAAATCTCTACGTAAGTATTTGCTGTTGTTTGCCCGCAGGAGGAAACAGTAACTTTACCGTTGGTTGTTGCAGTGTATTTAAACCACTGATCCCCTAAAGAGTTGTCTGAAACATTAAGTCCCTGAAGCACAGATACTGCTTCGTCGCAGGCTTGCCCCCCCTGGGCAAAGGATGTTTGTATCGCCAGTCCCCAAACTAATAGCGACAATAAAGTAAATTTAAGCATATCAAAATTGTGTTGTGTTGTGTTGTTGTGTCGTTGAAAATTTTACACTCTTTATTTTTATCTTCTTCAATAAACGCTATCGTTAGTTTAACCTTCCATCAATTTTCCCCAAAATCAAACTATCGGTCAAACCAAAACTTAGCCAGCTCCATCTTCTTCAATTTTCATTCGTCAATCTAAATCATACTTTAACAATTCGATTTTGACAGTTTGTCAACATTAACGAATGTAAAAACAAAAGGTTTCAAAATTACATCTCTCAAACTAATTTGTAACAAATCTAAATTAGAAATATATTTTAGTCCATTAATTATCAGCACTATAATGCTCAAGCACACCAGGCGTTACAATTAATAAGATCTCCCAAAAAATAGTTAAATGTGAAACGGTATCGTGATTGACCAGTTAAATAAACGGCATTAACAATACAGTTATTGTATCCGAATCGGAATCCAATGTGAAGTGTAGGCAGCGCAAAAGTATAAAACATTTACAAATACCAAATATCTTATGATATCCGGCAACATTAATTAACTTTTTTTAAGCATCACTGCGCATTCTACAGCGTCTTTTGTATTGACAATAATACTAAGCCACTATTTTTATACTTTTGCAGAAACAATTAATGATACAAGCATTGGATACGAACATACTTCTCATTAGTCCGCCATTTACGCAGCTGAACACACCATACCCTGCTTCGCCATATCTAAAGGGTTTTCTTGGCAGCAAGAACATTAAGTCTTTTCAAGTCGATCTGGGGCTTGAAGTAATTTTGAAAATCTTTTCCAAAGGAGGACTTCGGGAAATATTCGACTTAGTGGATAATATTGATGACGATCTATCCGAGAATGGCTGCAGAATCATTTCTTTAAAAGAAAAATACATTCATGCTATTGACCATGTTATTTCATTTTTACAGGGTAACAACGACATGCTTGCCCATAGTATTTGCTCCGAGACATTTTTACCGAAAGCATCACGCTTTGATCAAACCGATGATTTGGATTGGTCCTTTGGGAACATGGGAATCCGGGATAGGGCAAGACATCTGGCAACCTTGTTCCTCGAAGACATTTCGGATTTCATTGTAGAAAACATTGATCCTCACTTTGGTTTTAGCAGATATGCCGAAAGACTCAGTTCCTCTGCCTTTTATTTCGATTCTATTTATCATGAATTAAACGAGGACAACTCACTTATCGTGCAATTTCAGCTGGATATCCTAAAACGCTATCTTGAAAACGAACAACCAAGTCTATTGGCCTTAACCGTTCCGTTTCCGGGCAATTTATTTGCTGCGCTTAAATGTGGGGAATTTGCAAAAAAGAACTATCCAAATATCAAAGTATGCCTGGGAGGCGGCTATGCTAACACGGAATTACGATCGATAAGTGATCCCCGAATATTTGAATACGTAGATTTCATCACCTTGGACGATGGAGAAATACCTCTTTACAATATCATCGAGTACATCGAAGGCAAACGATCGGCAGATACGCTCAAAAGAACATTCATAACAAAAAACGGCGAGGTTATATTTATTGACAACTCCGAAGATAAAGATATTTCCTTCAGGCAATCCATCTGCCCCGATTACAGCAACCTTAAAATAGATCAATATATTTCAGTGATTGAGGTTACCAACCCCATGCACCGACTTTGGAGCGATGGATTCTGGAATAAACTAACCATGGCGCACGGATGCTATTGGGGCAGATGCACCTTTTGCGACACAACTTTAGATTACATTTCCAGGTTCGAACCTGCAACCGCAAGCACCATCTGCGATAAAATGGAAAAGATTATGGCCGTTACCGGTCAGTCGGGCTTTCATTTCGTTGATGAAGCCGCACCTCCTGCACTCATGATTGCCTTAGCAAAAGAAATTATCCGCAGAAAGTTGGACGTAATTTGGTGGACAAATGTGCGTTTCGAAACCAGCTTCACCAAAGATGTATGCATTCTATTAAAAAGATCGGGCTGCATAGCTGTTTCGGGAGGGTTGGAGGTAGCCTCAAACAGAATTCTATCCTTGATCAACAAAGGGGTTAGCATTGAAAAAGTAGCGCTAGCGTGTAAAAATTTCACCCAAGCTGGTATATTGACGCATGCCTACCTGATGTACGGATTCCCCACCCAAACTACGCAAGAAACGATTGATTCCCTAGAGGTAGTTAGGCAACTTTTTGAACAGCAAATAGTACACTCAGGGTTTTGGCATCAGTTTGCGCTTACAGTGCATAGCCCGGTTGGAAAAAACCCAAACCGATTTCAAGTCCAAATAAAGAACCCGGAAACAAATCCGTTTGCAAACAATGACCTGGAACACGTGGACCCAACGGGGGCGCCGCATCAAAAATTCAGTTCCGGGCTTAAAAAGTCACTATTTAATTTTATGCACGATGTTGGATTTGACCTTCCCTTGCAAGACTGGTTCGAATTTAAGGTTCCAAATACCAGTGTTCCTTACAACTTAATTTCCAAAGCACTTGACGGCACCTCCCAAGGAGAACCCATGCCAAACAGCAAACTTATTTGGATGGAAAACACACCGGATGCCAGGTATTACAGTCGAAAAAAGAAAGGCAAATCGCAAGAAATGTGCGAGCTTACATTTTATCTCTCCTCCGAAACAACCCGGTTGAACATAAAGGCATCATTGGCACCATGGCTTATCTCCTTGTTGGAAAGATGCTCAATAGGCAACAAGACAAATCCCACCTTTAAGGAGGTCCAGGAAGACTTTTCCAGAAACAACCTAGGCGATTTTTCCGTTTTTTGGCAAAGCTTCACCTTAAAACAATTAAAACTTTTTGGATTGTTAAACATCTAATCGCATATTTGATCTATGACAAAGCTTATAAAAATAATAACCCTGTTCCTGTGCAATTCGCTCTTTGCGACACATGCGCAAGAGCTGACGCATTATCTTTTGCCCGCCCCCCGGGAAATAAATATTGATAAAGGATACCTGAACGAAATACAAGGAGCTGTTATCCCGAACCACAACTTTATTGAACTGATAGAAAACATCTCTCCCTTTGATATAGTTGGCGACGTTAAAACCCATTCTTCCCCGCTTACGATCAATACTTTCTCTCTTGAAATCGATAGTGCCCTCCGCAACAAACAAGCCTATTGCCTAACCATTGATTCCACTTCGGTAAAAATTGTTGGCAGGGACAATGCGGCTCTTTTTTATGGCAAACAAACGCTCCAACAAATATTGCAATACAGTAAGGATACCGGCAAGCCAATACCGTGTTTGTCGATTACGGACTGGCCCGATTTCGAGCGTAGAGGATACATGCTTGACATTAGCCGGGATAAAGTACCAACCATGGAAACGTTATACCAATTAATTGATATGCTTGCCCTATGGAAAATTAACGAGTTCCAGCTGTATACCGAACATACATTCGCCTATAAAAACCATCGAACAGTATGGAAAGACGCCAGTCCGATAACAGCAGAAGAGGTACGGATGATTGACGCTTATTGCAAAGCCAAATTTATCGATTTGGTTCCGAATCAAAATTCGTTCGGGCACATGGAAAATTGGCTTATGCATGACCAATACCTTCATTTAGCCGAATGCCCTACCGACTGCAATACTATTTGGGGAACCAGAAGCAGACATAGTTTAAACCCCTTACTTCCGGAATCCTTTGATTTGATGCAAGAATTATATGCTGAATTACTCCCAAATTTCAGTAGCCAGTATTTTAACATAGGATGTGACGAAACCGTGGAATTGGGAAATGGCTTATCGAAACAGGAATGCCAAAAACACGGGAAAGGTAAAGTATACCTCGATTTTGTAAAAAAACTTAATTCCGAAGTCAACAAATACGGGAGAAAAGCACAATTTTGGGGCGATATTATATTAAAACACCCGGAGTTAATTTCGTCAATCCCCGAAAACATGACCGCCATGGTATGGGGTTACGATAGCAAATATCCTTTTGAGGAAAATTTACCAAAATTTGAAGAGGCAGGCCTAGACTATTATGTATGTCCCGGCACTTCTACCTGGCGCTCCATCATAGGCAGAAACAAGGATGCTTTCACTAACCTCGGGAGAGCTGCACAATACGGCAAGAAGTTTGGTGCAAAAGGTTATTTAAACACAAACTGGGGCGATTGGGGACACTGGCAACCTCTATCCGTTTGTTACCCTACTCTTGCAACAGGCGCCGCATATTCGTGGAATGCCCAGATGGATCCAATGGAATTAATACCAACGGCTCTGAACAAATTCATTTTCAAAGATAGCACAGGTAATCTAACAAAAGCTTTACTGAAATTGGGCGATGCCTACCTTGCTTGCGAAATCCCCGAGGGGAATGCCAATGCATTCCACTTAATGTTGCGCAGATACAGATGGACAATGAAAGGTCATTATCAAACAAAAATGCTTAAAAAGAAAAACCTGTTAAAAGCCGAGCAGGAAATCGACACGGCTATACTGCTATTGGATCAATCTGCACCAATGAGTCGCGACGCTCAAATTACTGTAGATGAAATAAAACAAGCCGCAATGCTTGCCAAGCATGGTATTCACCTAGGGCTAGCTCGCTTAAACGCTAAACAGCTCGCTACGGAAAACATTAGTCCTGATACTTTACAAATTTTAGCCAATGAACTTGATACATTAATTAAAAAACACGACGAACTATGGACAATCCGGAACAGGGAAGGTGGATTACAACGTTCCGGTCAAAAGTTAAATGATTTGCTCGAATTTTATAAAGCCATCGATTAACCGGCACATTTAACCACCTGCTTTGTCATTTATACTCTGGATACTCGATAGTCTTTGCACAACGAATCAATTCTTCCAAATCGCTATTAGACATTTCAATATTCAGCCAAAGGAAAGCATACTCCAACGAGCTAAAAATATGTATGTTTCGTGCCACTCCGGGTTGATACATTTTAAACAGAGTGGCCATGGCCACCTGATCCGACTCATCCGCCAGCAGCGCTAACTTATTCGTTAAAATTGCCGGGAAATTCTCCCTTAAGAAGAATACGAAATCTTTCACCTTTGCAATGTCCTTAGAAAACTTTGATGCTCGCAGATCAATTAAAAAGTTTTTTTTAGCAGTGACCTCCTCTTTCGCACACAGTATTTCTGTTAGGTGAATTAATTTATTTAATTCTACTAATCCTATATGCTTTTGTACAACCAGGTTGTATTCGCTTATCAATTTAAATTGTACCGTATAAGTTTCCTTCATCACAAGCTCTCATTTTTTCCGTCCTAATAGATAACCCCATTATTCGAGACAAACTTCCAATATTTTATTTATCATATTATATTTAAAAGATGTAATATTTCCCTCATTTATTTATCATATTTTTTTATACAACAAAAGTCCGTCTGATTATGGATACAATCAGAACGGACTTACGCCTTGTTTAGTGATAGATAGGTATTCAAGGAATGCAACAATTTGGGAATCAATAGCAAAAACACATATGAACACCACCACAAACAAGTTACTTAGCAACCTATATTTTAAATATCATTTATACTTCAATACGCTTCTCCACCATATACGTCTTTACCCAGCCATCTATGCGCCGCACCATGGGTTGAGAAGACCTGAATAAAGTAATGGTTCGACTTAATTAACTGCTGATAAACCATACAAATAGCTGTATACATGGGATCATTAAGTAACACCGCTACTTTTAGCAAATCAAATTTTTCACTCAGCAACGTATTGACTTCATTTAACTTAGCCAAATCTTTAAGACGAATGTTTGATCTGCACTTTTTTGCATTAATCACTAATTTATGGCTGGATGGCAAATGGTTAAAATCATCGGCATATTGCTTTATGGTATCAACAATATCATCAATTGTGATAAACCTGTTGATTTCTATCTCCATTATATCTTCACTTACCGAAACATTCATCACCATATCCTATTCCCCCATAGATTAAACCGTAACGTAATAACTGCAATTTATATTTCAAAACTCTACAATTGAATAACAATTGGATCCTCCTTAACGAGTTCTTCCAACTGTATGACAATTGGATCCTCCTTAGCTAGCTTACCCAGCTGTATGACAATTGGATCTTCCTTAGCTAGCTTACCCAGCTGTATGACAATTGGATCTTCCTTCGTTAACTCTCCAAGCTGAATAACTATTGGATCTTCTTTAACCAGCTTCTCCAGTTGTATAACAATGGGATCCTCTTTTTCGGTTGCCGAAGATTCTATTGTAAAAGAAAACATTAATAAAAGTGTGAAAAGAGCTGTGATTAGTTTTGAAGTATTCATGATAAACGATTTTTTAAAATTTGTTTATCACAAATATCATCTACAGCAAGCAAATAAGAAGAATTTTAGGCGTGACAAAAGCGTGACAAAATTCATTCGGTTCATAAACAATACATTACATAGGTGTTTTTTTTAATGTTTTTTAGATTACACCTTACATTAATTATATACTGTTTATTTGAATGACCGATACCGAACAGTTTTTTATACTGTATTATTTATTATGTGTCCTATAAAACTATCCTGCAAGGTCGGAAATTTGCTTTTCCCTAAATTCCTGCAAATAATCTTCCAGGCTGTCGATCACATTCAATTTAGTTCTTATTCTTTGTTTAGCTTTTCGGACCGATGCCGGCTGAACATTTTGAACCTTTGAAATAATCTCCATAGGCAACCTCAAGCAAATCATTACCGCATAGCGGATTTCCGTTCTTGTCAGCTGCGGAAATGCTTCGGTGAACAAATTAATGGTTTCCAGGTAGCAGGAATCAAAATTACTACTCAACTCACTGTCATCCGAACCATTATCACCTCTCCCAACAATATCAAACGATTCTAAATGTAAACTATGCCGATCCACTCTACCTTTAGTATTATTTAACCTATGCTGAAGCAGTTGTTTTTCTCCGATTCCAATTAATAGATTATGAAATTCTTTATTAAGTTCCTCAATCTTAGCCTTTTTACTTTTCTGGTACAGATAAATATAAACACCAACTCCCGCTAAAATCACCAATGTAACAACCATTACCAAATACAGCATAAATTCACTGGCTTTCTTTTCTATCTTCAGTTGCACCAACTGGCTCTTCATTAAATCTACTTTATTATTAATTTCCAACACCTTAGCGAGACGAACTTTTTCGGAAGAAGAGGTTTTTTCAACCCAATCAATATACTGCTGTAGGTTTTCGTATGCCTTGGAATAGTTACCTTTTGCTTTATCAATTTGGTGCAAATAGTTATACACGTATAACATCCTGTTTGACTGATAGTTTTGCTCATAAAGCTTTAAAGACTTACTAAAATACACATCGGCAATATTAAATTTTTCTTGCTTAAAATATAGCATACCTTTAAACTGATACAAGGCCGGTAAAATTAGTTTACCCACACTATTGCCTTCACTGATTTCTATAGCCTTATCGCAATAAACATGAGCGGAATCAAATTGAAGTTGAGCATGATAACTGCTGGCCAAGATTTTATATACACTTACAGCCCTATCATACAATTTCCTGTTAATATACTCATTTGCAATAGAATTCAGTTTTTCAGGGGCATCCGGGGCATTAATTCTAAAATACTGCTCCATAAAATCGGCATATAACCGCACCTCAATTTCGGATGCTTCTTGCAACAAATGAATCCCTTTATCAATCTCATCCTTAAAAGATTCGCCTAGAGCCATCTTGCATCTACCAATAGCGATATATGCGGCACCTTCGGTCATTTTACTTTGATCTACTTCCAGCTTAACCGTTTCGTAATAATTGATTTTGGCTTGCTCATACAACCCAGTCGATTCCGCAATATTACCCAGCAAAAACTGACATCTTGCCAACCATCTATTATTTTCACTATTAGTAAAATAGGACAAGGCATTTTCCACATAAGCAAGCGAAGAATCCACTTGCATGTTACCATAATAAAGCTGAGCTTTGATGTAATCCACATACCCCTCATATTCAACCATTTGCTTTGTGTCCATATAAAACATTACAGAATCGAACTGAAGCTTGGCTTTTTCGGGATAGTAAATGGTATTAAAATCGATCCGTGCAAAAACCTCGTCTATTCCATCCCCCTCCAAAGCCTGCGATCTAATAAAAAGCGGGTTCAGCAAAAGGACAAACATCCCAATAACGACGGCGTATAATCTAACTCCCTTCATAATCAACTTAAATTGGGTCATTTACATATACAAAATGCAAAAATACCAACACAAACTTACATAAAAAGAGCCAAAAAGAAAAGAAAATATCAGTATTTTATTAACGTATATAATATATTTTGTTTATTTACATATTTTTTATATTTTATACTTATCGTTTTTTGTCCACTTTACAAAATATAGGCAGTTTTTCATTGGGAAAGCGCTTTTTATATTCCCCCCAAAATGCATTAACCTCATATTTCATCTCTTTGTGCAAGGCAAAAACTCCAATTAGGTTCGGAATAGTCATAAGCGCAATGGTTATACCCGATAAATTCCATATAATGGTAGTATCGGTGAAAGAAGCTAAAAAGAAACCCAGCACATAGACAATCCTGTAATACCTAACGCCCTTAACACCAACCAGAAATATAACTGCCCTACTACCATAATACGACCAGGAAATAGCTGTTGAGAAAGCAAACAACAGCAATCCGATGGAGACGATATATTTACCAAAATCCCCAAACCAGCTTTTAGTAAAAGCTAACGTGGTAAGTGGAGCACTGTGCATCAACGATTTACCCCGAAAACGGATTTTGTTTTCATTTGCCACAACTCCTTTTATCACGTTTAACTGTCCGGTATAGAGTTTCTTTGATTGATAAACCAACACGTCTTCAGCCAAAGAGCGAGAATGAATCAAAGATATATCTCCTATTATTTTACCATCCTTTACTGTAAGTTTTCCCGAGAACAGGGGCAATGTATTTTTATTGTTTACATGTGCGCTAAGTTTAGCTCTGTCGGTCTCCACTTCATCATCATACACGCCGCGTATAAATTGCATTTCAGCCCTTTGGAAATCGTTTTGGTGTTTCTGAGTCCAAACACCGGACGCCAACAATGTAAGGCCGGTTAACGAACAGATTATAATGGTATCAATGAAGGGCTCCAACAAAGCCACCAGCCCTTCAGAAACAGGCTCGTGTGCCCTTGCTGCCGAATGGGCAATCGGCGCAGACCCTTGTCCTGCCTCATTGGAAAAAAGACCTCGATTAACACCCCGGTTAAAGGCAAAAGCAATGGTTGCCCCAAGAAACCCTCCAGTGGCTGCTGATCCAGTAAAAACATCGGAGAACACAGACACAATGGATGGAACAATATTCTGGTAGTTATAAAGGATAACTGCAATTGCACCTATAAAATATATCACTGCCATCGTAGGCACTAACCTGGAGGTTACCTGGGCAATCCTTTTAATACCCCCAATAATGATAATACCCAGTAAAACTGACAACACGAGACCTGTAATGATATGGGGCACGCCAAAAGTTGCATTGATAGAATTGGAAATACTATTTACTTGTGGCAAGTTACCTGTACCAAAAGAAGAAAGAACGGTAGCTATTGCAAAAACCATAGCCATTACCCCCCCTGTTTTCACCACTTTACCCGAAGGAAGTGTAATGTCCAATCTTTTTTTCATGAAGTACATAGGGCCCCCGGAAATGGATCCGTCTTCTGCTTTTTCGCGATATTTATGCGATAGAGTTACCTCCACAAACTTTGTTGTCATACCAATAAGTGCGGTAATCAACATCCAAAACAGGGCAGCCGGCCCCCCCAGATAAACCGCATAGGCTACACCGGCAATATTACCGGTGCCTACGGTTCCCGACAAAGCCGTTGCCAGGGCCTGAAAGTGGGATGTATCCCCTACATCATCTTCCCTATCGAATTTACCCATCACTATTTTAAGTGCATAGCCCACATATCTGAACTGGGGGAATCCTAAATAAATCGTAAAAAAAATGCCTACCCCTAATAAAAGGTATACAAACCAGGCACCACTCCCTATATAAGAGTCTATAAGTAATAAAAAATCATTAAATTTCTGCATTGGATCCCAATATTTTTATATCTGTTTGAACGAAGTATCACAAATATAAATAAATTAATGGGCAATAAAAGTCAACAGAAACACAAGCCACTTGACTGGCATCAACCTTGCACAACAATGACCGTAAAAACAGAACAGCTTTTACCTCAAAACAACCCACTCAACCAAACACAATATAGAATCCTATTCTCTATCGGCTTCCTTAATGGACAACTGTATTCTTTTGCGCATCTTATCAACCTCCAGCACCTTTACCTTAACGTGCTGATGCAAAGAAACCACCTCATTGGGGTCGCTGATAAATTTGTTTGCGAGTTGAGAAATATGTACCAAACCATCCTGTTTTACACCAACATCCACAAAAGCACCAAAGTTAGTGATATTGGTCACGATACCGGGCAAGACCATACCTTCGTACAGATCTTCGACAGATCGAACATTTTTATCAAATTCAAATACCTTAATAATCTGGCGTGGGTCGCGGCCGGGTTTTTCCAGCTCAATCATGATATCCTTGAGTGTAGGAAGCCCCACATTTTCATCGATATATTTATCCAGGCTTACATTAGATCGAATTTCATTGTCATCTATCAAGTCCTTCACTTCACAGCCATTGTCTTTAGCCATTTTTTCTACAATCCCATAGGATTCAGGATGAACAGCTGAGTTATCCAACGGATTTTTTGCCTCTGTAATTCTTAAAAATCCAGCAGCCTGCTCGTATGCCTTTGGTCCAAGCCGAGGCACTTTTTTCAATTGGTCTCTGGACAAAAAAGCACCATTTTCCTTACGAAACTCCACTATATTTTTGGCCAATTGTGGACCCAGGCCTGAAACATAAGTAAGCAGGTGCATACTTGCCGTATTCAAATCTACTCCTACTTTATTTACACAAGACTCAACTACCTGATCGAGTGAACTTTTTAAATTAGACTGATCCACATCGTGCTGGTACTGGCCAACCCCGATTGATTTAGGATCAATTTTCACCAATTCAGCCAGGGGATCGATTAGCCGACGCCCGATTGAAACCGCGCCACGTACCGTAACATCATAATCAGGGAATTCATCGCGTGCAACCTTGCTCGCCGAATACACAGAGGCCCCATCTTCACTCACCACATACACCTGGATATCGCGACTATATTTTAAACTGCGGATAAAAGATTCTGTTTCGCGCGAGGCCGTGCCGTTACCTATTGCCACAGCTTCTATTTTATACGCATCTACCAAAGATGATATTTTCTTTGCCGCTTGCTTGGTTTCTCTTTGCGGTGCGTGCGGATAAATATTTTCGTTATGTAAAAGATTTCCTTGTGCATCTAAACAAACCACCTTACAACCGGTTCTGAATCCGGGATCAATAGCCAAAACACGCTTTTGTCCAAGAGGAGAAGACAACAACAGCTGTCTTAAATTTTTCGCAAACACCAAAATGGCTTCGGCATCGGCTTTTTCTTTTGAGCTATTGGAAAATTCGGTTTCTATGGAAGGTTTCAGCAAGCGCTTGCAAGCATCCTTCACAGCCAATTCCACTTGCCCGGAAGACTCCGTATTTCCTTTTACAAAATACCTTCCCAATCGATCTAATATCTGTTCTTCATCAGGCGAGATGCTCACCTTTAAAATCCCTTCTTTTTCGCCCCTTCGAATGGCCAGCAATCGATGACTTGGGCATTTTTTCAAGGGTTCGCTAAATTCGAAGTAGTCCTTGTACTTAACCCCCTCCTCTTCTTTCCCTTTCACCAATGTGGATGAAACAACCGCATTCCTTTCAAACACCGAGCGCACTATATCACGTGCAACTGCATTTTCGTTCACCCATTCCGCTATAATATCCCTTGCCCCCTGCAGCGCCTCTTCAAAGTCGGATACATCACTGTTCAGGAACCGGGCAGCTCGCCCTTCCACATCGCGCTCGTATTGTTTCATCAATATTTTAGCCAGCGGTTCCAGACCTTTCTCTTTGGCTTTCACCGCGCGGGTTTTACGTTTAGGTTTAAACGGAAGATAAATATCCTCAAGCTCGGTTGCATTAAAGGTATCAACTATCTTCTTCTTTAATTCGGCTGTTAAAACTCCCTGCTCATCCATCGACTTCAAGATAGCCTCTTTCCGCTTAACAATTTCCTGAAGTTTTTCGTATCGTTCTTTTACCAACGCCACATTGACCTCATCCATCGTTCCGGTACGCTCCTTTCGGTAACGACTGATAAACGGCACGGTTGCTCCCTCTTCTAATAATTCAATGGTATTGTTGACATGTTTTAGTTGCAGTTGCAACTCTGTAGCTATGATTTGTGATATTTGAGCTGACATGATGTATAACAGATCGTTAGATTTTATATATTTAGACTATAGACATATTCACATGACACTTAGTTTCCCCCCCCCTACAAGAGCCACACCCGAAGACACAAAATCCTCTTATTCCGATACTTAAAAGACTCGACAATGGAATTAAATAAGTCCTGTCTTTTAAAAATAAAGAAACAAAGTCTTACAATGACCGAATATAAACCCAATTTAGAAACATCGTTCAAATGAATATGACAGCAACACAATTGTTCTATCCTTAATAAACCAAATACATTATGGGCCTAATTCTTTTTGGCAGCTCTCTTTTTATATGGAGGCTTTTTACCACCTCCTTTTTTACTGCCACCCTTTTTTCTTCCCCAACCACTTTTCATTTTTGATTCAGGATCATATTTTGGTGCTTCCTCGTAATGGGGAGGCAGTGGAATTTTAAATATATTGGTTTCAATCAGTTTTTCTATTTTATGAAAATCAACCTGATCGTCATCGGTGATAAAGGTAATTCCAACACCTTGGGTTTGGGCACGGGCGGTACGACCAATTCTATGCACATAGTCTTCCGCGTCGTTGGGAACATCAATGTTTATCACGAGGTCAATCTTTTCAATATCGATGCCACGGGCCACAATATCAGTAGCCACCAAAATCTGGATGTTTCTATTTTTAAATTCCCTAAGCACCTCAATTCGCTCACTTTGATCAAGATCGGAATGGATTCCTCTGGCATTAAAATCATTCTTTTTAAGGGCACGAACGATGTCATTCACTTTTGATTTGCGCGAAGAAAAAATAAGAATACTAGGCAAATCTTTATCCTTCAACAGATCCACGATTAGGTCAATCTTCTGATGCTCATGGACCATATATGCAGCCTGCAAAATGCCTTCTGCCGGTTTTGATATGGCAATATTAATTTCTTCAGGATCATTTAATAGCTTCTTGGCCAAATCCCTTATTTTTGGGGGCATAGTAGCCGAAAACAGCAATCCCTGACGATCCTCCTTGGGCAAATAACTCTCTATCTGCATAATATCATCCAGAAACCCCATGTCCAGCATCCTGTCGGCTTCGTCCAGAATCAGGTGTTTCACCGATTTAAAATCGACATAGCCCATGGTCAGATGCTGAATCATTCTGCCCGGAGTAGCCACAATGATGTCTGCGCCTTTGGTTAATCCTACCTTCTGTTGATCCCACAAACCTTTATCGTTACCTCCAAAAACCGACATAGAAGTCACATCCAGAAAATAACTGAAACCTTCAATTTGCTGATCAATTTGCAATGCCAGTTCACGGGTCGGAACCAGAATCAAAGTAGTTGTTCCCGTATGACCTTCCCTTACAATTTTATCGAGCACTGGCAGAAGGTAGGCCGCTGTTTTACCCGTTCCAGTCTGGGCACAAGCAATTAGGTCGGCCCCTGTTTTAATTACAGGAATGGTTTTTTCCTGCACGGGGGTGGCATCTTCGAAACGCATGGCATCCAGTCCGTCCAGCACTTCTTGGGAAAAATCAAATTCGGTAAACTTCATGTATAATATTTTAGTATCAAATATCTGGATTTAAGTATCATGATATTGACAATACAGACAGTATTTAATTATTCAACATACAAAACTAATCCTTTAAGGTATTCTCCTTCGGGATGATAAATGTTTACGGGGTGATCGGCAGGTTGCGTCAATTGGTTTAATATCCTCACATTTCTGCCCGAACGGGCTGCTGCAGAAAAAACCGCTTTACGGAAAGCATCCTTACTTACCACCTGCGAACACGAAAAAGTAAAAACAATACCGCCCGACTTAATCTGCTCAAAAGCTTTTGCATTTAGCTTCTTATAGCCCTGCAAGGCGTTGTTCAACACGTTATTATGCTTGGCAAAAGCCGGAGGGTCCAGAATTATGAGGTCGTACTTGTCCTTTATGTCGTCGAGATATTTAAAAGCATCCGCTGCAAAAGCGTCATGGCGTTCATCGCCTGGAAAGTTCAATTCTACATTTTCCCTGGTCAGATCAATAGCTCTTTCCGAACTATCCACAGAATGAACCAAATTAGCCCCTCCCCTCATAGCATAAAACGAAAAACCGCCCGTGTAGCAAAACATATTTAACACAGACCTACCCTTACTGTAATGCTCCAGCAATGCCCTGTTATCGCGCTGATCGACAAAGAAGCCTGTTTTTTGGCCTTTTTCCCAATCCACACGGAATTTCAATCCATTCTCAATCGCTATTCTGGTACTAGATTCTCCATAAGTATATCCATTTTCCGGCTCCACTTTAGCTTTGAACGGAATGGTACCTTCCGATTTATTATATATGGCTTTTAATCCATCGCCAAATATTTCTTTCAGAATATCATCAATCTTATCCTTGATCAGAAACATACCTACCGAGTGCATCTGAACCACGGCAGTATCGCCGTACATATCAATAATTAGTCCTGGCATATTATCACCCTCTGCATGAACCAACCGGTAAGCATTGGTATTCGGATCGTCAATTAAACCTTGATCTTTACGTAACTGATAAGCCTGCTTTATTTTATTTTCCCAAAAGCCATCCGTTATTTCCACTTGTTCAAAAGAAACAATTCTAATGGCAATAGAACCTATTTGATAATGTCCTAACCCAAGAAATTCGTCTTTATTGTCAAAGACTTCTACGATCTCTCCTTCGGCAGGCTCGCCGTAAATCTTTTTTATGGCACCACTGAAAACCCAGGGGTGAAATCGGCGTAAAGACTGATCTTTCCCTGATTTAAGAACAACTTTTATATATGACATGAAATGATTGTTATTATTTAAGATTGATTATTGACGCTTGCAGTATCCACATCAATTATTTTACTTGAATCCAAATGATTCAGTTTTTTAAATATTTCAAGTGCAACCCACGAATCGGTTGCGGCATAAACCATTTGACCTTGTGTCAACTGATCCGCTTCCCAATTGGACAGGCGCTGTCGTTTTGAGACTCTGAACTCCAACAGAATACCCGCTAACTTCTTCAGCGAAAAATCCTTGAGCCCTTTATCCACCGCCATGGTTTGCAACTCTACAAACCCGCCAGGCGTGAATTCTTTCAATTTTTGCAAACCCCTTATATCGTCCCTGATTCCAACACCAACCTTTTTAACCTTTTCGTTACTCAACAAATGAAGCAGATCCGAGGTTACTCCCGTTTTATTGGTACGTATTAAATAGGTGGATTTTTCGGTGGTCAGTTGGATCAAAGAAATGAGGTTGGTTTTTCCTTTTTTAAACGAAGGACGGGTTTCGGTATCGAAGCCCAGTACCTTTTCTCCATTAATTTCCCTGATTACCTGAGGAATATCTTCAGTATTCTCCACCACTACAATCTCTCCTTTGTACGAATGCAAAGGTAAATCATTAAGCGCTTCGTTTGTAATTGTATTTTTTATTAAATTATCTTCTCTTTCCATTTAATCCTCCCCTTCCTGCCATTGGTCCTGAAATCTATTGAACCAATTGTTCGTATTTTCTCTCTCTCCACTGCTATTCATATCAAACCCTGCCTCTTCATCCAAATCTTTATCGCTATATAAAACGTTGTGACATGCCCTAAGCACGTTCACCAGCTTTTGTCCCCAATATAACTCGAATGAATTTACCAACTCTGCCAATGCATCGTTCATTATTTCTGTTACTCCTATCCTGTATGCAAATAGAAAATCTTTTACATCCTGGTAGATATCTGTCAGATTTTCGGAAATACTTGAAGCTACATCCCGTTGGTCCTGCTCATTATCGGGAACAAACACTTCTAAAAAATCATCGAATTGCCCAAACTTGTTCAACAGAACATGCTGAATCCTTATATAATCTTCTTCCCTTACCGTTTTCTCAATACTTTCGTCCAATCCAAACTCCGTTTTTGGCAAAACCACAGCTTTTATATACAACAATGGCAGTATACGGGTCATTACCGTAAAAAGTTCCCGGGTAGACAGTTCTTCGGCACTTTCCAATTGATTACAGTACTCATTACCGACAGTCACAAATTCGAGCACGTTTTTTGAAAAGACTATATGGTTTAATTCTTCTTCCATTTTTTAATAAGATAAGAGATAAATACTTGCCCATATCGGTATCCACATTAAGAAATGAACCAAGTACTATACTCATCACAACCAGTATATCGTTTTATTGATATATACAATAGTTCGCAAAATTAACAAATTAAACCGAAAATAAAGGATCATAAAAATATTAGTCGATTCGCATTGCCCAGGAAACATAAAAATAGTGGTCAATTCAGCACCATATTAAAAATATTGGCATAGTGATTGTTTGAAAAAGAATAACCTGGCATGGACAAGCCCCCAAAAGATGTCCCTAATACATTTTGCTTGCCCAAGTAATATTTTTATCAACCACCTAAACAAGCATTTAACATGAGAACATCTTTACTCATTTACCTTGCCCTTATTGTAATATTGACAACACTACTCAGTTCCTGTACGGCCTATCAATATTCCACATTAAGCAGCGATCTGCCTACATCGCAATTCAATGATTTCTTTTACGAGAACGACACCCTCCAAATCGTTTATTCTTTTGCTGGCAAGGGAGCACTCATGACCATTGATATATTCAACAAACTGGACAAGCCGATTTTTATAAACTGGAATCAATCATCCGTTGTGGTAAATGGCATTACTACTTCCTTAAACTCTCAAGTATGGGGGGCGGGCGATCTATCCGGACTAACAGAAGAATATATTGATGGTGATGGTACTTTTACTAGCAGTACGACTATCAACAATTTAACCTCTGCACGCGCCAATAGCAATGAGTATATCCCAACAAAGTCACAGTTTTCCATTTATTATGATCTGGGTCAGAACCAATTTCTCAAAACAATTAGCAAAGATTCAACACTCAGAACAAATGTTATCTTAGCAAATTCGGAACCTTTAACTATTAAAGAACATTTATTTATACGTGAAACTTCTCCATTTAAATTTAGATGTATCATTACCTATTCTGACGATATTGATGCAAACAATAAATACTGTGCCAGTAATGAATTCTGGGTTTCAAGCATATTCAGGACTACCTCAGGAAATGTAAAAAACAGGGAAGATACTTTTTACAACTCAAAAACAACTGATTTTGGAAATTTTATGACTGGTGTAGCTACGGTGGCCGTTATAACCGGCTATGTGCTTTTAAAGGTTGCAGAAATATCTGCTGCCCAAAAGTAAACAAGGTAGGTAATACCGAAGCCAAACCACTTTAACCCGCAATATGCATTAGAAATTCTATTACACATTGAAATTACTTTAGAACAAGACACTTCGTTGCATCACTTCAACTCACCAGAACGATGCTCCCGAAAGTAATCGGGACAAGTTATGCCTTGTTTCATTGTTCTTGCAATGCTCATGACGAACCTCCAATACATAATCCGGGTTTAACTTTTCTTCAGTTGCCATTTTTCATGATCATCGGGATATATTATCTCATTATCTGCTAACCAATTAAAAATATCCAGCCATTTTTTTTCTGGGATCTTAATTATATTCTCAATTTCATGATAGGATTTTGGGCTGGATAAAATTTCTTTTAGTTTGGTTTCAATTTCGTCGGCCTGCTTGCTATCCAATCCTCTTTTCTTCTTTTCGATGCACACGTCACATTGGCCACAGTCCCTGGTGTTTATCTGGCCAAAATAATGAAGCAAAAAGCGACTTCGGCATATATGGGAAAATTCAGAATAGTCGATAACAGCTTTCACCCGTTCCTCATATTGTTTTTTACGGTCACGATACACTTCATGGGGCAACTTCAGATATCGGATTTCCTCGCGGGGGCGAATATATTGAATCAGTGGTGTCTTTTTTTGGGGGATATAATGAATAATTTTAAGGTGATTTAACTTGTTTAAATACTGATAAACCAAATCGACGGAAACGTTGGCACGCTGAGCCAGCAACTGTTCGTTAATGACCACGTACTCTGTAAAGAATCCTGTATAAGAGCGCAACAGCAGTTTAATAAAGGAATTAAACTGTTCATTTTTCACCTGAAAATTATACAATTCCATCTTCTGAACCAAAAAATGCGCCCGCGATGGCAGGTTTACCTCTTCGCTATATTCAATATAACCGGCACGTTGCAATATTTTAAGGCTATTAAAAACGGTGAGCAAATTAAAATGGTAGGCTTTACAAAACTGTACCATATCAAAGTCGTACACCATCTCCTCACCATGTCCGGTCGCCAGTTGAAAAAAATTACCCAAGGCATTGTACACCCTAAAAACAACATCTTTCTCAGGGAACGACACGGTAACATTTTTCTTTAACCTGGTTTTATCCCCCGCTGACCATAGCTGAACCGCATAAGCTTTTTGACCATCCCTTCCTGCCCTTCCTGCTTCCTGAAAGTAAGCCTCTATAGAATCCGGTGCATCCATATGAACTACCAGACGAACATCCGGTTTGTCAATCCCCATTCCAAAAGCATTGGTACAAACCATCACCTGCACCTCATCGTTCATCCATTCTTTCTGCCGCCTGTCCTTTGATTCATGCGTTAATCCTGCATGAAAGTTATGGGCTCTGATACCATTCTCCCTTAACCACAAGGCATATTCCTTGGTCTTTTTTCTGTTACGAACAAAAACAATCGTACATCCGTCAATAGACTTTACTATTTTGACTAATTGATTTAATTTATCATCTGTTTGACGGACAATGTAGGCCAGATTCTCCCGCTCAAAGCTTTTCTGAACAACATTCTTCTTAGCGAACAATAGGCGTTCCTGAATATCTTCAACTATTTGAGGTGTTGCGGTAGCTGTCAATGCCAATACCGGAACACCGGGGACTTCCTTTCGTAGTTCTGCTATTTTAAGATAAGAAGGTCTAAAGTCGTATCCCCACTGACTGATACAATGAGCCTCATCCACCACAATCATGCTCACATTAAAATGCACCAACTTTTCCAGGAACAAAGGAGTTAACAAGCGCTCGGGTGATAGGTATAAAAATTTATAATCCCCAAAGATACAATTATCATAGGCAATATTAATTTCACGCCTGCTTAAACCCGAATAAACAGCCACTGCCTTAATATTCTTTTTTCGCAAATTAGTTACCTGGTCTTTCATCAGTGCCACCAACGGAGTCACCACCAAACAAATACCTTCTTTGGTCATTGCCGGAACCTGAAAAGTGATAGACTTTCCACCTCCTGTTGGCAATAATCCCAAGGTATCTTTACCATCACCTATAGCCTGCACTATCTGATCCTGCATGGCTCTAAAACCATCGTAGCCCCAGTATTTTTTTAATATTTGAAGGTATTTTTCCAATGCGAATAGTTTGAAAAAACGAAGATACAGAAATATCAGGAATCCATAGTTACATAACATATACTCATATGTTACAATTAGAAAAGCGCGCTATTTTCAAAATTATTTAACTGACGATAAGAAGCAACCAATTCTGACTTATTGCATTTGGTAAGAGACTGTCCAAACTCTATTAGACAAAGCGAAGCTTTTTGATGAAGCCTTAACTAACCAGATCCATTTTACCCGCAATATGCATTAGAAATCCTGTTACGCAATTAAACTACTTCCAAACAAGGCGTTTCACGGAGTTGCTTCAACTCACCAGAGCGGTGCTATGCCTCGTTTCAGCAACTCCTTGTTTTATCGTATTTTAAATACTCATTACGTACCTTTAATACATAATCCAGGTTTTAATGCATGGAAACAAAATCCATCTTTCATGCTTTTTTCCCACATTCGTCATTTTTTTTATTGCTGATATTGGTGTAATTAGTCCATACATATTTATTCGCTATGCCCTATCAGCAAATCATTAACGATACCTACCACCAAATTAAGTCTGGAAAAGACGAGGGAGAGGCAGCTTCCTATATTCCTGAACTGGCCAAGGTAGATCCGGAAAACTTTGGAATTCACCTTATTACCATCGACCAACAGGAATTTGGCATTGGCGACCGGTATACCCAATTTTCTATCCAGAGTATTGCCAAGGTACTTTCCTTAAGTTTGGCCTTTAAACTCTGGGGGTCAAAAATATGGGAGCGGGTAGGTGTCGAACCCTCAGGAACGGCCTTCAATTCCCTGGTACAACTGGAGCTGAACAAAGGTATACCACGTAATCCCTTTAACAACGGGGGCGCCCTGGTTATTGCCGATATGCTCGTGGGTGAGTTTAAAAATCCTGAAGCAGAATTCCTGCGCTTTATACGAGAGATTAACAACGATAACAAAATCGACTATAACCTCTCCATTGCCAAATCGGAAAAATCGGTGGGTTACAGAAACATAGCTATCTGCAACTTTATAAAATCGTTTGGCAACGTGCTAAACGAACCCGAAAGAGTGCTGGATTTTTACTTTACCATGTGCTCTTTAGAAATGACCTGCCAAGAGCTGGCACAAACGTTTTTATTTTTGGCGGATGACCATTTCCGTAATACAAAAGGCGAACGAATCCTAAATATGAGCAAAGCAAAAAGAGTGAATGCCTTGTTGCAAACTTGCGGTTTTTATGACGAATCGGGTGAGTTTTCCTTCACGGTAGGACTTCCGGGCAAGAGTGGCGTAGGAGGAGGAATTATCGCTGTCTTTCCTGATAAATACAGCATAGCCGTGTGGAGTCCTAAGTTAAATGCCAAAGGCAATTCGTACCGAGGCATGAAATTTCTGGAAGCGTTTACCACAAAAACAGAGTCTTCTATCTTTTAAAAAACAAAAAACGCCTTAGATAATTAATCCAAGACGTTTTTAATCTCATAAGTCCCTGATGTGTTAATACTCATCTTCGTTAAAGAAAAAATCATCCTTGCTAGGATAGTCAGGCCAAATATCTTCAATAGTTTCGTATAGATCACCTTCATCCTCTATCTCCTGAAGATTTTCAATAACTTCTAATGGTGCCCCCGAACGAATTGCGAAATCGATTAACTCGTCCTTAGATGCCGGCCAGGGTGCATCCTCTAATTTTGATGCTAATTCTAGTGTCCAATACATACCCTGAATTTTTATTTATTATTTGTTAAATATATTTTTATATTTTCTGCGAATATAAAAAAAAAGTAATAACCTACAACTCGGGAACCCAAGGAATTTCATTTACACCGCAATGTTTTGACAAATGACGCGATAAAACAAACAAATAGTCCGAAAGTCTATTTACGTACCTAATTACCCAAGGGTTCACTTCGGATTGATCTGCCATGTCAAGAATTCTTCTTTCAGCCCTTCGGCAAATCGTTCTTGAAATATGGCAATAACTGACGCCGGGATGACCTCCCGGCAGAACAAAGTACTTCATAGGAGGTAAATCACTTTCCATCCTGTCCATTTCCTTCTCCAGGGCTTCAATAATGCTCTCGTCGTAATTCAACTTGTCCCTCAAGTCTGTAACATTGGAATCTGTTGCCAAATAGGCCCCTATCACAAACAATTTTTTCTGAATATCGATAATTTGATTTTCTGTCGCCTTATCCACTTCATAGGAACGAATCATCCCAATAAAAGTATTCAACTCATCAACCGTTCCATAAGCTTCGAGCCTGTAGTGATTTTTTGCAACTCGCGTGCCACCTATCAAACTGGTTTTTCCTTTGTCACCTGTTTTTGTATAAACTAAACTTTTACTCATGTCATATATATTATCCATTACCGGAACCTACCACCTATTAACGACGGAAAGCAAGATCAATTATTATATCTCGAACATTAAATGGATCATTGGGCTTTAGATCAAAAACAATAAACTTATTTACAAGGCACCTGCAATCAATTTATTTGCAAATCGCGCCCTGTTGCACAAATAGCTCCAACTGACACCACTATAATTTAATGGTTTATTTCAAGATTTCTATAACACTTCGGATACCGAAATGTTTTCATTTTTAGTATCTGATTCAATTACACCGTCACGTAATCGAATAACCCTGTGTGCATATTGGGCTATTTCCTCTTCGTGCGTTACTAAAATGATGGTGTTACCCATAGAATGGATATCCCCAAACAAGCGCATAATATCAACCGATGTTTTCGAATCCAGGTTACCGGTTGGCTCATCGGCCAATATGATGGAGGGATTGTTTATCAATGCTCTGGCAACGGCAACCCTCTGGCGCTGCCCGCCCGAAAGCTCATTGGGTTTGTGAGCGGCTCGGTCTTCCAATCCAACTTTCCTGACAACATCCTCTCCTTTTTTTAATCGCTCTTGTTTTGAGATGCCTGCATAAATCAGCGGAAGCATCACATTTTCAAGCGCAGAATATCTTGGCAACAAATTAAACGTTTGAAACACAAAACCTATTTCTTTGTTCCTGATTTCGGCCAATTTATCGTCGTTCAAATGGCTCACATCGGTTCCGTTTAACACGTATGTCCCTCCCGTAGGTGTATCCAAAGCACCAATAACGTTCATTAACGTGGATTTACCGGAACCTGACGGCCCCATAATAGCGACGTATTCACCTTTTTTAATCTCCAGGTCGATACCCTGTAAAGCCTTAACAACTTGTGTTCCTACCTGGTAATGTTTGGTGATTCTACTGATTTCGATGATATTCTCATTCATAGGTAATATGCTCCTTTTGGTTATAACAAAGATAATTTTTTATGGTTGATGTGGAGAATGATTTGAATATTTATTGTTCGGGTTGAACCATACATATACATCAGGAAATACCAGCTTGCCTGCTGGCTGGTATCACATATCGAAATAACCACAAAACAAGACACTTCGTTGCTTCAGCCGAATGATAATCCGGGTTAAAAGATTATAACCAATAGGCACAAATGACCGCTCAAATACTTTTTATTACACAATGCTCTTCGACGTGAGGTACGTTCAATACCAGAACACCAAACCTGAAAAAATCAAAAGAGAGTGAAACTGAAGGATGAGCACTGATTTCATTCCATGCCTTGGCCATTTCCCTGGACCAATATATATCGTCGAAAATAAATACTGACGCTTCTGTTGCTTTGGGCAAGCATAAATGAAAATAATCCAGGGTAGGCTGATAAGCGTGGTGCCCATCGAAGTACACCATTCCTACCTGATCAACCGAGGCTAACACCTTAGGCAATTCCTCCCGGAAGGGGCCTACATGTTGAATTACATTATTGGCCCCAGCGCAGCCCAAAAGCCGATTAGCTATATTGGAAACTTTAGGACAGCCTTCAATGGTATATACTTTGGTTTGAGAATTAGGCAAGGCAAGGTACATTGTTCCCAATCCCAGCGAGGTTCCTAACTCAATTATATTATTGGGCTTGAAATAACTTGCAAAGCGAAAAATAAGTTCTCCTTGTTTTTGTGGCGATGCATTATATTTAACCAAATGACGAAGGGCGCGGTGGTTACTCCTGAACTTTTTTGAACCAGCTCCAAAATCCCTTACTTCAACCTTTTGCTTCGATTGCAGTACATCATTTCTAATGTCGTTGATATCCTCAAAACGGTAAAAAGGGTAATTGTTGTAGATAATGAAATGAGCAATATCCCTGGCAACAGAGGATATAAAATCGCCTTCTCTCCAATGTTTTTTCTTAAAAATATATTTTAAGTATGCTTTAGCTTGAAACCAGTTCACAGGATAAAATTTGGATGCGAAGATAGTTGAAATGACATGGGCACAAAGTATTAAACATTAAAAAAACATAAGTACCTGTCGGGTACTTCGTCATAGGTTGAATTTTTCGGAGAAAGCCAATGATCCCTAAAATAATATTTAAACCCCTAAATCTTCACTATCTGTTAAATATCTTTATGTAGCGGTAGGTGTCCTGAAACGGCTTAAT
This sequence comes from Saccharicrinis sp. GN24d3, assembly GCF_052400645.1. NCBI lineage: Bacteria > Pseudomonadati > Bacteroidota > Bacteroidia > Marinilabiliales > Marinilabiliaceae > Saccharicrinis > Saccharicrinis sp. GN24d3. Next base: position 260,040 of record NZ_JBQTGI010000002.1, read on the forward strand.
TTCGCCATTCCACTATATGACCGTCGGTTTGGTTGAGCAGATGCTCCGGGATAGACATTTTGATGTGTTCGTACAATAAGTTCAACAGTTTTTGCTTGGCAAAAGTACGCGAATATACCATACTCACTTCACGCAACGGATCACTCTCCCCAATATTTTTCACCTGCGCATATCGGTTGTTTAATACGTTATCATCAATAGACAATTCAGGCAGCAAGGTATATCCTCCCTCTTTCTCCACCAGTTTTTTGATGGTTTCCAACGAACCGCTTTCGTAATTAATAGATATTTCATTTTTTATTTTGTCGTGAAAAGAACAAAGATTTACCACCTGGCTCCTGAAACAGTGTCCTTGACTCAGCAACCACAAGCCCTCTCCTGCTATTTCGGCCGGCTCTACCTTTGACTTTGGGGCCAACTGATGCTTATTATTAACATATAAAAACATACGCTCATAAAAAATGGTTTTTTCTTGGATTCCATTTTCATGTAGTGGAGTTACCAGCAACCCTACATCCAACAAATCCTTATTTAACTGGCCGATAATATCTTCCGAGAGCAATTCCATTATCTTAAGCTTGACATTCGGGTATTCCCGGGAGAAAGACCCCGCAAACAACGGCAATAGATAAGGTGCCAGCGAAGGAATAATGCCAATCACCAACTCACCTTCCACCACATCTTTATGCTCCTTGACCAATTCATAAATTCGCTTGTTTTCGGCAAGCGACTTTCTGGCCTGCTCAATAATTACCTCACCAATCTGAGTAGGGACAACCGGTTGTTTGGAACGGTCAAAAATCATCACATCCAATTCATCTTCCAGCTTTTTTATCTGCATGCTTAGCGTGGGTTGCGAAACAAAACATTTTTCACTGGCTTTAACAAAGTGCCGGTAGGTATCCACTGCTACAACGTATTCTAACTGCGTAATCGTAATCATACTTTTTTTGATCTCTTAAGGTTATGTATGTTAATCATAATCAATACATATAAACTTTATCTATATATACATAAATACAATCAATTTGATTGATATATGTATTTGTTTCATCTTTGAGGTGTAATATAAAGAGAATTCAAAATAACAATCAATATTAATAACTAAAATTTATAATATCATGAAAAATTTAATTGGTTTAGACAAAGTAAAAGCAGCAGTTTTAGCAGACAGATTAAACGAGTTATTAGCCAACTATCAGGTATTTTACCAAAACCTAAGAGGGTTTCATTGGAACATTAAAGGAAAAGCATTTTTTGAGTTACATGCCAAGTTTGAAGAGTACTATAATGATGCCGTAGAAAAGATAGATGAGATTGCAGAACGAATACTAACTCTTGAAGGAGAACCGCTACATACATTCAGCACCTATATTCAAACTTCAACGCTGGAAGAGGCCAAAGGGATAAGCGAAGGAGTTCAGGCCGTTCAGGTGGTGGTTCGAAACTTCTCAACATTGGTAGGACTAGAGCGTGAGATACTGGCACTTGCCGGCGATGCTGATGACGAAGGAACAATTTCGTTGATGAGCGATTATATTTCGGAAACGGAAAAAACGCTTTGGATGCTTAACTCTTATTTGAAATAATAACTTCCTGCTAAAGGAAGTAAAAACCAATATTAAACCTGATACCTGTCGACCTAAACCAGTCAATCGCTAATGGACAGAAGTCATTGTCAATTAAGGACTAAGTTTCTATGAGTTGACTTTTCTGATCAAAACATTATTAAACCCGGATTATGCATTAGAACTTCGTCGTGAACATTGAAAGTGCAATAAAACCAGGCTTTACTGAAACGAGGCAAAGCATCGTTATGGTGAGTTGAAGTGAAGCAGCGGAGTGTCTTGTTTTGAAACAATTTCAATGTGTAATAGATTTTCTAATGCATAGTGCGGGTTAAAAGTCTACTCGTATCGACAAAAACTAGCGTAAACAAAAACACGTTGTTCTTTTGACAAGAACAACGTGTTTTTGTTTATTGAGTTAATGAGAATCTAAAACTAACTCCGAAGTTACTGTTAGTTGTAGGGTAAGAGCTCGAAATATAAGGTGAGGTAACTGCTCTATCGTAAAACACCTGCATATTAAATCGGTCGCTAAGCACATAATCCGCAGTCAATTTTAAGGTATTAATTTTTCTTCCCGAAGTAAGCTGGTTTACCCCATCCTCTATTCTTCTGAAAATTGCAATATTGTCCTTAATGGAGAAATCCAATCTTAAATCCAGGTCGCTCGACAACTTTTTGGCGCCCCTCCTGCTTCCCAGAATCATGTCCATCTTGTCGAAACGATAACCTACTCCAATAATTAAATCGTTGTTGTGATTTTCGATAATTTGATTGTTACTTAAGCTAAGGTTTATGGTACGCGTACGCTTACTCTCAAATTTGGTTGTGATATTGTTTTTCCACGTGATATTAAAACCAATAAGCGGAGTAAACATCTCGCTAAGCGATACTGAATTCACCTGGTACTGCGAAACAAAATCATCCTGAATATTCCTAACCCAACTAATGCCCGAAGCATCCTCGCTATAGTCGCTATTGGTAACATACGATCCAACATTATAGGTAGATCGGTAACTGTGTGATATATCAAACGATTTAACATATTTTTTGAGGACCTTTATTTTTGACAAACCATTATAAGACACCCTCCAATTGGGGTGCATTTTCAATAGATTAGGGAATAAATCGGTGAACATGTTGTTCGCATCCTTTCCACTGTAGGCAGCTAAAAAAGCAGGAATCAAAACATCCTGTGAATTTAAATCATAACCGTTGACCCCACTTCTGTCTTCCTCTTCCCAAGCTGCGGAATATGTATCATTTTGCCCCACATATTTAAACGAACCATCTTCAAACGTGGCTCCCTGAATATCCGTTGCTCCTACACGTGTGCTTGCCAACCTTTCTGCAATAATTTGTCGGTTCTCCAAAAACTTATTGTACGTCTCCGATTCGTAGGTTCCTGTTTTACTTACTTTTTCAAAAGCAGTATTAATGATATTAAAAGTCATGGTAAAACTACCATTCTCGCGCATGTTGGACGCATTAAACCCTCCACCATCCGCCATATAATACTCGTTCATATTGTTGGAGTACCTGCGGTTGGCACTAAGATCTATCCTCAAACCGGGAATGGGTTCAATGGTGGACTTAACGGTAAAATCCTCTTGATGCGTCATCACATAGGCTTGATTAATGGTGTCGGTGGTAAGCCAACCCTTTTCCGCCGCATCCTTTGCAAAGTCTCTATCTTGCCATCCTGCTATAAAGCCATACCCTGGTGCACTATACCCATTGAAAGAAGAGGTACCCATAAATTTAGATGATGGCAGGTAACCTGGCAATATAGTACCATTGGTTTCGGTATAATTCAAATTTATATTTTTAATACCTGTGGCAAGCAGTGCCGAATAATCAACTATGGTTCCCAATACCGTTGATTTATCCTCCTTTGTTCCCGTAACCATTACCCTGGCATTCTTATAATCCGCATCAGGAATAAATTCGGTTTTGTTTTGGTCGATTTTATTGGATTTCCCCCTGGCTGTTCTTCCGTTGGCATCGTACACTCTAAGCCTCGTTTCCTCTGTCTTCAACTTGTGGTTAACGATATAAGGCACTCCTTTTTTGAGGTCGATTCTGTCATTGTTGTACCTAACCGTTTTCTTGCTAGTCTTTTTCTGATTCCTGCTGCTGCCCCCATATTTTCTGGAGAGATCTTTTAAATACTTTGACCGGTTATAAAGTGTTTTTAAATTCAACTGCACCGATCCCTGAACATTGTTGGAGTTGCTAATTGTGTTACCCCACTCAATAGATCCATCGGTGGTTTGTGGTTCCGTTTCCCAACGATACATGCCGCTATATCGAATAGTTGAACTAGTCCAATTTAAATATGGTAGTTTATTGACCGGCAATTTGTAGCTTACATTAAAATTGTGCTGGTAATTCGTCACCCGTCCCCCATTCATAATATTGGACATCACCGAGTCTTTCCAATGTTCATATTCATCCTTTAAATCCTTATCAACTACCAACACACTCAGCGGTTCATCTATTCGGGCATTGGTCGTTGAATTAAAATCGAATTTCAACGACTTGGTCAGGTTGTACCTCAGGTCGAAATACCGGTTCCAGTTAAAGTCCCTGCTGATTGATATTGGGATTTTAAAAGTTGGGTTATTCACATTTCGGAGTTGTTGCTGTGTATAATTCCTAATTATTTCGTTACGGTACGAAATCTGCGTAGGCATCAAATAAAAGTTAAAGTCCTTTATGATTTTTAATGCTTCTCCATTTAAGGCCTTACTCTTTTTAAAGGGTTCGAACACCTTAGGTCGATTGTTAAAATTATACGATAGCACGCCCCTGTAATCCTTGTCAATTTTTTCTTCGGTATTAACATCGCGCGACGTGGTAATATTATAGGCGTATGTAGCCGTTAAGTTGGACACATCGTATATTTTTGATTTGTTGCCCTTGGGTTTGAGGCGTACATTGGTGAAGTTGATACTCTTCCGCGTCACCACATCCTGCGACAGCCTTTTAATACTGTCCCTTTCCGCTTCATCTTCGGCATTGTCTAGAACATCATCTAACTTAATATCCGGATCCAGCGGATAATATTCGGGAGTGGCTACTTCCTTGGAGTGCCCGTAATAGAAAGGAATTGACAAACGCGACTTGGCTCCAGTAAACTTACCCAGCTCAAGGTTAGTGGCTATATCGTATTGATAGAAATCTTCCTGGCTTCGTTCCGACACCGTTTTATCGATACTTCCAAAACCCGTGGTATAAGTATTACCAGCCAACGACAAGTTTCCCAGGTCCGATAATTTAATATTCATCCGCGCATTGGCTGCCCATCCTCCTTCTTCGTTAAAATCGGTTAGGCGCAATTCGTTAAACCAGGTTTCAAAGGAAACCAGTTTATCGTCCTCCACGCTTCTTACTCCGATCATAATGGTGCGGATATTGCTTAGGTTAGGATTACCTTTCACCTTAACCCAGTTTCTGTTGTTATCTTGGTCTTTTGTTATATATACTTCGTTCACACTTGTTACCGTTTGGCTGTTACGTTTTATCTTGGCGTCTGTAAGTTCACTGAGCGCAAAATCGAAACGGTTGTTCTCTGGCCAGACCTCCTCATCATCTGTAGCTCCGTGAGCCGTCATTTCCAAGGGCACCTCATACTCATAGTAGTTGTTTTTACTATCGGTACCCATCCGGATAAACGCCCTTACGTTATTGTCGCCCACGCTTCCCTCTTCTCCTTCAAACTCCTCGGCATGTACCTCCATTTTTAATCGACCATACTGCAGCATATCCAAATTCAGGGTTTTATATACGGCACGTCGATCATTCTTGGCAATATCAGTCACCTTTAAAGTGATTGACTGCTCGTTTAACTCCCTTAACTGGGGGTTTGCAGGATCTATGATTCTATCTATCCCCGGCGGCAAAACATAGTTGACAGGTGACCTGCTTGCATTTTCCTCTATGTTAACCGCTCCCGTTTCAAACGTCGTCAGATCACTTGCTAAAACCGTTTCATTTGTTTCAGCCAAATCATTAGAGTATTTGCGCCATTCGCTCCTCACTAAATCCAAAGTTGCAAACCGAAGAATTGTGGTATCCTGGAAACCATGCAAGAACATTCTCATAAATCTGACCGAACGTAAATCTTCTATGCTACCCACCGTTGTATCCGGTATGGATATCGGAATTCTAAACTGATACCATTTAACGGTTTCGGTGTTGCTGTTTGCTAATTCAACGTCTGCCTCTCTAATATCTGCAATATAGTTATTGCCCACGGTCATATCATTTGGGTCGAGGTGTACCTTATACTGAAAATAGCTTTCGTTTTCGCTCAGCGTGTTATCGCTGTTGATATCTTCCTGGTTAGGTGATGAGATGGCAGCTGTAGAATACGACTCGGGAGAATATTCAGAAGGTACAGAGTTACCCTCAGGGCCATTAAAGTTTTTATATCTATCGAGGATATTTACTTCATCAGTATCAAAATCGCTACCTCTGTAATAATGGTAGTTATCCGCCGATGGGTCATTTATAATGTTGTTGTACGCTTCTTCGGTAATAGAACCTGTGGCCCTCAGGTTCTCAATCTCATTGATATAACTTTCGTAAAAAGTCCTTTCTTGTTCACTGGTCAAACCGTCCAAACCAATATCTTGTTTTATCCTGGAATCCGCCTCATTACTAAATGCGCTGATCAAACTTTGTACCGTAGGAACAAGTCCCCAGGCCGTGGTATCAACGTCTGTGCCTCCATCCACTCCCGGCATACCTTGTTCAAAGAACTTCCTGGAATCGCTCAATACGTCCTCCGAAATATTACCCAGGTTAAAATATAAATCACCGGCCTTTTCCGGATTTTGATTATATACAAATGGGTCCATCATCCAGAATTCGATAAACTCAATGTTCGCCGCTTCAAAGTCACTTGTTTCTACCCTGCGCTGAATGCCTCCCCAACGCGTTTCCGGCTCGGCCAAATCGCCATTTTCCTCTAAATTAGTATCGAAATTATATGGCCCTCTTTCTTTTGGATAGTAGGCCAGGTTCAAAACCGAGATATTTGTGGGAGTCCCATAGGCCACGTCCTGATCGGGAAACAATTCCTCAATATACACCTCTCTGGAGAAATGATTCGATTGCAGCTCCAGATCGTTTCGGATATGACTTGGTGTGTATGTGTTTTCCCGTGAAAAAAGAGGGTCGATTATATACCAAGCTGTTTTGGCCCGATGATAACCTGCACTTAAATCATTTATTAGTCCGGCATTCGGGAACACATCTTGTCCTTGCGGGGTACTCGCCAAACTCCAGGCAGTCCAGTTGCGCATATCAATGGAAATCTTGGTTCCCTCGAAATCATCGATGTATGCCTCCCCTTCATCTTCAATCACATCGGGATGGCCAGGTATTAACTGCGCAAACTCGCCTTCAAACGAAATACTGGAAGGTTCTTTAACCTGCAGTAAAGGTATGGCATTTAACACGTTGGTCAGCCATTGTGACTCGCTAAAATAAGAGGTGTTAAATCCGTAAATGGTATTGGCGATAGGTTCGTCGCCGATACTTACTTTTTGGGTCAGAGGCCTTTCTCTTAGATGCATGATAGTACCTCCCACGTTGAAATCCTCGTTGAACTGATAGTTCATGTGGGTTCCCATCAGGGTTTTGGTCTGAAGGTTAAACAAACTCTGGCTTTCCAAGGATACCTGAATAGGCGAGCCACTACTTAACAATCCCTGGTTAATGATTTTAACCGTACCAAAGGAGTAATCAACCGTATAATCTACATTTTCGACCAGTTTAATACCTCCTGAAGTTACAATAACCGAACCTTGCGGAATATTTTGTGCGTTCAAAGAAATCTCACTTCCGCTACTTGATTTGTACGAACCCGCTAATCGGAATTTATTTTTTTCGGCTTCCTGGGTGGCCAGTGTTTGTGTAGAATCGTAGAGTGACTGATACACATATTTCTCCTGTAGGTCGGGATACCCCTGTAACAGATCGTTCAAATGCGTACCAAACGGCTCCAAAACCGGGAATATTACCCTACCGTTTTGAGCATATATGGTTTGGCTTTCAATATAATCAAAGGTACCATCGGCAATAGGGTCGTAAACGGAGTTTAACTTATCCAATTCCATGATATCCAAAAACAGTTTTAGCTCATCCCCAGTTCCAAAAGGCCCTTCTTCAGGAAAATAATTAATGTATGCACCAGTTGAATCATCTACATAAACCACATCAAAAAGGAAGTCCTCCTTATTCACCTGATAAGCTCCAATGGCATAAATATTTTTCATCATCAAATCCCAGGTTGGCTTAACAGATGGTGTAAGGTTGGTACTTTTCAGCATCTTTAAGAACAGCGTTTGGTCAGATTCGACACCATCACCGGCAAATTCACCTACCTGGAAAGTTTCCCCGTTAAAATCGAACTCATAAGCCACGGCTAACACTTCATCCGCATTTAGTGACATATTCAGCGAGATAAATCCTAATTTACTGTTAATCGTATATTCCGAGGAAGAAAGCAATCTCGCATTCTCTATTTTTTCGTAGTCTCTTCCGCTGACCAGGTTTGCACTGTTGAACACCTGGGTAACCTGATTCACATCCCTAACCGCACTGTACGTACTTGTTACTTTACTGTACAATCCGTTGGCATCATTATCCGGGGCGTTAGAAGCTGCAGTTCCCCATTCTGTGGTGTTATATAAATTTCCTCCTGTTTCCCCAATATCCATGAAAGCAAGAATATCCCTTGCTTCATCATAATCTCCTGCACGATTTGTAATCCATACTTCCACACGGCTCACGTTTATTTTTGAAACCATAGGGTAGTACTTTTGGGCATCGTTATACAAATCCCTAAAATAGTTAGATAGGAAGAAGTGCCTGTTTTTGTCGTACTCATTAATGGCAAGTTCAAACTCCTGCTGCTGGGCACCTCCCTCAATATCCATGACCGAAGTTTCCCCTTTTTGTTGCGAAAAAATGGAGGTTACGTTCAGTTTGCCAAATTGCAAGTCTGTTTTCACTCCAAACAGACTTTGGCTACCCGTAATAAGCGTACCAGGCAAAGGCAAGGAAACATTACCGGCCTCGATAGATTGAATGATATCATCTTCCTTACCCTCATACTCCAGTTTCATCTCGTTTTCGAACTCAAAGGTAGCCTCGGTATTATAATTGATTCCAAGCTTAAGCTTGTCGCCAATACTACCTTGAATATTCATCTGAATTTTCTCCTGAAAATCAAAAGTCGTTGTGTTCCTGAGGTTTTCTTGTAATGTTGGGTTTTCGGTTTTATTATTGGATATACCAATTGTTAGTTCGGCTGTACCTTGTGGCTTAATGTTTATCAGGTTACTACCAAAAAGATTATCCAGTTCAGCACCAAGGACTGCATCAGGATTAAAAATACTAAACTTACCATTTTCGTCCACTGCGCTTGCCCTGGTCTCCCAATACGATATCATAGACTTCCGTGTTTCCTCGTCCAAATATTCTTCCAGAGTCATGGAGTATGGCAACCTAACGTTCATATTACCAATCCTTCGGTACAAATAAACCTTACCTGTATTGGGATCATACTCCGTAATATATTGCAGATTTTCGGGATCGGGGAGATCTATGGCTTTTTGTTGGGACAGATCCAAAAAGGGATTGTTGCTTTCTTTTTGGATGGGTTCAAAACGGGTACCTTTTTTTAGCGTGTCCGGCTGTTGAATGAAAGCATTGACACCTTCCCCGTTCAAATCATTGGTACGGGCATCAGTAAAACCTGTGCCAACCATTAATATGAGTGCTAATACACCGGCTAAAATATATGGAAAAACTTTGTTAAAGTTTTTTTGCATCGTACTGGTTACTATTGGTTTGAGCAGCTTTTTCGCCTAGGCTAATCCTATAACATTTTTAGTGATTTTTTAATCACGTCCTCCACTTTACTATTAGGTTGTGCCGCTAATATTTTATCAATTACTTTTTGTGCGCCTCCTTTCACAAAACCTAACATCACTAAAGCAGATAACGCCTCATCTTTTATTGTATTGTTTGCTTCGGTAAATATTTTTTGGTCAACAGGTTCTTTGCCTAACTTGTCGGTCAAGTCCACAATAATCCTTTGTGCTGTTTTGGCTCCGATTCCCTTGATACCTTTTAGCACATTTACATTACCGGTAAGAATGGCTTCCTGAATTTCTCCCGGAGACATGGACGAAAGCATCATGCGGGCTGTATTAGCACCAATACCACTTACCGAAATCAAATGGATGAAAATGTTACGCTCAGAAGTTTCGTAGAACCCATAAAGATTATGTGCATCTTCTCGAATCTGCTCGTACACGTATAGTTGAATCTCCTTTTGGTTCTGAAGCTTGGTATATGTATTGACAGAGATATTAATGAAATATCCCAATCCATTATTTTCCACCACACAATGTGCCGGACTTGATTCTACAATATGGCCTTTTATGTATTCGTACATTTCAGTTATCGGTTAACGGTTATTGGTTAGTTATGGCTTAGCACTCTTGCAGCGATCAATGATGAGCATATCGGATATCATATATACTGAATACTGTTGACTAGTGTCTGCCCATGTTCCACCCTTGTGCCTGCAATTCCACTTCCTGGTCTCCATTGGTTACCAAAAATCTCCCTTTGCTTTCTTCGGTGATATGGCCGACAGTATATATTTTCAAGTCGGTTTCTTTCGAGAATTTTTCGTAATCCTCCATGGAGATAGTAAACAACAATTCATAATCCTCACCACCGTTTAATGCAGCAACTGTCGGATTCATATTTATTTCCTCAGCCATTAAAGATGTCGCATGGTCGATAGGAATTTTATTTTCGTAAATACGGCATCCGGTATTTGATTGCTTGCAAATATGCAGGATCTCAGACGACAGTCCGTCCGAAATATCTATCATAGCTGTCGGTTTAACCCCTATGGCTCTTAAAAACTCAACCGCATCTTTACGTGCCTCCGGCTTCAGCTGACGTTCCAGTATATAATCGTACCCCGACAAATCGGGTTGAACCGCTGCATTTCCTTCGTGCACCCGCTTCTCTCTTTCCAGTAACTGCAAGCCCATATAGGCGCCACCCAGATCGCCAGTAACACAAATCAAGTCGTTGGGTTTTGCTCCGCTACGGTATACAATATCGTCTTTATCAGCTTCTCCAACCGCTGTTACACTGATAGTTAAACCTGTTAGCGAAGTAGAAGTGTCCCCTCCTACCAAGTCGACATGGTGTTTTTCGCAAGCCAATTTAATGCCTTCGTACAACTGTTCTAAAAAGGGTAATGTAACCTTTGAGCTTACACCTATTGAAACTGTAATCTGCTTTGGGGTGGCGTTCATGGCGTATACATCGCTCAGGTTCACCATTACCGCCTTGTAACCAAGATGTTTTAACGGAGTATACACTAAATCAAAATGAATTCCCTGAAGCAGCAGATCCGTGGTGACCACCGTTTGTTTACCCTGATAATCCAAGACAGCGGCATCATCACCCACACCTTTTACGGTACTCTCATTTTTGATTTCTATCTGACTGGTCAGGTGGTCTATCAAACCAAATTCGCCCAAACTCGCCAGGCTCAGCTCTTTATTGTCGCTCATATAATAATGTCGTTAACTAATAGTTATGGGAACGTATAAGCATTCTACTACCTTATTGTTCTTGAGCGTGCAAAATTAATAAAAAAAGTGGGCGACAAAGAATTTTGTTAATAGGTATTACAATGAGGATTATGGAGACTGAGCTTTTTTAGGCGGTGTTATTTTTTGGATGAGTCATGCAAAAACACATTTAACCCGCAATATGCATTAGAAATTCTATGACACATTGAAATTACTTTAAAACAAGACACTTCGTTGCATCATTTCAACTCACCAGAACGATACTCCCGAAAGTAATCAGGACAAGTGATGCCTCGTTTCAGTAATGCCTTGTTTTATTGTACTTGCCATGCTCATGACGAACCTACAATACATCATCCGGGTTAAAAACTATTTATCCCTCCAAGGCCCCCTAATCAGTGAGGGTCGCGCATACTAATCCGAATATTTACCTATTTTATCATCAATGGTGACATCCGTTTGGGCCACCGATTGAATTTTAACGTAACACATCACTTTTTCCGCACCTGCCGAATAGCAAATATTCTGCACATCTTTAACCACCTTCATCAAATCATCATATTGACCTTCCATTACCGTTTCAAAAGGGGTTACCACATACTTAGCGCCTGACTTTTGAATTACCTCTATGGCGCTATCCACTATATCGTACGATTCCTTATTTTTGGAAACAGGCAATACCTGCACCGCCACATTTACCTTATTTTGATTTAAATAATCCATTGTTTATTATATGTTTTCCAGTTCGTCATCATTGACATTTCCAATACCCTCTTCTTCAATTGGTTTAGATTCGGCAATCATAACTCTGATTTCATCGAGTTCCAACTTTTTAACATTCGTAACTATAAACGAGTCCCTTAAGAAATTCCCTATCTCATTGCACTCCTTTACAACCACAGACAGAATATCCTTAATGTTTTTTTCGATTGGCAGTAGCGCTGAAATTACAAACAAATCGGGTTCGGTTTGAACTTCCTCAACAAGTCCATGATTCTTTCCAACAGTAAAGTCGAGTTCTTTTTTCACCAACTCCATCTGCCAATCCTTCAATACGACCCCTTCGTTGGCCACCAGGACTATAAAATAACGTAAGTTACTTCCTTGACCACCCAATCCTGTTGATATAAAAATAGGCGCTTCCCCCAACAAGGATGTTTCCAATACCATCTTTGATTCCTGATAAGCAAGCTTCGACCATTGCACCAACCCCTCGTCAGGATTCGCTTTGTAAGCTTCCAGAACCCTATATGCCTCCGGGTTATCTAATTTGGCTAATGACGACAACAATTCCTTTTTCCGTTCTATACTTACATTCTCATCAAGCAAGTCATCCTTTTCAACAATAACCGATTCTTTGTCTAAGTCTTTATACAACCTTTTGGATATTTCAAAATATTCCATTTGCAGCTCTACGTCTACCTGCTCTTCCAGCACTGAAATATTGTTTTTACCACTTTTTATCAGTTCCTGGATTTTGTTATAAACCTGATTGAATTCTATATCCTGTCCCATCCTTTTAGTATTAGAAATCCCTAACTTGGAAAAGTCAAAACCAATTCGGATTTTGCCTTCCTTTAATTCTTGCAATCTAGGGGTATTGCTTTTAATATTTGCTTTTTTAAATGGCCTATCAACATACTATGTTCATACCGGCTTCCTGCTTTTTGGAATTACGAAGCTACAAAAATAGTAAACGAATCCTAATTCTCTTTGTTATTCTTAACACGTATTAATAAAAATCCCTAATTATAGGGATTGGGCATACTATATATTACCTATACATTTGCTAACATCAAATTCACGAAGTTTGAGTTAAACATTACATGAATTTATCGGAACTACATACAAGCCAGGAAGCAGTCATTGTAAAAGTTAAGGGTTTTGGCGCTTTTAGAAAACGCATTATTGAAATGGGTTTTGTGAAGGGCAAAAAAGTTAAAGTGGTAAAAAACGCTCCTTTAAAAGACCCTATTGAATATGAGATAATGGACTATAAGGTTTCGCTGCGCAGAAGCGAAGCGTCACTGGTGGAAGTAATCTCGAAAGAGGAAGCCAAAAAAATTACTGCTACACCATTCGAAGGCACCATCAGCGACGAGGTTCTTAGAGAATCGGCTATGAAGCGCAGAAAATCAATTAACGTTGCGCTTGTCGGTAATCCTAACTGCGGAAAGACAACCTTATTCAACTATGTAAGCGGTGGCAAAGAGCACGTTGGCAATTACAGCGGCGTTACCATTGATTCAAAGGAAGGCAAGTTCGAGCACAATGGATACACCTTTAACATTGTGGATTTACCGGGAACCTATTCCCTTTCGGCCTATTCGCCCGAGGAACTGTTTGTTCGAAAACATATTATGGAACAAACGCCCGACATTATAATCAATGTAATTGATTCTTCCAATCTTGAGCGAAATCTTCTTTTGACCACCCAATTAATAGATATGGATGTAAAGGTGGTGGCTGCTTTAAACATGTATGATGAGCTCAATAAGAAAGGCGACACCTTTAAACATGATGAATTAGGCGAGATGCTGGGTATCCAATTCATACCAACCGTCAGTTCCAAACGCCAGGGAATAGAAGATTTGTTTGATAAGGCTATTGAAATTTATGAAGATACCCGCGTTAGCCAGCGAAGGGTTTCTATCCATTATGGCCAGACGTTGGAAAAAGCCTTATGGAAACTTCAGTCTGAAGTTTTCCCAGACTTTGATCTGCCCAAAAACATCTCGCCTAGATACATAGCCCTCAAGATGCTCGAGCAGGACAAGTATTTTTGCTCTAATCTATTGAGCAATGGCGAGTTCGAGAAACTGAAAACTAAAAACAAAGCCATCATAAATAAAGTTGAAACAGAACTTGGCGACGACTGCGAAACGCTGATTACGGACGCTAAATATGGTTTTATTGCTGGTGCATTAAGGGAGACGTACCAAGAATCACCGAAAGTAAGGGTTCGTAAATCGGAAGTTGTAGATACCTTTATCACGCATAAATTGTTCGGGTTTCCAATCTTTTTCTTTTTTATGTGGCTGATGTTCCAAAGCACATTTTCTTTGGGACAATACCCAATGGATTGGATTGAGAAAGGCGTTGGGGCACTGATGGAGCTATTGGATAAAACTATAGCCGCAGGGCCATTCAAAGACCTGCTTATTGATGGAATCATCAGTGGCATGGGAGGTGTGGTTGTTTTTTTGCCAAACATTCTTATCCTTTTCTTTTTTATTTCCTTTATGGAAGATACAGGCTATATGGCCCGTGCCGCTTTTATTATGGACAAGCTAATGCACAAAATGGGACTGCACGGTAAATCATTTATCCCGTTAATCATGGGATTTGGCTGTAATGTCCCTGCTATAATGGCCACCCGAACCATCGAGGACAAGAATAACCGGCTAATTACCATGCTGGTTAACCCGTTTATGTCGTGCAGTGCCCGACTTCCAGTGTATATATTATTTATTGGCGCATTCTTCCCCGAGCATTCAGGAACCATATTATTTGGCATTTACGGTTTGGGTATCGTACTAGCCATTATTGTTGCCAAACTTTTCCGTAAGTTTTTGTTTCGCGAGAAGGATGTGCCGTTTGTCATGGAACTTCCACCTTACCGGATGCCGACCTTACGTTCTACCATAAGACATATGTGGAACAAGGGAGTCCAATATTTAAAAAAGGTAGGCGGTATCATAATGATGGCGTCCATCATTATATGGTTTTTACAGAATTTCCCCAGAGACGTGGAATATTCGCAAAACTACGATCAAAAAATTAGCGAACTACAGCTTAAACAAGAACAACTTCCATCCCAAGCAGAACTTAACGCCACTCAATTACGTTTACATAAAGAGATAACAACTAATATCAACAACCTGCAAACCCTGAAGCATAAGGAAAAGCAAAAGGCTTCGTATATAGGAAGGATAGGCAAGTTTATTGAACCTACAATTGAACCGTTGGGTTTTGACTGGAAAATGGGTGTAAGCATATTAAGTGGCGTTGCCGCCAAGGAAGTAGTTGTTAGCACCATGGCGGTAATATATCATTCCGGATCTTATTCCCCGGAAGGAGAACAATCGGGATTAATAAAAAACATTCAAAACGCCTCCGATGAAGAGGGGAATGCTTCGTTTACACCTTTGGTTGTATTTAGCTTCTTGATATTTATTTTGGTGTATTTCCCATGTATTGGAGTTATAGCCACCATACGACGTGAATCAGGTTCGTGGAAATGGGCGGTATTTACCATATTTTACACCACCGGTTTAGCGTGGCTCTTATCGTTTATAGTTTATCAGGGAGGGTCATTATTATTTAATTAAAAAATTATGGTACAGGAAATATTAATGTGGATAAGTGTTGCAGGAGCTTTTGGCTATACCGCCTTTTCTCTTGGAAAATCCATTTGGAGTGCATACCAGGATAAACCATCTGATTGCGCCGGGACATGCGGGGGATGTAGTGCTAAAACAGATTTACTTAAACAAGTTCAACAAAATAAAATTAAACCCATACACTTGTATCGTCCAAACCATTAACAGCTTATTAACACAATTGCTCATAGGAAAGCACTTACTTTGTATTCATGATATTAAAAGAGACAAATACACGGATTGTTGCCATTATCACACTGTGCCTTTTTCTGTTAAGCACAAGTGGAATGGTTCTCTTTTATCACTATTGTCAGTATGCTAACAAGGTAGTATACTCCATGTACCTGGATTCAACGCAAGAGCTCTGCGCAGAAAATGCACAAGCCCTAAACCATACCCATCAGCATACAGACAGCTGTTGTAACCATTCGGAAAATACCGAAGATGGTTGTTGTAAAAATCACCGGAGCGACCAAAAGACGGTTAAAATAAAAAGTGAATACAATTTTCCGGATAGACAATCAACACCGCGTCCCATAGCCCTATTGTTGTTTAATACCGATGCACCCATACAGGTAGATTACATTCGTACTTCGTTCATATACACTGGCTTATTAAAGGAGCTCCCTGCTGAGATCCCTATCGCCTTTGCTTCCGGAAAAAAACTGGTTACCTTGCTTCACTCCTTAAAAATCGCTTGCTAATATTTTTATTAGACGAAAGTCTTTATTGGACTTGAACTGCAGACGTATTTAATAAAAATATTACGGTTATGAAAAAATTACATATTATTGTTTTTTCAGTACTCATATCCTTATCGGCACATGCCGGAAATATCAAAGGGAAAGTACTGGAAAAAAAAGACAATAAATCCGTTCCGCTATTTGGCGTGAACGTGTACTGGGCTGGAACCACCTATGGCACTATTACAAACGAAAAAGGTTTGTTTGCAATAAACCAACCCGACAGCCAACACCTGCAATTGGTTTTTAGCTATGTGGGATATCAAAACGACACGATTTCGGTAGAGGATAGTTTCAGGCCACTTACTGTATTCTTAAATCAAGGCGAAGCTTTGGGAGAAGTAACGGTGACATATCGACGAGCCAATACAACTATCTCCAAATTAAGCCCTCTATACGTTCAAAACGTAAGTCAAAAAGAACTGGAGAGGTGCGCGTGCTGCAACCTTTCAGAGAGTTTCGAAACCAATGCCTCTGTTGATGTGGCTTATGCCGATGCGGTTTCTGGCGTAAAGCAAATTCAACTACTTGGCCTCTCGGGAAGATATTCGCAGTTGACCCTAGGCAACATCCCTATTCTGCGCGGTGCGGAATCAGCCTTTGGCATGGAATATATTCCGGGTACCTGGATGGATGGTTTGCAGGTTTCTAAAGGTTCTGCTGCTGTTAAAAACGGTTACGAGTCGATGACCGGCCAAATAAACATACAGCTAAAAGAACCCTCAGGTGACGAAAAATTTCATTTTTACACCTACGGAAACCAAGATGGGAAAGTAGAAACCACCTTTGGATACGCTTTTGATTTAAGTGACAAATGGAGCACATCGATTATGGCGCAAGGTAGCGGCAATTTTAGGGAAATGGACTTGAACGATGACGGTTTCCTGGACAAACCCAAGACTAAAATGGGAACTTTTATGAATCAATGGAATTATGATTCTGAATCTTTGTCATCAAAATTTGGGTTTTCGTATATCAATGAAAATAGAGAAGGGGGGCAAAAGAATTATAATCACGAAATACCTCAGGCTGCCCAATCGTCGTATGGAATTGGAATAGATGTTGAAAGATTCAATGCGTATGCAAAAAACGGATTTATTTTTCAACGCGAAGGAACAAGTTTCGGGACAATCCTATCGTACAATTACTTTGACAGAACATCGTTTTATGGCCACAATACATTTGATGTAACCCAGCAAAACGTTTATGCCAACTTTATTTATCAGTCGTATGTAGGTGATACCAGACATACATACAACACCGGAGTAAGCCTGGTATATGATGATAACGATGCTATTTTTAACGGCAGTAAAAATAACGTGGGTTATCAGGAAACCACACCAGGAATATTTGCGGAATACAATTTCATCCCGCATGAAAAATTTTCATTGATGGCTGGACTAAGGTACGATCACAGTAGTATACATGAAGGTTTCTTTACACCTCGCATACACACAAAATACAACATATCCGAATCAATAACTTTGCGAGCCAGTGCGGGAAAAGGATACAGAACCGCAGATGCCATTAGCGAAAACTCCAACTTTTTGGCCAGTTCAAAGGTCTTTTCTTTTGATGAAGAAATAAAGCAAGAGGAAGCGTGGAACTATGGCATCAGCTTGGTAAACGAGATTCCCTTAGGCGAAAGAAAATTAAATCTCAACCTAGAGTTTTATCGTACCGACTTTAATAATCAATTGGTAGTTGACCTTGACCAGAACAGCAACGAAGTTCATTTCTACAACCTGGATGGAGAATCATACTCCAACATATTTCAGGTAGAAGCGGCCTATGAGTTGTTTCCCCGTTTCGACCTAACAGCTGCCTATCGTCAGAATGATGTTCAAAGCACTTTCAACGGAAAGAAAGACGATGTTCCTTTTGTGAACAAATACAAAGGGCTATTGAGTGGTTCGTACAGAACCAATCTGGACAAGTGGCAATTTGATCTGACGGCTCAGTTTAATGGCAACCAACGCTTACCTTCAACGGCAACCAACTCCGAAGCCAACAGCCGTCCGAACCGTTCAGAAAACTACGTGGTATTATTGGCACAGATAACCAAGAACTATCGGAACTGGAGTTTTTATGTGGGTGGCGAAAACATTGGGGATTATACGCAGAACGATGCGATTATTGCACCCGAGAACCCTTTTGGCAATGAGTTTGATGCCAGTAGGATATGGGGACCTCTTTATGGAGGAATGGTGTATGTTGGCATAAAGTATAACTTGAGTAAAGAATAATAATCGACTAAAAAAAATAAAATGAAAAAAATGAAATTAGTAATTGCAACCCTTGTCTTATTAATTGGTGCAACAACAGCCTTTGCCAAAGAAAAACCTAAAACCAAGCAAATCGTATTTGAGTGCAGCGTGGATTGCCACAGCTGCGAGGAGAAGATCATGAAGAATATCCCTTACGAAAAAGGCGTTAAAAAGGTTGAGGTAGATATCCCAGGTAAGCTTGTTACTGTTTCTTTTAGGGAGGACAAAAACACCAGCGATGGAGTAAAAAAGGCGTTGGAGAAGTTGGGCTATGAGGTTCGCGTAAAGAAAGAAATAGCCAGGAAAAAGTAGAAAATCGCAATAACTCATCAAATAAGCCGGTCAGAACTTAATCAGACCGGCTTTTTTTTTGTTAATTTTGTCCGAACCACAGAATGTTCAGCTCCATTATACTGTTAATAGGCGAACAGCGGGAAATCCTTCATCATTTCGTTTACTTTACCTCTTACCTCTGTTAAAACAGCTTCGTTTTCTACGTCGGAAAGTACCTGATCTATTAAATCAACAATAGGAGCCATATGCGCTTCCTTCAAACCACGTGTTGTAAGTGCTGCCGTTCCCACTCTAATCCCCGAAGTTTTGAAAGGACTGCGACTATCATATGGAACCATATTCTTATTGATCGTAATATCAGCTTTCACCAAGGTGTTTTCCGCCACCTTACCTGTCAATTCAGGAAACTTGGTTCTTAAGTCAATCAACATGGAATGGTTATCGGTACCACCAGAAATTACTTTATAACCTTTAGCTATAAAGGCCTCAGCCATTACCCTTGCGTTCTTTTGAACCTGAGTTTGGTACTCCACATATTCAGGTTGCAACGCTTCAAGAAAAGAAACCGCCTTAGAAGCGATCACATGCTCCAATGGTCCACCCTGAACACCAGGGAATACCGCAGAATTCAACAAAGAGGACATCTTGCGAACAACGCCTTTAGGTGATTTTTTGCCCCAAGGGTTATCAAAATCTTTTCCCATTAAAATGATACCACCTCGCGGACCCCGCAATGTTTTATGTGTTGTAGAAGTAACGATATGCGCATGTTTAACCGGGTTTTCCAATAAACCGGCGGCAATAAGTCCCGCAGGGTGAGCCATATCCACCATGAGAATAGCGCCAATTTCATCAGCCAACCTTCTCATACGGGCATAATCCCACTCGCGCGAATAAGCAGAAGCTCCGCCAATAATCAATTTTGGCTTATGCTCGCGTGCTTTTTCTTCCATCATATCGTAATCTACCAATCCGGTTTCCTCTTTAACACCGTAGGCAATTGGCTCATATAATAAACCGGAACTATTCACTGGCGAACCATGAGAAAGGTGACCGCCATGAGAAAGATCCAAACCTAAAAATTTGTCGCCTGGATTAAGAACCGTCATCAACACAGCCATGTTAGCCTGCGCGCCGCTGTGTGGTTGCACGTTGGCATACGCTGCATCATAAATCTTGCATAAACGCTCGATAGCCAGTGCTTCACTCTGATCAACCACTTCGCACCCACCATAATACCTTGCCCCCGGATAACCTTCGGCATATTTGTTGGTCATGTACGAACCCATCGCTTCCATTACCTGCTCACTTACAAAGTTCTCCGAAGCTATTAACTCAATACCATTTAACTGGCGTTGATGTTCTTTTTCAATTAATTCAAATATTTTATCGTCGCGTTTCATAAAGAATTTAGTTTATGGATGGTGCCCGATCGGTAATTGGCCATACTCATCCCATATGTGTAACAAATTGATTTAAATCTCATTTTAATGCTTTGCAAATTTAATTTATAGCATCAGCATATGAAAATTATTCATCCGAAAAGTGGATCAGAACCCTACGGTATACAGAGAATATTTTCGATTTGGAAACAAAGCCCATATATTTATCATTCTCAATAACAGGTAGATTCCAAGCTCCGGTTTCTTCAAATTTCTTCATCACCGAATCCATATTCTCGTTGATCTCGATAAATGCCGGCGGGACTTGCATAAAATCCTCTACCACTGTATCGTTATACCTTTCGTGATTAAACATGATTTCCCTGATATCATCTAAAAGCACAATACCTTTCAATTGGCCCCTGGAGCCAACCACTGGAAAAAGGTTACGTTTTGCCTTTGCAATTGTCTTGACCAAAGTACCTAAAGTATCTGTGGATTTTACTGTTAAAAAGTCAGTTTCCAACACTTTATTTAAACGCATCAGAGTTAACACCGCTTTGTCCTTATGGTGCGTCAACAATTCGCCGCGTCTAGCTAACTGTTTGGTGTATATTGAATGCGGTTCAAAATACATGATGGTTAAATACGATATGGTAGAGGTCATCATCAGTGGCACAAAAAGCTCGTAACCGTGAGTGATTTCGGCAATCAGGAAAATAGCTGTTAGCGGGGCATGCAACACCCCGGCCATGATAGCGGCCATTCCCACCAAGGTAAAATGACTTTCGGGCAAAACATACAATCCGGTATAGTTTATCAACCTGGCAAAAAAATATCCCATCACTCCTCCGGTAAACAACGAAGGGGCAAATACTCCACCTACCCCACCACTACCAGTAGTGGCAGCGGATGCAAACACTTTAAAAACAATCAATAGCCCCAACAGTATTAACAACGCCCATTCATATTCTCTTAGTTGGTAGAATAAACTGTTATCGAACACAATATCCTTGTTTCCGTTTAGAAAAGCCGTAATAGTGGTATAACCCTCACCATATAATTGAGGCAGGATAAAAATCAACACACTTAATATCACCCCCCCCAGCAACAGTCGCAAATATGGGCTCTTAATTTTATGAAGTTGATTCTCGCTCCAAATCAACATTCTACTAAAATAAAGGGATATCAATCCACCTAATATTCCCAATACAATATAAAAAGGAATGTTATTTAGAATAAAGGGATTTTCGAGATGCCAATAAAATTCAGCGCCATCTCCCATAAAAAAGAAGGCAACTGTTGCAGCACTAAAGGCGGATATAATCAATGGAACCAAAGAGGCCATGCTCAATCCCAGCATGAGCACTTCCAGCGTAAACATCAAACCTGCCATTGGTGCCTTAAAAATTCCGGCTACTGCTCCTGCCGCACCGCACCCAATCAGCAACGAAATTGTTTTGTAGTTTTGATGAAAAACGCGCCCTAAGGTAGAACCAATTGAGGCACCCGTTAACACAATAGGCGCCTCCGCCCCCACCGATCCCCCAAAACCGATTGTAAACGTACTGGCCACTATGGAAGAAAAATTGTTGTGTGATTTTATCTTACCGCCATCCTTACTTAAGGCATATAGGATTTTAGAAACGCCGTGCCCCAAATTATCTTTAATAATTTTTCGGGCAAAAAATACGGTAATTAAAATACCAACCACAGGGTAAGCCAGGTACAATACATTTTGATTTTCGATATGAAAGTGGCCCGTAAGCAGGTGATGTGTGGCATGGATGGTATTCTTTAGCAACACCGCTGCCAAACCACTTAAAACCCCGGTTACCAAACTTAAAATGAGTATAAAGTTACGCTGGCTGATGTGCTTCACCCGCCAAACCAGTAACCTCCTGAAAATGATTGCTGCCTTCTCCATAAGGGGTACAAAAGTATAAGAAATACATGAGCTCTCATGTGAAATTTTATTAAAAGTTTAAATCAAGGATGGAAAACAAGATTACTATTTAATAAATACAAATTACACGATAATTTTATCTGTCCATTGTATAAAAAGTAATTACTATTAAATATTTTCATACAGGAAACGTAAAATGTTAAAAAAAACAACCTCCCTCTACCTATATAACTAGTGTACTGCCTGTTACATCTATTTTAATGTTAAATAATACTGCATACCATTTTCTGTAACAAATTTCACTACCTTTGCATTCGATTTTAGCAAAGGCTTAAATCATTCATTTTCAAAACGATTATTCAGTAGGCTTCTCTTTTCCAGGTGAAATTGTGGACAAAATAGCGGGGCGGACTGGAAAAAAGAGGACAAATTTTATGATTACATTTGAAGAAACCGGCTTATCGTCGGAAGTTCTAAAGGCTATTGGTGAGATGGGCTTTGTAAATCCAACACCAATTCAGGAAAAGACCATTCCAGGTCTAAGGGAAACGAACCAAGACTTAGTGGCATTAGCGCAAACAGGAACAGGTAAAACTGCTGCATTCGGTTTGCCAATCATCGAAAAACTCGATATTGACAATAAAAGCGTTCAAGCTTTAATTTTATGTCCAACAAGAGAACTTGCACTACAAATTACGAAAGACCTTAAAAACTTTAGTAAGTACATCTCCGATTTATACGTTACCCCGGTTTATGGGGGTGCAGATATCTCGAAACAGATTAAAGATTTGCGGCGCGGAACTCACATTGTAGTGGGAACACCTGGTAGGGTAAATGACCTAACCAAACGCGGCATCCTCAAAATGGACAAACTGCAATGGTTGGTATTGGACGAAGCCGATGAGATGTTAAACATGGGTTTTAAGGAGGAGTTAGACGCCATTATTGAAACCACGCCGGACACCAGGCAGTCGCTATTATTTTCTGCTACCATGCCTCGCGAGATAGAGAGCATGGCCAAGAGGTACCTGACCGATCCTATGCAAATTAAGATTGGCAAGCAAAATGCCGGTGCCTCTACCGTGGAACACATTTATTATATGGTTCATGCGCGCGATAGATATTTGGCACTGAAAAGAGTGGCAGATATCAATCCGGATATTTATGGTATAGTTTTTTGCCGTACCCGTCACGAAACCAAAGAGGTGGCTGAAAAGTTAATGGCAGATGGTTACAATGCGGACGCTTTGCACGGTGATTTATCTCAAGCCCAACGCGACCAGGTGATGCACCGTTTCAGAAACCGTCACCTACAAATTTTGGTGGCTACCGATGTGGCTGCCAGAGGTATTGATGTAAACGACCTTACTCACGTTATCAACTATAATTTACCTGATGATATTGAAGCCTATACCCACAGAAGTGGTAGAACGGGCAGGGCAGGCAAAACAGGTACCAGCATTGCCATTATCCACACCAAGGAATCGGGCAAGATACGACAAATTGAACGTATCTCGGGGATCAAATTCGAACGCAAGATGATTCCCTCGGGTAACGAAATTTGCGGCAGACAGTTGTTACACCTTGTTGACAGGGTTGAAAACGTAGAGATGAACCACGATGAGATTGAAGAGTTTTTACCTAAGATTTACGAGAAATTTGAAGAACTTGATAAAGAAGAGTTGATCAAGCGCTTTGTTTCTGTCGAATTCAACCGCTTTATTGCATATTATCAAGGTGCCAAAGACCTTAACGTTTACAAAAAAGACACAGAAAGAGGTAGCAGAGGAGAGAGAGGAGAGAGAGGAGAGAGATCAAGAAGGAGAAACGACGACAACTACATACGTTTATATATGAACGTTGGTAAAGCCCATGAACTTTCGGCTCAAAGATTAATGGGATTGGTAAACGAAAATACCGGTAAACAAAAAATCGGGTTCGGAAAAATAGAAGTACTCAGAAACTTCTCGTTTTTTGAAGTTGAAGATGGCACCCAAAAAGATGTGATCAGCGCTGTTAAAGGAAAAACTTTTGAGGGTGAAACAGTTCATGTGGAAATAGCAACTGCGAAACCTCCAAAAAACAACAACCGCCGCAGAAGCGAAAGCGGTGGAGGAAATTACGGTGGCAATGGCGGAAGTAGACGCCGGAGAAAATCATAAATAAATTTGAACAAAACATTAAAAGGCTGCTTCGTGATACATGAAGCAGCCTTTTTTTAGGTTATGAATGAATAACCTCCACTTTAGGGCACAAAAAAAAGACTGTCTTGGTTTGGAAGGGCGACAGTCTTTTTAATGATAGTATAGGATGATTTGTTAGGGAGGTATATTTTTGTTCTATTTAACTTCTGACCAACTAATTTTATTTTTTATTCTTGATATTTGCATTTCGCTTACACAAAATAATTTTGCTATTACTTTTTGTTTTCTGCCTTTTTCCAGCATTCCTTTAATGGCAACAACGTCATTCCTGGTTAACTTTGAATGCGTTATTACTTTTCCTTTTTTCTTGCGGGCCTCTATCAATTTCTTTTGAGATCTACTAAAACTCTCTTCTCTCGACAACCATTGCAAGTTGTTTACATGGTTGTTTAACTTATTCCAATCCCTATGAATCACAACCGTTCTTGTTGCATCATCTATTGGGATAAAAAGCTCGGCAACCAATTTATGAACCAAAAGTGTCTTTTTCTGCCCATCCACTCTTAAGTTGATGCTTTTATAACCTTTAATATTACCCGATTTTACAATCTTCCCCTCTACACTATTGTAACAGAAACTTTTGATTCTTCCGTAATTGCTCACCTGATACCTGTCGTCAGTATTTGGAATAACTCTCCATTCTTCATCCTCCAGCTTTCTCAGGTTGGATTTCTTTTGGTTGGAAATTGAGCCCACTTACTTATAGTTTTGATTTTCCCAATGGTTTTAAAGTTAGTCAAAACCAACCTCATTGTCCCTTTGTTGTTTTGGTTTGTTTGCACTTCAAAAATAGTAGATATACCCGTATTCACCAAAACCACTATTCGGCGCCATCCCTTAATCATCCTTGTTTCATAGGTATTTCATACAGGTTTCTGTGTGAAATACCATCCTTTTTAAACGAAGCCCCCTATTTTTCAAATGAATGGAAAATGCGATTTTTTCATATATTTTTTTCTGACAAACGACCTGTGCAATCGTTTGCATTATAAACTTTGCGATCTATCTTCCCCAAACCACTGTAATTAAGATAATTGCTAGCATCTCAAACATTTTATGCGAATATGTGTTGTAAATTCGATGAACAAAAAAGAAAATTTTTGGGACATGCCCGCGCAAATATTTGCACTGGCGCCAATGGAAGATGTAACAGATACCGTATTTAGAGAGTTAATTATCAAGGAATCGAAAAACAACAACTTACAAATAGTATTCTCTGAATTTCTGTCAACCGATGGTTTTTGCCATCCCATTGGAAAAGATAAGGTGCTGCACCGCTTTAAAGTAAACGATACAGAATTAGCCTTGAAGAAAAAGAAGGATATTAAACTAGTGGCTCAAATATGGGGCACCGATCCTGACAAGTTTTATCAAACCGCTAAATATATTAAGGACAATACACCATTCGACGGAATCGATATCAACATGGGCTGTCCTCAAAAAAACATTATTAAAAAAGGAGCCTGCAGTGCTTTAATCAACAATCCCGGTTTAGCCAGGGAAATTGTACATGCTACTATTGAGGCAACAAACCTGCCTGTTAGCGTTAAAACACGCATCGGTTTTAAAAAGGCAGAAACAGAAACCTGGATCCCGCAATTATTGCAGACTGCTATTAAAGCGTTGACGATTCATGGCAGAACACAAAAACAAATGTCGGAAGGAGAAGCCGACTGGAACGAAATTGGCAAAGTTGTTCAAATCAGGGATGAAATAAATCCTGATATAAAAGTACTGGGAAATGGGGATGTACTTTCGGTGGATGATGGCAAAGCTAAAATAGATAAATATGGCGTAGACGGCATCATGGTGGGTCGCGGGATATTCAATAATTTTTGGATGTTCAGTGGCAAAGAAAACTTAGAAATAGAGGACAAACTGAACGCTATGTGGAATCACGCCCTCCTCTTTGACCGTACATGGAAAAAGGACAAACCATGGATGGTATTGCGTAGGTTCTTTAAAATTTACACCCACCATTTACCCATGGCTGCTCAATTGAGAGATGCCGTAATGAGAACCCGCAACATCGACGAGCTGCAAATTGCACTCAACGAATACCGATGCAAATTGCTGAATATAGAATCTTAATTAAAAAGCCTTGTTTAAAATTTGATTTTCCAAAATCAACGCATAATTAAAAGCAGGACAAACAAATCGAAAGTGAAACAATGAATTGGATGCTATTCGTTGTATGAGAGGATTTGAATATACAGAAAGTAACCCGGCTGTGAACCACCAATAATCTTCTACATATTTCGAAAATATCCTCGTTTTAGTATCCCGTTTCACACCAAGTTTTAATAACGAGCTTTGCAACAACATCTGCCCAAAAGGATGCCATGTTTTAAGGTAGACCGTTTGTATGTCTTCCGTTAGCTTTGGCTTGACTTTATGTAAGAATGGTGTATTTGAAGCTGTTCTTGCCAAATGATATAAAATGACTTCCGTCTTGGGGTATTCCGGTGCCGATTTAAAACCTGATTTGAAATACAATGCATTTTCCACGGTCTCGCAAAGTAGTCCAATACAATCCTGATCATTCTTATTCAACTCAAACCCAAAGTGATTCACCCATAGCAAATAGTTACTCAAAACACAAACATCAAATTCAATAGGCATGTTTTCTCCAAACCAGGTAGAATAGGCCTTATATCTATCCAGCTGTTTGTGGCCGTTCAGTATGCGGTAACGATGGAGGTTGGCATGATCAGGTAAAACTTTTTTTGTTTTTAAGGCTTCCTGGTATTCGGTTCCGGCAACCATCTGTGCCAAGGATGTAGTATCTATATCGTCTGGTAATTTAAATTTTCCGAATCTGTTTAACAGACGACCGTTGGGGAAGTGTTTATTCTTATCTTTTTGCCAAAAATTAAACGAATTACGATCCGGATTATTGGTATAATACGGCAGGTTTGGCAACAGTTCCTTTTCTATCTCTTGAAAAATGTTCTTTTCTTCTTCCGTAAATTTGTCCATCAAACTATGTAACAAGTACACCACCGATAGTGAAAAAAAAATATTATCATCACATCGGGTTAAACCCAGAAGGGTATTTCTCCGGAACGATCGGAAAAGACCTTTATTAAAAAAATCATTCCGGGACTTAATTTGCAAATCCCTAATCTTTGTCAACAATTCGATATGCGGCATGTGTTTAGTAACCCGATGAGAACATTTTAAGATGATTACGATAAGCGGTAAAGGCATTTGCTCTCGAGATAAAACCACGGTATTTGCCTTTGTCGATAACTGCAACATTGAACCGTGCCGACTTCCTGAAAATCTCGACCAGATCTTCCATGCTATCGTCAGGACTAATGAAATACTCGGGCATATACATAAGGTCTTTCACTTTTACCTCTTCATACTTTTCCGGTTTAAATATAATCTCCCTGATATCATCCATTTTCACCATGCCTTTCAACATACCCTCATCATCCACAACCGGAAACAGGTTACGATGCGCCTTGGAAACCACTTTCACCAAATCACCCAAATTAGCATCCGGCGAAATGATAGCAAAGTCGGTTTCAATCAACTTATTGACCTCCATCAAGGTCATTATATTATGATCCTTATCGTGGGTCAGCAACTCTTTACGCTTTGCCAGCTGATGGGTATAAACCGAATGTTCCTCAAACGATTTGGCTGTGACATAACTAATGGTTGCCGTTATCATTAGTGGTAAAAACATACTATAACCACCCGAAAGGTCGGCTATTAAAAACAAGCCGGTAAGCGGTGCGTGCAATACACCAGCAATCAAACCGGCCATGCCTATTAAGGCAAAATTTTTAATGGGCAACTCTACCCAGTTAAAACGATTGATCAAGGATGCAAAAAGAACGCCCGTATTGGCACCCATAAACAAGGTTGGCGCAAAAATTCCTCCTACCCCACCACTGCCAAACGTAACGGAAGTAGCTATCACCTTTACGCCTATCGTCAGAGTCATTATAATTACAAAATTGATGAATGTATCATTCATATGCGCAAAAATACCTACATCGTGCAAATAAAACAGCTCTCCCTTTAACGCGCCGTTTATCACTTCGTACCCTTCCCCAAATAAATGAGGAAAAAATATCATTAAAATACCCAGGGATATAGCTCCAAAAATAAGTCGGTTCCAATCACTTTGTATTTTTTCGAAAAGTCTTTCGATGTATTTGTACATTCGCGTAAAATAGGTAGCTACCAATCCACAGCCTAACCCTAGCAGCACATAAAAAAACAGCTCTTTTAAGGTATAGGTATGTTCAATATTAAAAGGATACACCACCTCTTGACCCAAAAACAAATAAGAAACAACTACAGCCGAGGCCGAGCATAATAGCAAGGGCACCAGAGACGTCAACGTAAGGTCAAGCATGATGACTTCCAGCGCAAACACAATTGCTGCAATAGGCGCCTTAAAAATAGCCGACATGGCACCTGCACAAGCGCATCCCAGCAATAAAGTAATCTGTCGGTAGTTAAGGTGCAAAGCTTGTCCCAGGTTGGCACCAATAGCCGCCCCTGTTGAAACCGTTGGCCCCTCAAGCCCCACGGAACCCCCAAAACCAACCGTAAAAGAACTGGCTATCACCGACGATATCATGTTATGCCGATTCATTTGTCCCTGGTTTTTAGAGATAGCATACAAAACATTGGGAATACCATGACGTACCGGCCTGCGAACAATATATTTTATAAACAACACTGCCAATAAAATACCAACACCGGGAGCAACCAGATAAAGCCATTCAAAGCCCTTAATTGAAGTCACCCCATGAACCAGGTGATGAATTAAACCTACGGATTGTTTAATAATAACAGCTGCAAGTCCGGCCGCTATCCCAATCACTACGCTTAGAATTATCATGAACTGTCTGTTGCTCACATACCTAAGTCGCCAAATAAAGAATTTTTTCAGTAGAGTTTCCTTTGCCATCGAATTTGCTGAGGGTTTATGTTGCTCAATTTATGAATTATTTGTGTGCCTAGGAAACCCTTAGGCATCATAGTCTGTAATTTTTTCAATTATCCATTTGAACCCCTGAACTTTTATTTAAAATTATTGTTTAATTTTTATTATCAATAAATAAACATTTGATGTATCGTTTTTATATTTCATTTTTCTTATTGAGTATTTATTTTGTTGTTTCGGGTCAGTCCACAAGCTTGAAGGGCCTTGTTAAGGATGTATACTCAAACGAACCCTTAGCATTTGTAAACGTGGTAATCTACAACAGCACCACAGGTACTACAACGGATATGTCAGGTGAGTTTGAACTGGAAATAAAAGACAGGGAATTTGTACAATTAGAGCTCTCGTTTTTGGGTTATAAGAGTTTTATTACTGAAGAAATTATGACATCAAGCATACGTTCAAATTTTGTTGAAATATATTTAGAACCCACCACAAAAGAACTGTCCGAAATTACTGTCAAAGCATCCCCTTTTGCACAAAAAACAGAAAGTCCCGTATCATTGAGACGAATTGGTATTGATCAGATAGAGAAGAGTGCAGGTGCAAACCGGGACATTTCCAAAGTAATTCAGTCTTTTCCCGGGGTTGGAAGTACTGTTTCTTTTAGAAACGATATTATTGTTAGAGGTGGTGGCCCATCTGAAAACAAATTTTATATCGATGGAATTGAAATACCCACCATCAACCATTTTTCTACCCAAGGTGCTTCCGGTGGTCCCGTCGGAATGCTGAATGTAGATTTCATTCGGGAGGTAGACTTCTATTCCGGTGCATTCCCGGTTGCTCGCGGCAACGCGCTAAGTTCGGTGCTCGATTTTAAACAAAAAGACGGCAGTAAGGAACAGGCTGACTATAAAGCCGTATTAGGCGCCAGCGAAATGGGATTTTCCGTATCGGCTCCATTATCGAGAAAAACAACAGGGTTTGCTTCGATTCGTCGTTCCTATTTACAATTTCTCTTCAAAGCTCTGGATCTCCCTTTTTTACCAACGTTTACCGATTTTCAGTTTAAAACCAAAACCAGGATCAACACGAAAAACGAAATTTCATTCTTAGGTTTTGGAGCTATCGATGATTTTGAACTGAACGAAAACGCCAGCGATACCCCCGACAATCAATATATCTTATCGTACATACCTGTTAACAAGCAATGGAATTACACGATTGGCGCCAACTATAAGCACTTTTATGGAAAAAGTTATTTGTCCGTTATAACCAGCAGAAGTCATTTAAACAACGAAGCCATTAAATATCGGGATAATATTAAAGACGCACAGAACCTGATATACGATTATCAATCACAAGAAATTGAAAACAAATTTAGGACCGAACTCCATTCTAAATTTTTGAATATCAACTTTAACACTGGCCTTTCTTTTGATGACGTGCATTATAAGAACAACACTTACCGCCAAGATTACCAAAACGCTTCACTCTTGCAAATCTCTTATAATTCAGAATTGCGTTTTTTAAAATATGGAGTATTTGCATCTGCCGCCATTCCTGTTTTAAATGACAGGGTTAATTTATCCATGAGTTTTAGGATGGATGCCAACTCATACTCTAACAACATGAGCAACTTGCTGAAACAATTTAGCCCGCGTTTTTCCGCTTCGGTACAATTGGACACCCCCATCTTTTTTAATTTTAACCTGGGCAGATACTACCAACCGCCCTCGCTCACAACTTTGGGATTCAGGGACAACAATGAATCCCTAACCAACAAAAGCAATGGTATTAAATACATTTATGCCGATCATCTGGTTGCCGGATTTGAGTATCGGCCTAACAGCTATTCAAAAATTACGCTGGAAGGATTTTTTAAGAAATATAATGATTATCCGGTTTCAGTCACCGATTCTGTTTCTCTGGCAAGCAAAGGGGGCGATTTTGGTGTTGTGGGAGACGAAGAAGTTATCTCCATCGGAAAAGGGAAGGCTTATGGTTTTGAATTGATGGCACGCCAACGTTCCCCAAAAGGACTACATTTTATAGCGGCCTACACTTTTGTCAGAAGTAAATTCACCAATATACAGGGACAATATGTTCCCAGCTCATGGGATAGCAAACACCTGTTCACAACCACCATTAACAAAACTTTAAAAAAGAACTGGGACATTGGTGTAAAGTGGCGTTTTGTGGGTGGTTTGCCATACACGCAAGTAGATGAAAACACCACCAAACTAAAAAAAGCCTGGGATGCAACAGGGCGCGAATACTTGGATTATAGTGCGTACAACCAGAAACGTTTGGCTGATTTTCACCAGCTCGATATTAGAGTGGATAAAAAATATGTGTTTAAAAATTGGTCTCTTGGCATTTATCTGGATATCCAAAATTTATATAACTACAAAACCAAAGAGCCTGTGAAGTATGTGCAACAACTGGATGCCAGCGGATTACCGATCATTGAAAACCCCGATGCTGACCCAAACGAGCAACGATACATATTTGACAAAATAATTACAGAGAATGGAACTGTTTTGCCTACTTTAGGTATTATTGTTGAATTCTAAGAAAAAATCCTGTCTGTAAAAATGAAACAGACAGGATTTAAAAGCTGATTAAGGGATGGGATAACCCAATTCTTCTTCTATTAATTTAAAAACCTCCAAGTGTGTTTTCTTCTCAAGACTTCCATTAGCGCATTGTCGTCTTAAAAATTCTTTTACTTCTTCGTTCTTGTTGTAGAGATGGGTAAAATAATTTAGTTGATGGGGTTGTTTGCAGGAAAAAACCTGCTTGTCATTTGATTTACTTCTTGCCATAATTTATTGGGATTTTAAAATTGTTGTTTTGGTTGTATTGTTAAATTCAATATACCAAAAAACCAACTAAAAGCCATCATTTTAAGCGTGACAAATACGTGACATACCTCTATTTTTCTGAATATCAGACAAATAAATTTTATAGGATTCTCTATTACAGCACTAACACCAACCATCCAACAATATAACTTTAAACATACGAGTATAATATTCTATTTAATCCGTCCGCTCCTTAATAGCTTAAAATCAATTTTGAGCACTAAAAATTTCTATCTTTGCACACTATCAAATTCGGAACAACCCATTTCGCAGAAATGGGTGCGGCACTTATCTATTTTTTACTATGGAAAACAGGATTACATCTTTATTCAATATAAAATATCCAATTGTACAAGCAGGCATGGTTTGGTGTAGCGGTTGGAAACTAGCATCGGCCGTGAGCAACAACGGTGGACTGGGTTTAATTGGTGCCGGCTCCATGTATCCGGCGGTACTCAGAGAACACATCTCCAAAATAAAACAGGCCACAAATAAACCCTGGGGCGTAAATATACCCTTGCTTTATCCTGAAGTGGACAAATTAGTTGATATAGTTATTGAGGAAGGTGTTAAAATAGTATTCACCAGCGCCGGCAATCCAGCCAAGTTTACTTCAAAACTAAAACAACATGGTATAACAGTTGTACATGTAATTGCCAATAGCCGTTTCGCCAAAAAGTGCGAGGACAATGGAGTTGACGCAGTAGTTGCCGAAGGTTTTGAAGCGGGCGGGCATAACAGTCGCGAAGAGACCACCACCATGGTTCTAATCCCTCTGATTAAAAAGGCCACAAATTTACCCATCATTGCGGCAGGAGGAATCGGAACAGGAAGAGGTATGGCAGCAGCTATGGCCTTAGGGGCCGATGGTGTCCAGGTTGGTTCCAGATTTGCTGCCAGCAAGGAATCGTCGGCACACCCCAACTTTTTAAAAAAGGTGGTTGAAGCAGGTGAAGGAGGAACTATTCTAACGCTTAAAAAGCTGGCCCCGGTTCGACTGATCCATAATAAGTTTTCGGGCCAAGTGGCCGATTTACAGAGCAAAGGAGCTACGATGGAAGAATTACAAAAATTGCTGGGGAAAGGAAGAGCTAAAAAAGGAATGTTTCTGGGTGACCTGGATGAAGGAGAACTGGAAATTGGCCAAATATCTTCATTGATCAACGAAATTAAACCCGTTAAAGAAATTATAGAAGATATGCTTTCGGAATACAGGGAAACACTTGAATCCTTCAGGGATAACGCATTTCAATTTTAATAGATGATAGAAATACAAAAATATAAACTAGACAATGGTCTGCGCCTTGTGGTACACCAGGATAAAACCACTCCTTTGGCAGCCATCAACGTATTGTACAACGTAGGGGCTAAGGACGAGGATGAATCTAAAACCGGGTTTGCACATTTATTTGAGCATCTGATGTTTGGTGGGAGCAAGAACATTCCATCCTACGATAACCCGTTGCAAAATGCAGGTGGCGACAACAATGCATGGACCAACAATGACCTAACCAATTATTACTTAACCTTGCCGGCCTCCAACCTTGAAACCGGTTTATGGCTGGAATCCGATAGAATGCTGGAACTTGACTTTTCGCAAGAATCTTTGGATGTTCAGAAAAAAGTTGTGGTGGAAGAATTCAAACAACGCTATTTAAATCAGCCATATGGCGACATTCCTTTGCTGCTTAGGCCTTTGGCCTATAAGGTTCACCCCTATAAGTGGCCGACCATTGGTGCCGATATCAAGCATATCGAGGAAGCTTCCCTAAAAGAGGTAAAAAGTTTTTTTTATTCCCACTATGCGCCCAACAATGCCGTTTTAACCGTTACCGGAAATGTGGAGCCGGAAGATGTGTTCGCCAAGGTAAAAAAATGGTTCGGCAACATCCCTGCGCGAGACGTGGTAAAAAGAAATTTACCTGTAGAACCTGAGCAAACCGAAATGCGCGAGCTCACCGTGGAAGAGGATGTACCTTCAGATTTGTTACAATTGGTTTTTCATATGTGCGCCAGGACCGATCAGGAATACTATGCGACAGATTTGCTCTCAGATGTGCTGTCGAACGGAACCAGTGCAAGAATTTTTCAGCGATTGGTAAAGGAACGAAAGCTTTTTACTGATTTGCACGCTTATGTTTCGGGTGATATTGAAAAGGGCCTTTTCACCTTTGCCGGAAATATATCCGACGATGTGAATATTTACGAGGCAGAAAAAGCAATATGGGAAGAAATTGAAGTGATTAAAAACACTTTGGTCAGTGATTACGAACTGCAAAAAGTAAAGAACAAAGTAGAATCGTCTATGATGTTTTCTGAAATCAACTTCCTAAACAAGGCCATGAACCTGGCTCAGTTCGAATTGTTAGGTAAAGCAGAGGATGTCAACGATGAGGTTGAGAAGTACAACAAAGTTACAGCCGAGGAAATTCAACGCTGTGCCCAAACCATTTTCAAAAAGAATAATTGTTCCATACTATATTATTTATCAAAGGATAAAAAGGAGAAAGGATGCTAAAAAGAAAAGAAGTGCCGGCGTTTGCTTTGCCAACCGGCCTAAATATATTGGAACAAAAAGAGCTAAGACTGAACAACGGCATTCCGGTGCATTTTATTCAGGGTGGTACGCAAGATGTGGCCAAACTCGATTTTGTTTTTTCAGCCGGAGTTGTTCAGTCTGATAAGCCATTGGTAGCCTCGGTTACCAATTCCCTTCTTCAAGAAGGTACCCGTTCGATGTCGGCTTTTGAAATTGCTGAAAAAATCGATTTTTTTGGCGCTTACCTGGGACAATCGACGAACTACCATCATGCGCAAGTTACCCTTTATACCTTGTCGAAGTATTTGCCCCAAGTGCTTCCCATTGTTGAAGATATCATAAAAAACCCTGCTTTAAACCAGCACGAATTTGATGTTCATCTGGCCAAGAAACGACAGGACTATTTGGTAGATTCTGAAAAAGTCAGGACATTGGCTCATCGTAAATCGCAGGAAATCCTTTTTGGTGCGGAACATCCCTACGGTCGCGTAGCCAAACTCCCTCATTTCGAGGAATTAACTTTAGCGAATGTAAAAAACTTTCATAAAGAACAATATGCATCTAATCTTTGTACCGTTATTGTATCGGGTCAACCAGGAGACCATCTATTAGACCTGTTGAATAAATATTTGGGCGGAGATGATTGGTCGAACAGCACCGCCGACGAACATGATGTAGCGTTGCCTAATCCCCATGCCGAAAAATTTCATATCGAGAAAAAAGAAAATGCCATGCAGTCGGCTATTAAAATAGTACGGCCTTGCATCACCAAAGAACATCCCGATTACCTTTCATTGTTTATTCTGAATACATTGTATGGCGGATATTTTGGCTCCAGACTTATGAATAATCTTCGCGAAGAAAAAGGATTAACCTATGGCATCTCCTCGTACATGCTGTCCTTTCTAAAAGCAGGAGTTTTAGGTATCTCCACCGAGGTAGTGGCAGATAAGAGAGAGTTAGCCGTGGAAGAAATATTCCATGAGATGGACAAATTGAGAAACCTAGCCGTTGAAGAACAGGAATTAACCCGTGTAAAAAACTACATGTTAGGAGACCTAATGCGCAACTTAGACGGGCCATTTGCAGTGTCTGACGCTTTTAGAGGTTTGCTTGGGTTTGACCTGGATTTTACATATTTTACCAGGCTGGAGCAAACGATTAAAGACATGACTCCCGGTAAAATACAAGACCTTGCCAACAAATATTTGGCAAGAGATGATTTTTATGTAGTAATTGCAGGTAAATAGCATTTTTTTACTATTATTGCTTATGTTGGTTTTTAAAAATTATTGATTGATTACTGAAATATCCTTAATGAACGAATCAGTATCCGAAATAGAGGAGAAAGAGCTTATTCGACAGGAGTTTGAATACTTGGTAAGCATTTGTCCCAAGTGTCAAACAGAAGCAGGATTTAAGCTTGTCAAAAAAGCATTTGAGTTAGCTCGGGAAGCTCACAAAGGTGTGCGCAGAAAATCGGGAGAGCCCTATATTTTGCACCCGTTGGCCGTTGCCCGAATTGCTGCCGAAGAAATAGGACTGGGCAGCACCGGGGTTGCTGCAGCCCTTTTGCACGATGTAATTGAAGATACCGACTATACCTATGAAGACCTGGAAGCCATATTCGGAAACAAGGTAGCCTCCATAGTGGACGGACTTACCAAACTTTCGGGTGTATTCGATAAAAACCAATCTTCCCAGGCCGAAAACTTCAGGAAACTTTTACTTACCATGGTAGAAGATATCCGTGTTATCATCATCAAACTGGCCGATAGGTTACACAACATGCGTACCCTGGATTCCATGCCCGAGCATAAAAGGTTGAAAATTGCAGGCGAAACATTGTTTATGTATGCACCCCTGGCACACCGGCTTGGGTTATATGCGCTTAAAACCGAACTTGAAGATCTAAGCCTTAAATACGAGCACCCCTCAATTTATCTGGACATATCCAATAAAATAGAAACCAAAGAGCTTAAGAACAAAGAAATTCTGGACAAATTTACAGCTCCTATTTATACCTCACTGAACAACGCCGGAATTAAATTCGAGCTCATGTCCCGTCCTAAATCGGTTTATTCTACCTGGAACAAAATGCAGAAAAAGAATATTCCGGTAGATGAGATTTATGATGTTTTAGCTATTCGTATCGTTTTTAAGAGTAGCAAATTGATACCCGAAAAATCCCAGTGCTGGAATATTTATTCTTTAATAACTGACATCTACAAACCAAAACCAGATAGGTTACGCGACTGGGTTAGCACGCCAAAAGCCAACGGGTATGAAGCCCTGCATGCCACGGTAATGGGGCCTGCAGGCAAATGGGTGGAGATTCAGATAAGAAGCGAAAGGATGGACGAGATCGCAGAACGCGGCTTTGCGGCTCATTACAAATACAAGGGAGCGCACGAAAAGGAATCGGAGCTTGACATTTGGCTACAGCGCATTCGCGACATGCTGGCCAATCCGGTATCGGATTCGTTGGAATTT
This sequence comes from Saccharicrinis sp. GN24d3, assembly GCF_052400645.1. Lineage (NCBI taxonomy): Bacteria > Pseudomonadati > Bacteroidota > Bacteroidia > Marinilabiliales > Marinilabiliaceae > Saccharicrinis > Saccharicrinis sp. GN24d3. The sequence continues at coordinate 297,241 of NZ_JBQTGI010000002.1, forward strand.
CTGGATGACTTTAAGCTCAACCTCTTCGCCTCCGAAATAATGATATTCACACCTAAGGGTCAGGTAAAAATCTTACCTAAAGGCGCCACAGCCCTGGACTTTGCTTTTGAAATACATACCCACCTGGGCTATAAATGTATTGGTGCAAAGGTAAACTATAAGTTGGTACCCATTAGTTACGAATTAAAAAGTGGCGATCAGGTTGAAATTTTAACCTCAGAAAAACAAGAACCCAAATACGATTGGTTAAATACTGCGACCACCGCAAAGGCTAAAACAGCCATCAAGGACACGTTTAAAAAGGAGCGAAAAGAATCCATTGCCAAGGGCGAAAAAATTGTAGAAGACGCCCTTAACCGCAGAAAACTAACCACTAATAACCGAATTTTAAGTAAAATTCTCCGTCATTATCAGATCGAGAAAAAGGAAGAGCTTTATTTTAAATTGGGTAACGGCTCCATTGTTCTTAAGAATGTAGATAAAATTTTAAGGGAAAAAACAAGCAATAAATGGATTAAGTATTGGGGATTATCGTTTGGCGGCAAAAAAGAGAAACCGGAACAGGACAAAAAAATAGATAAGCGCAAACCTATTGTACTAAATGATGACACCGATAAGGCCTCCTATATTATAGCCAGTTGTTGTAACCCTATTCCCGGTGACGATGTGGTTGGATATGTTGATGAAGAGGAAAAAGTTATCCTCCACAGCCGAAAATGCCCGATTGCGATTAAACTGATGTCGAGCCAGGGAAACCGGCTCGTTTCAGCCAAATGGACAACGCAAAAATTACTCTCGTTTTTAGCCATTATTAACCTAACGGGTATCGATCAAATTGGCATTGTCAGTAAAATGACCAAGGTAATCTCCGATGACCAGAATGTAAATATGCGCTCGATACATGTTGAAAGTCACGACGGCATTTTTGAAGGCTCCATTTACCTGTACATTCACAATGTGGAGGATTTGAACAATCTCATTTTCCGATTGATGAAAATCAAGGGCATTCATACCGTAACACGACAAGAAAGAATCCAGAAATAGCGAAAAATCAGATAACAGGTTTCAAGCTACAAATACTCCCTCGAGCACTTTTTTTCTCCTTGTTTTAATTTAGTCTAAACAATCGTTTCGTTTCTTTGCCAAATTCTTTATCTTTAAACCGTTATTCTTAATTAGTTTATATATGGATAAGGTGAAGGCCAAGGAGGAGGTGAAAAAAATATTCACCGAATTTCTTCAAAATAACGGACACCGAAAAACGCCTGAACGTTTTGCGATATTAGAAGAGATTTATTCGCGCGACGGGCATTTTGATATTGAATCGCTTTATATTTTTATGAAGAATAAGAATTATAGAGTGAGCAGGGCGACTTTATATAATACGATTGATTTATTGCTGGAATGTAAGCTTGTTATCAAACACCAGTTTGGTAAAAATATTGCGCAATTCGAAAAAGCCTACGAGTCGAAACAGCATGACCATTTGATATGTGTTAACTGTGGCAGTGTAACCGAGTTTTGTGATCCGGGCATACAATCTGTACTGAACAATGCCAGGGAGACCATGAATTTCCAGGTTTCCCATCATTCGCTTTATATTTACGGTATTTGCAAAGATTGCGCCGGAAAATAAGTTTGATCGCATCGCCTTTCACTAACCTTATCTTCTTTTTTCCTTGCGCTAATGCACGGTTTCACGCGTTGTGTAAAAATATATCCCAAACCATGACATTTTACCAGTTTTAATAACTATTTTTGCTAGTCGTAATTTTGCGCTGTGTGCTACTCTGCTTAAAAATACGATATTAACAAACGAAAACCGTTAATTACAATTTGCTTAACACATATCCGATTAACGGTTAATCGTGCGAGATAGAAAATTTTAAACACTTAAAACATTCATGATTCAACCTATTAACACACATGAAAAACTCAGTGTCTTTGCGTCTCTGCGTTCGATTTCTTGTGTCTTGACAGTTGTATCCTGATACTAATTTTAATTAAATGAAAGTAGATGTTCTTCTTGGTCTTCAGTGGGGAGACGAGGGTAAAGGAAAAGTTGTGGACGTACTTACCCCTAAATATGATGTTATAACCCGTTTTCAAGGAGGCCCCAACGCTGGCCACACACTTGAGTTCAACAATATCAAGCACGTATTGCACAACATTCCCTCAGGCATTTTCCACACCGACAAGATGAATATTATTGGCAACGGTGTGGTATTGGATCCCATCAGCTTTAAGCAAGAAATTGATGAGCTTGAAGCCAAAGGAATGGACTTAAATAAAAACCTGCTGATTTCGAAAAAAGCCCATTTGATTTTACCTACGCACCGCATTCTGGACGCAGCCTCTGAGGCTTCCAAAGGAAAAACAAAGATCGGTTCTACACTAAAAGGAATCGGCCCCACCTACATGGACAAGACGGGTAGAAATGGTTTACGGGTGGGTGATATCCTGAACAATTTCGAGAAAAAATATAACGATCTTAAAAAGAAACATCAGCAGTTGCTTTCGATGTATGACTTTGAGTACAATATTGAAGAGTTTGAAGCTGGCTTAATGGAAGGGATAGCGTGTTTGAAGAAATTTACCATTATTGACAGCGAACACAGGATCAACAATTTCCTTAAAGAAGGTAAGTCGGTATTGGCCGAAGGTGCTCAGGGAACTTTGTTGGATATTGACTTTGGTTCGTATCCTTTTGTGACTTCTTCCAATACTATTTGCGCCGGAGCATGCACAGGTATGGGCGTTGCTCCTAACAAAATTGGCGAGGTTTACGGTATATTTAAAGCCTATTGCACCCGGGTGGGTAGCGGCCCGTTCCCAACAGAACTGGCATGCGAAACTGGCGAAGAACTGCGTAAAGCAGGGCATGAGTTTGGCGCTACTACCGGTCGCCCGCGCAGGTGCGGCTGGCTGGATCTGGTTGCTTTAAAATATTCAGTGATGATTAACGGGGTCACCCAACTGATCATGACCAAAAGCGATGTATTAAGCTCGTTCAAAACCATTAAGGTAGCTACTGCCTACAAAATTAATGGCGTAGAAACGGTTGAATTCCCGTTCGAGCTGCCCGAAAACCTTGAGGTTGTTTATACAGAACTTCCGGGTTGGGCAGAAGATTTAACCGGAATGAAATCAGAAGATGAGTTCCCGGAAGAGTTAAACAACTACATCAACTATTTGGAGGCCGAACTTGAAGTACCCATTAAAATCATTTCGGTAGGTCCGGACAGAGAGCAGACCATTGTTAGAGAAGATAAGTAAGAAACTATAAAAAGTGACGGGGTGAATATTTGCATATGGCAAATATTCACCCCGTCACTTTTTAACTCGCCCTGTTCACCTACCATTTTTCCTCCGATCACTTTTTAAGAAAACTTGATAAGGGTATTCCCCAACTTTGGTATCATGCTATCCAACAAGCGTCCCATTTCTGTGCCTAAAGCTTCGATAGCCTACAAACAATAAGGTAAGGTAATATAAACTCATTGACGGTTTATTTCCTTCGCAATTGGCATCCTGACAATAAAAGTCATCGCCTCAGCAGGCTTTGTGATGATACTTGCATCATCGTAAAAATCGGTGGCCCTATGGCTACAATATTATATATGTGGGCAGGCGTTTCGATCCTTCTGTTTTGTTGCCTTCATCATCTTCAACAATGCATCGTATATATCCCAATAATGCTGTCAGAAGATAAAAAAGAATAATGGCTTAACCCGGATTATGCATTAGAACTTCGTTGTGAACATTGAAAGTGCAATAAAACAAGGCTTTACTGAAACGAGGCATAGCATCGTTATGGTGAATTGAAGTGAAGCAGCGGAGTGTCTTGTTTTGAAACAATTTCAATGTGTAATAGATTTTCTAATGCTATTGCGGGTTTAAAAGAACGCATAAAAAAGGGAGCAAAGTAAACCCTGCTCCCTGAATAATGCTTTATACAATAATTCGATAGGTAGTATCCTTCTTCGAATACCTTCAATATTTGAATTCCTTCTGAAAAATCAAGAATAAAAAATTTAGTTTAGATATACATGGCATAGTACTCAGACTCAAATACCGTGACAAGCACCTCCTCTACCTCACGGACTGAAGGATTAATGTCGAACACATAATCCGGTTCAAGATAAATGATATCTTTTTCGTTTTTAAAACGCTCTTCACCTCCACCAGTAATGTTCAGCATAATACAATCATCTTTTTTCACAACCCCATCCTTAACTGCATTCATCAACGTTGCCGTTGCTACGGCTGCTGCCGGATGAATATCGTTGCCTTCCGTATCTTTAAAGATGCGGGCTGCTTCCAGTGCCTCCTGATTGGTTGCACACAACACATCACCACCGGCTTCCTTCATCGCATCGTATAGGCCGCCACATATAGGATAAGGAGGTTTACGATTCGACAACACTTTGGCGTCAATTTCTTCCACTTGCCTGCGAGCCACATTATCATCTAACGGAAGCATCGCTCTCGAATCTGCTTTCCATGCATCGTGAATCGGTACGAAAGGGGTATTTTGGGAAACCATCAATTTCATAAAGTTGGTGCCAAAACGCCCATCTTCCAACAATCGCAAATTGGCTTCCCAAGCTGCAATTGCACCTGTTCCACTACCTACAGCCTGAAAATAATAATCAGGAATACGTCCTATTGTGGTAACAGCGGATAACGTAGTTGTACCCATACCATCTCTTCGGGCAACATTCTTTGCACCTCCCTCGGCAATGTATCCATCTATTTCACAGGCCAGGTTAGATAAGTGAATCGCGTCAAAATAATCACTTCCTGATCGGGTAACCACTAGCTTAACATGACTCTTTATAGGCTCATCGAACCATAGTGCATTGATATTATCCTCGGGCACACAAAGCAGTAATGGAATATTATTGTCGGAACAAACACGGGCAAAAGCACGGGCGGTATTACCCGCCGAAGCTACAACCAAAACGTCTCCATTATCGGAACTCAAACGTCCGCCAACAGCATAAGCTTCGGTTTCCTTGAATGAGCAGGTCCTGAAGTTGGCACCTCTTTCGGGCCAGTAACCGCTAAATGTAATATAAAGATTGTTTAGACCAAGATGTTTGGCCAATCCTTCACTCTTATAGGTGATGGGGGCGGAAGACCCTTCCAGCATTTTATGAACAGGCAACCAGTCTGCAAAACGAAAGATGCCATATGATGCATCTTTAACATCAATTTGCTTTTTCTCATAAATTGCCCTAATTAAAGTAGGCTCCTTCTCACATGCCGACTCCAGAGTCCAGCCCTTATCCTTAAATTGCTTACCGGTTTTAACTGACTCCAACACATATGAAGTAGGCTCAATTTGCTTTGTCATAAACTAATGATATTTGTATTGCAAAAGTATATGTTTTCTGCGGCTTGGTAAAGTTTTATTTAAAAAAGTTGCTTAATTATGTAGGATTTTTTTAACAAATTTTATGCCTTTCCGAAAAGTTTGGCATGCACATTTGTTACCAATACTATTACGACAAATTGGAGAGCGGGGTTACAAAGAAAGAAAATAAATAGGAACACCATTCTATTTTTCCATGGCTTGCATATTTTATCATTAGGAAGAATTGTTAGTGTATAAATTATAACTCTATCCCCTTTGGGGAAATTTTGAATGACCCCTGGCTCTATAGCCCGATGCCCTGGGTTGTTTCTACAACACCCCTTCGTGTCATTTTGCGGTGGACGACCTGCACAAATTAAAGTGTTAATGGAATTAGTTGATTCTGAAACAACAAGTTCATCGGAGTTATAACATTAAGAAAGTTGAATTATTTCCTTACCCTTAATATCCTGCCCAAAAATAATAATCCCAAAATTGCCAATAGGTTGCACCTAAATGCCAATTCGATCAGAAATATTTGCATATTGTTTCATCAAAGCAAGGTAAGATTTTCGATCACAATAGCCATCGGCTAGGCTTTCGTTTTCTGACCTTAAGGAATTTGAAGAATTCCTAATAACAGATCTCGCATAATATTCGGGGAACGTCACTGTTTAACCCGGATTATGCATTAGAACTTCGTCGTGAACATTGAAAGTGCAATCTTACTAGGTTTTCATCGTTATGGTGAGTTGAAGTGAAGCAGCGGAGTGTCTTGTTTTGAAACAATTTCAATGTGTAATAGATTTTCTAATGCATATTGCGGGTTTAATCAAATAAGGCCGGATCAAACGATCCAGCCTTATTTTATAACAAGAATTTTATATCCTACATATGCTTGTAAGCACCTAAATCATCCAAAGCGAAGCTATGAATAAACTCTGCCCTGGCTTGGTTTTCGGACTTACCCATTTTTATATAAATCTCGGTGGATGACTTAAACTTCTCATCACGTTGAGTATCCAATAACAACAGGTAACCCATTACAATATGCCCGGCCATTTCAACCAAACGGCGCGCATGGAAATCGATATACTCATTATCTTTCACCTCAACCACCGTTTTTACTGCATGCACATATTCCTCTGTCATGCCAATTAATGTACGACGGTATCCATGCAATTCGGGGCGAAGCTCCATGGCCTCATATTCCCGGATCCTATCTAAATAACCACCCGTTGTTACTCCACGTATTGCAGCAACCACCTGTAACTGAGTAGTCCCCTCGTAGATTGAAGTAATACGGGCATCACGATAGATACGTTCGATGGGGTAATCCTTCATAAAACCGGAACCTCCATGTATTTGAAGTGAATCGTAAGCCAATTGGTTGCTATACTCACTGGTCATACCTTTTAACAGTGGCGTAAAGTAGTCGGCCATCTTCTGGTATCGCTTCATTTCTTTACGTTCCTCGGGCTCTAACTTACGCTCCTCGCTAATGTGCATATACGTTTTGTACATGTCCACCATGCGCGATGTCTCATACAACAATGTACGTGAAGCATCCAATTTGGCTTTCATGGTAGAAAGCATTTCGTATACTGCCGGAAATTGGATGATAGACTTGCCAAACTGTTTACGCTCATTAGCATACTCCAATCCTTCGCGGTAAGCGGCTTCGGAAATCCCTATAGACTGTGCTCCAATACCTAACCGGGCCCCGTTCATCAGGGCCATCACGTACTTGATGAGTCCCATTTTTCGGGAACCCACCAGCTCTGCCGGCGCATTCTTAAACACCAGTTCACAAGTTGGCGATCCTTTGATACCCATCTTGTTTTCGATACGACGAACGATGACCGCTTTTTCGTTTCTATCGTAAATAAACATGGACAACCCGCGGCCATCTTGCGTAGCGTCCTCTGAACGTGCCAGCACCAGGGATACATGTCCGTCTCCATTGGTGATAAAACGTTTTACACCGTTCAGGTACCATCTCCCATCTTCTTCGTTAAAAGTGGCTTTTAACTGAACCGCTTGCAAATCGGAACCTGCATCAGGTTCGGTTAAGTCCATGGCTGCGGTTTCGCCATTTGAAATACGCGGCAAATATTTTTGCTTTTGCTCTTCACTGGCAAATTCGTTGATGGTCTCCGCACAATCCTGCAGTCCCCATATGTTCACAAAACCGGCATCGGCCCGCGAAACAATATCGGCAGCCATGATATAAGGCACAATCGGGAAATTCAATCCTTCGTATTTACGGGGAAGCGTAATTCCCATTAAACCTGCCTCAACCAAAGCTTCCAGGTTTTCCTGCGTTCCTTTGGCATATATCACTTCGTTATTCACAATCTTTGGACCTTCCTGGTCTACACTTTCAGCGTTAGGAGCTACAATGTCACCACAAATCTCACCAACAATCTCCAACACCTTTTCGTAGCTGTCCATGGCATCTTCAAAATCCATAGGTGCGTAATCAAACTTATCTTTGTCGGCAAAATTACGCTCCTTCAATGCCACAATTTTTTCCATTAACGGGTGTGTCAGATGGAATTTCAAATCGGGGTTATCTGTAAAAAAATTAGCCATTACTTAATATTTTTATAGTATCAAGATGTAAGACTGATTTACACGATGTAACAAAAACATCTATCATTCATGCACAAACACCTATATCCTAATTTCTACTTAGTATTCTTTTTATATAATTTAATCAATTTGGGAACGATTTCGTTCACATCGCCATTAATCACATAATCGGCAATTTTGTTGATTGGTGCATTAGAATCGTTATTGATGGCAATCACCATCGACGACTCTTCCATACCCGCTGTGTGCTGAATCTGTCCTGAGATACCGCAGGCGATATACAGTTTAGGACGTACGGTGACTCCTGTTTGCCCGATCTGACGCTCATGGTCGGCATATCCCGCATCTACTGCGGCCCTGGATGCACCTACTTCAGCACTCAACACTTCTGCCAATTGAAATAACTGATCAAACCCTTCTTTAGAACCCATTCCGTAACCACCGGCGATTATAATGGACGAGTTCTTAATATTAACTTTTGATTTCTCCATATGACGCTCAATTACCTTCACCACCAATTCTTCCGGCTTAAGGATTTTATCAACGTCAATATTTTTTACTTTGCCCTTGTGTGCTTCATTGTACACTTCCATTTTCATCACACCCTCACGCACCGTAGCCATTTGTGGACGGCAGTCGGGGTTGATGATAGTTGCTACAATATTTCCCCCAAAAGCAGGACGAATCTGGTATAACAGATTCTTATAATCCTTACCCGCTTTTTTATCGGTATGATCTCCAATCTCCAAAGCTGTACAGTCGGCAGTCAATCCACTTTGCAGTGCGGATGAAACACGAGGACCTAAATCACGACCCAAGGTGGATGCACCCAACAAGCAAATCTCTGGTTTTTCCTGCTTAAAAAGGTCTACTATAATTGATGTAAATGGCAGTGTGGTATAAATTTCAAGTCGTTTATCATCACCTACATGCAACACATCTACACCAAAAGGATAAACCTTTTTTTCGATTCCTTTTAAATTGTGACCCAACACAACTGCTTCCAGCTTGCAGTCCAGGTCGTTGGCAAGTGAACGGCCTTTAGTTAGCAGCTCGAGACTAACATCAGCTATCTTACCTTCTTCTATTTCGCAAATTACAAATACGTTACCCATTATTAATTGATCAAGATCAATTTGAGACAATCGGTAGAGACAATTAGATTATTAGACAATCTTATCTCCATCCCATCAAAATTGATTTTTGTTAAACAAAGATTTTACTTATCCGATCGTATGATTTTCAATAAGTTCCACAATCAGCTCTTCCAATTCCTCCTCGTTATTAGAAATACGTTTTGATTCCTTGGCCTGGAACACTACGTTTTCAATTTTCTTTACTTTGGTAGGAGAACCGGTAAGACCTAACCATTTGGTGTCGGTTTCGATATCGTTCACGCTCCACTCCTCAATAACCAGGTATGGACGATCATTTGTTAAATCGATGTAGTCTTCGCTTTGATCTTGTGTTTCGGTAACCGTTTTGGCATGTTTATACTTCATTACCCTTTTTGCGTTTCGCGGACGACAATCGGGAGCCGAAGCATTTACTGTAATAACACAAGGCAGGGGAGCTTCTACTGTTTCTACTCCTCTTTCCAACCTTCGCAACACGGATATTTTTCCATTTTCTGCGGAGTTCACGTGCTCGGCATAAGTAATTTGCGGCAAGTGTAGTTTTTCTGCCACTTGAGGTCCAACCTGGGCGGTATCTCCGTCAATGGCCTGACGACCAGCTATAATAATATCGAAGCCCTTCATTTTTTTGATAGCGCAAGAAATTGCGTAAGAAGTGGCTAATGTATCTGAACCGGCAAATGCCCTGTCGGTTAGCAAATAGCCTTTATCGGCGCCACGGTACAATCCTTCGCGGATTACGTCGGCTGCTCGCCCCGGCCCCATCGTCAAAATAGTAACCTCCGATCCTTCGTAACGATCTTTCAACCGCAGGGCTTGTTCCAACGCATTTAAATCTTCAGGGTTGAAAATAGCCGGCAATGCGGCACGGTTTACCGTTCCATCTGCCTTCATAGCATCTTTCCCAACATTTCTGGTGTCGGGGACCTGCTTGGCAAGGACAATAATCTTTAATCCCATTTTTATACTGATTTTATAGGTGATAAATTTTTTTTCTTCAGTCCAAATTATTCCAAAAGTTAAGTCTGTATCCCCTAATAGTTAGCGGGACGACAGAAATTCCGTAAAAATCTTTTCCAACGCTATTCACTTCATCTATGTCGGGACAGAACCTGAACTCCATTTAAATATAAATTACGAATGGTTCAGGTTGGAATAGCAAACAAATTTAGAAAAAGCAATGGAAATCGCAACCAAATCACATTTATTTAAACAAAATCTAAGAAACTGCTGTTTTACAGGTAGAAAAAACACGCCAAAACGCCATCGACATGAGAAAATTGTTATTCATTATACTAACCAGCTCAGTATTACTCAATATGGAAGGACAGAAAAAAGTCTACAACAAACTCTCGCCGGAAGAAAAAAGCGTCATATTAAACAAGGGCACAGAAATGCCCTACACAGGAAAGTATACCGATAACAAAAAAAAGGGAACCTATATTTGTAAACAATGTGAAGCTCCACTTTATTATTCCGACGATAAATTTGATTCGAATTGCGGCTGGCCCAGTTTTGATGACGAAATAAAAGGAGCTGTAAAAAGAGTTCCGGATGCTGACGGTAGAAGAACAGAGATAATTTGCAACCATTGCAAAGGGCACCTGGGCCACGTTTTTTTAAACGAAGGGTTTACGCCCAAAAACACCCGCCATTGCGTTAACTCAATATCGTTAATTTTTATGCCGGATGAAGATAAGTCAAACCCAAAGCACAAAAAGTAGAAATTAATCCGCCTTACTTTTTCAAATAAGTAAAAAAACAGTTTATTTTTGCACTCATTGGCACGATTTTTCGTAAACAAGTTTTGGATTTCATATTCATTTAATCCAAACTTGTCAACGATTTACTAATAAATAACGCTGTATTTTCACAATGAAGTTTTCCCGTCATCTCCAGTCAAACTTAATCATATCCATAACTGTCGTTTTATTTTCAATTGGCTCCCAGCATAATAGAGCTCAAACACTTGAACAAGGCTTCTGCATTGCCATCGAGAACATCAAAAATGTTGGGAACTTAAGCGATACCATTAAAAAGCAAAGCGAATATTGGAGTTCGTTAAATTTAAACCATAAATTTTTTATTGTTGATTCTGCTCGTTTTGCCAAGAATCAGATTTTAACCATTAATCCCGACTACAGGGAATACAAGGATTATGTGATGAGCCTAAAATTCTATCCAAATACAGATATGAATATTAAATATAAGCCCACTCTGGTAAAAGAACAATTATTATATTCCCATAAAGGTTATTTAAGTATTTTGGAGGATGGAAACAATTGCAATATTGCATTAGGGCCGATTTTCAGTACCCAAAAAAAGAACGAGGAAATTTTTATCGAACACCCGAAACTGGTTAAGCACGTTTGGAAAACCATACCTGAACCACATAGGCTGATTACCGACCGAAAACAACTTAGCAGACGTTCGGCCAGGGAAGGTATAGCTGGGTTACTGACAGAAAAAATAAATTCGCCGGATAAATTAGATAAGCGAACTAAGAATAACGGCCCCTGGACACTAAGCGGTACGGAGAGCATCCAATTTTCCCAGGCGTATTTGGAAAACTGGGCCAAGGGTGGGGAAAACTCTATAGCCTTACAAAGCGACTTATTGCTCAAGGCCAACTATGAGAAAGGTAAAATAGAGTGGGAGAATTATGGGCGTCATAAAATAGGTGTGATTGGTACCGAGAGTTACGAAACCCAGATCAATACCGATCAGATAACTGCCAACAGTAAATATGGAATCAGGGCTTCAAAGAAATGGTACTATAGTGGGGTATTCGATTTCAAGACGCAGTTTTTCAATGGTTTTAAGACTAAAAACCGCGAAACCATTATCTCCGGATTTATGTCTCCAGCCTACTTTACCTTTGCTATCGGTATGGATTATAAGCCCAATAAAAATTTTACACTGCTGTTGTCTCCGATAACTTCTAAAATCACTTACGTGAAGGACAATAAAAAGGTTGACCCAACAACGTACAACGTTAATGAAGACAAACATGCAGCATACAATACCGGAGCATCTTTAGTGAACAACCTCAACTGGAAAATATCAACTGAATTAAACCTGAAGTCGCAGCTGGAAGCATTTGTGGGTTATGCCGGAGAGGACGCACTAACACAAGTTGACTGGGAGTTGACATTTGATATGAGAATAAACAGGTTTTTATCGACCAGAATAAATACGCAGCTAAGGTATTTTACGAATGAAGCAGATAAAAAAGTTCAGTTCAAAGAGAACTTCTCAATCAACTTTAACTACAAATTCTAGGCGTTTATCAATTTTATCAGGCAATTAATAATTTTTAACAATTATTTTTAGCTTTTCCTTTGCAAATAAAAAAATGCCATATATATTTGTAAGCATCATCAAAAGATATTAACAGAGCAATGCTCGACAAAATATTGAAGAACTTAAATTTTCTCATAGTTTAGGGTTAGGTTTGGTTAAAGATTGAAAGCCGCTGTCAAGAATGTTTGATAGCGGCTTTCTAATTCTATCTATTCCATATGAAAGGTTGCAGGCCAATCTTATCTACTACGGTTCGCATGGGTTTTTCACCGTAGGGCAATTCCAGCAGGTTGGCTATGGCATCTGCCACAAGTTGAGGTTTCTGTTCGGGGTTGCTCTCCAAAGCTTTTCCAATTCCCTTGTTTACACTGACCTCATCGGTAACGTCCATATCAACCAATTGTACCCCGATTGATTTAAGATCATTGGCAACTGTTTCATTTTTGCCTGAGGTAGATCGCATTGTACCCACTACTTCATGTCCTTTATCCACAAGCGCCTTGCTTGTCAAAAACCCAAATCCTCCGCTTGCTCCGGTAATAATTATTTTTTGTTTCATGATAGTACGAAATATTGTTAAAACAAAGATTTTTATTCCGGCTAACATAATCTACAACAGGTAGGGAGAATTATTGTTCTTTAAGAATAAAATCTACGCCTGCTTTTGCGTGAATTTCAGTTGTATTAAAAACAGGAATTTTCAAATCAGCCTTTCTAATCATTAATGGGAATTCAGTGCATCCCAAAACGACCCCTTCAACACCCATATCAATAAATGACTGAATAACTTTGGTCACATAATCTTTAGATTCAGGAAGAATTTTACCAAAAGTTAATTCTTTTTGAATTATTCGATGCAATTCATCCACAACAAAATTCTTTTGGGGAGTATAAACCTGAATATTATTTTTTGCTATTCTATTGGTTATAAATGTTTCAAGCATAGAATACCTGGTCCCTAAAAAACAGACCCTATTAATTCCTTTCGATTTTATTTCTTTGGCAGTTGCATCAGCAATGTGTATGATGGAAGTATGAATTTTGGGTTCCACCATATGATATACCTTATGTGGCGTATTGGCACAAAACATTAGTTTCTCGGCTCCTGCATTTTCCAGTTTTCTTGCTGCTTCTATCAACAGTTCTGCAATCCCTTCCCAATTGGATGCTATTTGATATTTGTGTATCAGTGCCTGGTTTAAAGTGAACACCAACAAAGGGGGATTCGTATTATTTCCAAAATAGTTATTAACACGTTGATTAATATACCTGTAATATTCAATGGTGGAATGCCATGATGTTCCTCCTATTAGGCCAAGCGTTCTCATTATCTCATTCTTTTAATTAACCTGAATATCATTAAACGTAAAGCATTAATATAACAGGCCAAAGTATTCTAACAAAAATACTATTTATTTTCTTCCGAATAGGTTTATTACATAACCTATCAAAGAGGCAGCAAAACTCCCCGACTTATTGGAGTTAATCCCTCATCCAATCCGGTGGTTTTAATCATCCCTTGTATCCATAAAAAATGTGCATTAGGCAAAATAACATAGTCAACAAGGTATTATTTGGCGATTTCATAAAGCTCATTAACTTTTCGTCATCACGAAGACAGGTCTGAAAACTTAGGTTAAAAAACCACAGAATTACAAATGATATTACACATTGAAATTACTTTAAAACAAGACACTTCGTTGCATCACTCAACTCACCAGGACGATGCTCCCGAAAGTAATCGGGACAAGTTATGCCTCGTTTCAGTAATGCCTTGTTTTATTGTACTTGCCATGCTCATGACGAACCCCCAATACATAATCCGGGTTTAATTGTAACCATAAAAAAAGCCCATGTCAACAACAACATGGACTTTTAAATTATTCATTAAAATATTTATTCAACAGCATTGGAAGCATTGATTCTACCATGCCCATAATATGCATCTTTACCTGGTTTACCCAGGTCATCTGAAGTTTGCTTCAGGATTGATATGATTTGGCTTGGTGTAATATTTCCGTCATATTTTTCTATAATTAAAGCAGCTGTTCCGGCCACATGCGGAGCGGCCATGCTGGTTCCCGCGGAGAACCCCCAACCGTTACTGATGGTACTGAACACCATATCGTACCACCAATAATCTCCGGGATAATCGAAATCGCCGCCGGGAGCAGCCAAATCTATCAAGGACTGACCATAATTTGTGTAACTGGCTGGTATATCAGGATCGGTATTCGGATCAAAAGCGATTCCATAAGGACCGGTAGCGGAAATGGCCAACAAGTGATTTAAGCTTGCAGGTAGAATCACCAAATTACCTGTATGGTTGGCATCGATAGCATCGTTACCGGCAGAAGTTACCACCAATACACCTTTTTGATAAGCATACGTAATGGCCTTTTGGTACGCATTAATATAGGCGGCCACTTCATTGGCTTTAACTTCAACTATGGTTCCGTCGGGCAATTCCACATCAAAACCATTTCTTGGAAGTTGAGAACCCAAACTCATATTAATAACATCAGCCCCGTTGTTGGCCGCATAAATTATCCCTGAGTAGATACCCGAAAACCCTCCGGACCCTGTGTATTCCGAGAGCACCTTTACGGCCACAATCTCGGCATTAGGAGCTACACCAACTACACCAAAATCAACACCTCCCAAATCGGGCCCATCCGCTGCAGCAACAGTTCCTGCCACATGGGTTCCGTGGTTAAAATAAAAACCCGGCTGAATATTGTAATCCTCTCCGGCAACAAATGATATTGACAGATCCGTGTTTAAGTTAGGTGCCAAATCCGGATGTTCGGCATCAATTCCACTGTCAAGTATAAACACCCGGACCCCTTCTCCTGTATATCCTTTATCCCAGGCACCTGGTGCATCGATGGCATCCATACTCCACTGGTAACCGTAATAAATTTCGTTTGATCCCAAATGCATGGGAACAAACTGCAGCTCGTCAGATTTGTTGGGTTCTAACCATTGCAATTGCACATCGGGCAAAACATATTTAACCCCTTTTATTTTTTTAGCATTCTTTGTAAAACTTAAATCATCTGATTCAACAAGATACATCCCAATTTCAGGATGCTTCCGTTTGATCTTTCCATTCGCTTTCATAATATCATCCTCCATTGCATCAGACATATCATCTGATAATATTAAAAAAGCATCTGCCGTATAGGTTACATTGTTTTTTGCGCTTTTGAGACTAATACTTTGGTCATCCAGGGTTATTTCCTCATCTACAATTTGTTCGGTACAGGCCGCCATTAAAATACCTGCCATCAGATAAAATACAATTTTCTTCATATCATTTATGGTTTAAATTAATAGTCACCTAAATTTAGACTATTAAAACACAAAAGTCAATAAGAAAATACAACCTTATAAAGGTACAAGCGTGATTTCAGGGAATTCGCTTTTAAAACATTATTCCCACCCCACACCTCCGTCTCTCCCAAAAGAGAGCATGTGCACGGTTCTCATTAGAAGGGAATTTAAGGGTGAGGGAAGGACAAATAACAAAAAAGCGAGCGTAAAAACCAATACCCCTAACCATGTGTTTACAGTCTTTGCCATCTTATATTTAATTCGTATATTTAATAAAAACCCAACAACTGGTTTACAACAATCCATCGAAAAAACAACAGCCAACCGCCTTTAAATTATTTACTGATTTATTGATATTCGAAAGAACAACTAATAAAAAAATAAAAAATCGAATTCATCATATATTGCACGTACCAGATGATTCAAATGATAAAAGACGTACAATTTGTATCAGGTTACAATAGCCTTGATTACCTTGTTACAGCACCTATAAACTTTATGTTTTACGACATTATGCAAACAAAATGTTAAAATGCAGACTTATTGGGTGGGTGGTTCTTACTCTGGTAATCAGCGCAGAAGCACAGAACACAGAACAGGTTCCGAAAAACATGCCCGAACACAACGGTCAATTTTCGGCCTGGACGCTTTACAATCCCGACAACCCCGTCCCCCTTCTTGCAGGTAGTAGATACATTCCTCAGTTAAACTATGCTATTTCTTTAAACAAAAACAACAAAATTGATTTTGAAGTCTCGGCGAATATTTTTGGCAATATTGGTTATCGTTCAATAGATTCTATCTCTACCCATGGCGGGATAAGGACATACAGAGCCTGGGGAAGATATTCCTCCAAACAGTTAGAAGTACGCATCGGTTTGCAGAAGATAAACTTTGGGTCGGCTACCATGCTCAGGCCTTTACGATGGTTCGACCAGGTTGATCCCCGCGACCCTTTACTACTCACTAACGGGGTATGGGGAGTTTTAGGCCGTTATTATTTCCTCAACAACACCAATATATGGCTCTGGTGTTTGTATAGTAACCATAGCGTAAAAGGTATAGAATTTTTAACGACGAAGAAAGGTTACCCTGAGTTCGGAGGAAGGGTTCAGTACCCCGTTTCATCGGGTGAGGCTGGATTGTCGTTCCATCACAGAATGGCCGATTCAAGAAATTTGAACAATACAATACCTGAATATGATGTTATCCCTGAAAACAGAATAGGACTCGATGCGAGATGGGATAAAGTAATCGGAGTATGGATTGAAGGCGTTTGGGTAAACAAGGGAGAAAACCTCGGAAAATATAGCAACCGCGAAATATTCACCGCCGGAACGGATTATACATTTGGCATTGGGTCAGGGTTAAGCATAATCGCGGAACACATGGTTATCGCCAATGACGAAAAAGCTTTTTCCTTTCGAGACGCTACAAACTTTTCCGCTCTTACCCTATCCTATCCCATCGGCATGTTCGACAAATTAACTTTTATTACCTATTTCGATTGGCATAACAAGTCGGCATACAGATTTGTAAACTGGCAAAAGGAATTTAACAAAACATCGCTTTACATTATGGGTTATTGGAATCCTATAGACAGCATGCTACCAGTTACGAGCTCAGAAGAAAATATACTGGGCGGGGCTGGCATACAATTATTGTTTGCTTTTAACCATTAACGAGAAGAATTATTGTTAATGCACATAGTCAATAAGATGGATATAATTAAAATAAATGCATTGGTAAAAAAATTTCCGGTAGGCAAAGGATACTTTACCGCACTCAATAACATCGACCTAAACTTTGGCAAGGGCGAGTTTGCCGGTCTGGTAGGTCCAAGCGGTTCGGGCAAAACAACCCTGTTAAACATCATAGGCTCGCTTGACATACCAACTAGTGGCAGTGCTATTGTTATGAACAAATCCGTTTCCGATCTAAGTCATAAACAGTCGGCTGGATTGCGCAACCAACATATTGGTTTTATATTTCAAACATATAACCTATTACCGGTTTATACGGTATTCGAAAATGTTGAGTACTCACTTCTTCTGCAAAAGAAATCGAAATCGGAAAGAAAAAAAGCGGTATTGGAAGCCTTGGAGTGGGTCGGTCTGACCGACAAAGCATTGTCAACACCCAACATGCTTTCCGGGGGAGAATGCCAACGGGTAGCTATTGCCAGGTCCATGGTAAAAAAGCCTGAGATTGTGTTGGCCGATGAACCGACTGCAAATCTCGACTCAAAAAACTCTCACCATATTTTGCAAACCATGAAACGGTTGAACGAAGAACTGGACGTGACCTTCCTTTTTGCCACGCACGACGAAAAGGTGATGAAATATCTTAACAGGATTATTACCCTGGAAGACGGTAAAGTTGTTAGTGACGAAACCAACTCCTAAAAACCAGCATTATGATCGCACTAAAACTGGCATATAAAAATTTGATGGGTGCCGGACTCCGAACCTTTCTCAACGTATCGGTATTATCCTTTGCCTTTGTGCTTATCATATTTTACAACGGTATGATCGACGGGTGGAACAGGCAGGGAAGGAACGACACCCAAGACTGGGAAATCGGGCAGGGACAGTTCTGGCACCCGGGGTATGATAAATACGACCCTTATACCATTAAAGAATCCCATGCACTTCTGTCGGAAGAAGTCAATAGCCTAATAAAAGAGCGCAAGGTTACTCCCGTATTAATTTCACAGGCCACTATATATCCTCAGGGACGGTTACAAAGCATTGTTCTGAAGGGTGTAGAGCCCTTCCAACAAATCCTCAAATTACCTACTGCCGATTTATACAATGTGCAGGATGAGTATTCCGCCATTATAGGCAAAAGGATGGCAGAAAACACAAAGTTAAAAGCGGGCGACAAGGTATTGGTTCGATGGCGCGACAAAAACGGAACCTTTGATGCCCGCGAGATATATATTGCGTCTGTCTTTCAGTGCAATGTTCCTTCGATTGACCATGGCCAGATATATATCCAATTGGGAGTATTGCAAAAAATGACCGACCTCACAAACGAAGCAACACTGCTGGTAGTCGGCGAAAAGTACGAAGGTGGCGATATAACAGGCTGGTTATTTAAAGATCCAGATGAACTACTTGCCGATTTCGACAAACTTATCAAATCGAAAAAAGCGGGAGGAACCATATTACAGGCTGTATTGCTGACCATTGCCCTCCTGGCCATTTTCGACACACAAGTGCTTTCCATTTTCCGCAGACAAAAAGAAATAGGCACCCATATAGCATTGGGAATGACCCGCGCGCAGGTGGTGGGAATATTTACCGTGGAAGGCGCAGCACATAGTATTCTGGCCGCTATGGCAGGTGCAATTTACGGCATCCCCCTTTTTATGTATATAAACACCAAAGGAATTTCCTTTGGTTCGCAAGACATGGGCCTTACCATTGCTGACACCATATATCCATACTACAGCCTGGGGCTTATCATCGGCACCCTAATCCTGGTGGTGATAGCTGCAACAATAGTCAGTTATATTCCGGCCAAAAAGATTTCCAAAATGAACCCAACAGATGCTTTAAAAGGGAAAATTGCGTAAAGAACAGGATGATGATACGATTTATTTTAAAAGGAGTAGTAAGAGACAAAAGCCGAAGTGTATTGCCTATTATAGTAGTTTCACTTGGCGTATTCCTCACCGTTTTTATGAGTGGATGGATAGGTGGGGTATTTGGAGATATGATTGACCTAAATGCCAATTTCACCACCGGCCATGTTAAAATCATGACGCGTTCGTTTGCCGAGAACAAGAACCAACTGCCCAACGACCTGGCTTTGATGAATGTGGAGCAATTAACGGCGCAACTCAAAAACGACTATACCAATATGGAATGGGTGAACAGGATACATTTTGGTGGTTTGTTGGATGTACCCGATCAAAATGGCGAAACAAGGGCACAAGGGCCGGCCGCAGGAAAGGCCATCGACATGCTTTCTCCCGGCACCAACGAAGTGCAAAGGATGAACATTACCAATGCTTTAGTGAAAGGCTCATTGCCAACAAAACAGGGAGAAGCGCTTATCAGCAATGACTTTGCTGATAAATTCGGCGTAAATATAGGGGATGATATAAGTATTTTTGGTACCACCATGAATGGCAGCATGATGCTGAAAACCTTCACGCTATCCGGTACGGTAAGCTTCGGTAATACCATGCTGGACCGAGGAGCTATAATCGTCGACATCCGGGATGCCCGCCTTGCCCTTGACATGGAGGATGCCACAAGTGAGATACTGGGTTATTTTACACAAGGTGGCTACGACGATGCCAGAGCCGATTCGGTAAAGACCACATTCAATCGTAAGTTTTCATTAGTTGAAGACGAATTTTCCCCGCAGATGTTTAAACTCAGTGAAATGGGCGGCATGAAAGAATATTTACCGATGGCCAAAAGGATGAGCACCATGATGATCGTTATTTTTGTTGGCGCCATGTCGGTGGTGTTGTGGAATACCGGTTTACTTGGAGGCTTGCGCCGCTATAGCGAATATGGTGTAAGACTTGCCTTGGGCGAAGAAAAAGGACAAATCTACCTAACTATGGTTTACGAAGCTATTATCATTGGTTTGGCCGGATCTATCCTGGGAACATTACTGGGTCTGGTAGCATCCTACTACCTGCAAGAAAACGGTATCGATTTTAGCGCCTTAACAAAAGACCTCACCATGATGATGCCTACGGTATATAGAGCTAAGGTAAGTCCGGAGTTATTTTATATCGGCTTCCTTCCCGGCTTAATTGCCATGACACTTGGCAACGCTCTGGCCGGACTGGCCATTTACAAGCGCAACACAGCACAATTGTTTAAGGAACTGGAAGTTTAACGGGCATAGTCAGACGAGATTGATCAGATTGAAAATAGCATGTTACGACAAATAAAACAAACGCATGAAAGCAACCGTATTATTGTTAGGGTTACTGGCAAGCGCAAGCATTAAAGCGCAAACGGCCAATGAAATCCTGCAGAAGGTAGATTTAAACATGTCGGCCGAAAACCGGGTAGTCGAATCATCGATGACCATTCACGGAAGGCGCATCAGTCGCACGCTGACTTCCAGAACCTATTCGGTAGGTGATAAAAAATCTTTTACAGAATATCTTTCACCTGCACGTGAAATGGGGACTAAAATGCTAAAACTTGAAGACAGGCTTTGGATCTACTCCCCTTCTACCGACAGAATCATACAAATATCGGGTCATATGCTGCGCCAATCGGTTATGGGATCAGACTTTTCGTACGAAGACATGATGGACAACCGCAAACTGACGGAGATATACAATGCGGAAATTATAGCAACAGAGGAAAACGACGGAAGGAAAACTTTTGTACTGAAACTTACTGCCAGTATTGAAGATGTTGCATACCACTCCAGAAAAATATGGGTAGATGCCCAACATTACGTGCCCTTGCGAGAAGAATTATTTGCCAAAAGCGGTCAACTGTTAAAAAGCACCACCCTTGGTGATTTACAGAAAGTACAGGAAAAATGGTATCCCATGAAAATCAAATACAAGGACATGTTGAAAAATGGTGACGGAACAGAAATACAGATAAATAGCATTAAGTTCAACCAGGAAATACCGGAGTATATTTTTACCAAAGCGGCATTGAAACAATAAGCCTTATCGCCATTTACTAAATGATTACGTCATGATTTCATTTGGTTCCTATTTCTTTTATGTACAAGATTTTCTAATTTGAATATTAGAAATTTCAATAACCGGGGTATCCTGTTCATACCCTTTAGCTTCAGTATATTTATTTAGCCCGGGTAAACTTTTTTGACCCTAAAAAATACGGAATATAATAATCAACAGTGCTTTCATCTCATCATAATCCCCAAATTGTCATTATACTTCATGTAAATGCCAATTCGATGATTAAAATTTAAACATTACTTAAACCCGCAATATGCATTAGAAATTCTATTACACATTGAAATTACTTTAAAACAAGACACTTCGTTACATCACTTCAGCTCACCAGAACGATGCTATCCTCGTTTCAGTAATGCCTTGTTTTATTGTCCTTGCAATGCTCATGACGAACCTCCAATACATAATCCGGGTTAAACATAGCAATGTAAGATTTTCTAAACCGGTATTCTCTCGATACGGCTGATGCCTGCTGACAATAAGGATTTTTCATATTCCGAATGACAGATCTCGGATAATTTTACGTTTCGAACGTATTCGATAGAACTCAATTAGCATGTTTCGCCACTGGCAGAGAATTTTCAGGGCGCGTTTCATTTTCTGTTTTTCCATTTGTCACAGTACCTTATAGGGTCTTTTATACTGTAATTCCTTATCACATTCCGATTTTCATTTTTCAATGATGTTTTGATAAACCTCGTTTTTCTTATTCAAAGTGCAAATTGATTCCGCCAAACCATTTTACGGATATGTTATACAATACGGCCCCAATCATTCCCCATATAAAACCGGCAGCTGAAAAAAGTAAAGGCATTCCAATAAGTGCGCCGAATGCCAGGACGGTGCCGAAACTTAACCCAGGTGTTTCTGTTGAGACCATCCAATTCATAGTTACAAGCACATCGACGATTAGTCCACCAAAAGAATAAAGAACTCCGCAAACTAGTCCAACATGCCCCCCTAATACCGCATGGAATCTCCCGAAGGAGAACACTCCAATCTTTTTTATCTTTTCCATTGTTACCTGATTGTCTTCATTTATCTTCATATGCTCCTTTGCGAATAGGTGCATCTCATTTATTTTTAATTGCACTTTTCCTTATATACCCTTCATTATCGCAAGCTGCATTGGCATCAACAATCTTCTCTAATATCTGTTAAAAATATAGCTGCCCCTGAATTATGGAGCAACCCCTTACAATGTGAATTTTGCGATATTTTATTCCATCAAAGTCATTTGTTTAAACATAGCGAAAATATATCACGCACGAGTTGCAATATATAGCGACATATTTCCACAAACAACCTACTCCGGAATCTTCAAATTCGTCATTTCATCCACCACTTTAAAATCATAGTCAGGATATTCGTAAACAGAAAGCCGGGGTTCGGTTTCACCAATGGAATAGCCCCAGATGCTTTCGTACTCTGAAATGTCCTCTCCAATTTCTTCCAGCTGATTTAAATATTCGCTTATAGATTTGGATTCTATAATAACCACCTTACCCATTTTGTGTATAATGGGGCTGTGGTTTCGGTTACCGTCATGATCGAATTCCAATATGCGCCTACCATACCTTGTAATACCAATCACCCTGTATGTCATACTTTTCCCTACACCGGGAAGATTCAATACATTGCGGTCTGTGGCCAGGAATGGGATGCCCGCTTCTTTTCGCAGTTTATTAATGTTGTCAACCATTTCTTCGGCATTCATGGGAAATTCCTTTATGCTATCGTGATATTCTTCAGCTATTTTACCCATAGGTTTTTCTTCCACTTGCTCCTGAACGGCGCGGGCATTGGTGGCAAAGTTGAAACTATTCTCCATGTAACCTTTAACCGAGAAAGTGTAGTAGGTAAGAATTCCTATATCATTCAAGCACTGCCTCAACTTATTGGTATGCCCCCTGCGCGACGATGCCGATGTAAAAACATGCTGGTTGGTCACCGTCCAACCGGCAAAAATGAGCTTCTTCACAGCCACAGCCACCTCCGGAGTAATTTCCAGGGGCGACTCAATGTGGGTTTGGATAAGAAATTGCTTCACGCCAATTTCAGATGCCCTGGTTTTAAATTCTTTTAGTATGGTAATAAGCTCCGGAGTTATCCGTTGAGGAAGATACACCGGCAATCTTGTTCCCAACCTTACCCGGACCATCTCGGCATGCTTTTCACCATCTGCTCTTTTTTCATTGTCCGTTTTTTTATTCCGTGCCATCTCGTAAACAGCATCCAGAATTTTCTTTAACGAATGATCACTGCTCATAAAAGCATCACCTCCGGTGATAAGAATATCGCGGAGCTGGGTGTCATTTTCCCAATATCGCATGATACTTTTCATCCGCTCTTCCCAGGTTTCTTTAGGCTTAAGCTTGTCCAGGTTAAAGTTTAAATGGCCGTTCTGGAAATCGTACATCCTTTGGCAGGATGCACAAAGACCACCGCAAGCTCGCCCCATGGTGGACGGAATAAAAATAGCCACCTCCGGATAACGTCGGTGCACAATATGATGGGTGGGGAGTATCCAACCCGCTGCATTGGGTTTGCCGGGCTTAACAATATCTTCCTTTTCCCAGGCCTTAATATTTCCGAACTCCTCCACGAGCTGCTTACTGTAAAGAACATAGTAACGAATAGCCAGATCGGAACCTATCGCAAAATACGGTACCCGCACATGCAAAAGCGATAGGTAATAAGGGTTGACAAAAAACGGTATGCCTGCCTCTTCGGCTTCGTACAGGATTTTCATGGTATCCGGATCCAACGAGTTCCCCAGCATTTCATTGAGCAATTGTGGGGAGCGGACAGCAAACCTGAGGTGAAACATATGATCTTCCCACCAGTCCAGCACTTTTAGGAACTTTTGTTCATGGGACATTCCTTCTTCAAAAAAATATTTTAAATCGGTAATCTCTCCCTTGTCCATTTTATCGATCAGGATATTTATAATCCTTTCTCGGTTTTCTTCCCTCAGTTTTACAATACGCGGATCCATGCCGGATGGATACCTGTCCATCCATTCCTCTATTTTTTCCTTTGAAGGCATTTGGCAAGTATACTCTCCCCTATATTGCCGAAACAGATAAAGCATGTCTTTGAAGAATGCAGGCTTTGCCCCTCCGTTGCCATATGTTACAGCCAGCCAAATCATTTTTATGGGATTGCTGACGGCAATTTCTCCTCTCAGGTTTAAATCTTCATATTCCTTACCGGCATTATCGATATAGTCCAACAAGCGTATGGTGGCAAAATCCTGCCAATCCAATTTATCGAACACCTCCCGGCCATGTGCTTCATATTTATAAAATTGATAGGCTTCGGATCTTTTACGAAAGTCTGCAACAATCCAATTCCGGACGCCAATCAATGCTTCTGTCTCATTGCGGGCATTCCGCATAATCTCATCCAGCTTAGGGTTTTCCTGAAGTAATTGTTTAAGTACCCTATGCGCTCGTACCGTGATGGCAATTTGATCTAACTGAGGATATGCCAGCATAACGAATTGTTTAAGTTGTACAATATTGTGCACACGAATGCTATATAAATTTACGAATAAATACAACACAATGGAAACACCTTGATATTACTTTTCCCAGAGGTTGTTACCAGCTCTTGTGGTATTTTTAGCCTTTGTGCCATATCGAGCCTCTCTCGTCAGTTTTAACCATTCCTCGTGCAACTTTGTAAGGTCCGCATAAAGATATATGCAGCTGTTGTTAGGGAATGTATTAAACCCGCAATATGCATTCGAAATTCTTTTACGCAAGTAAACTACTTCAAAACAAGGAATTTCACTAAGTTGCCTCAACTCACAGGGCGGTGCTATGATTTGTTTCAGCAACTCCTTATTTTATGGTTTTTTAAATGCTCATTACGTATCTCTAATATATTCCGGGTTAATTAGATATACCATAACTATACGTTATTTTGAATTACTCTTTTGCATTTAACCCGCAATATGTATTAGAAAATCTATTACACATTGAAATTGTTTCAAAACAAGACACTCCGCTGCTTCACTTCAACTCACCATAACGATGAAAACCTAGTAAGATTGTACTTTCAATGTTCACGACGAAGTTCTAATGCATAATCCGGGTTTAACAAGCCATAAGAGTCAGAATGGATCTCAAAAAACATTTGGATAACGAATTAGGATTTAATGAAGAGGATATTTAAATTTATAGCTTGCTGAAATAAACAATGAACAAACAAGAAATCATAACGTGGTTGCTTGCTGGTGATGTTTCGATACAGTACCAGGTTCACCGTGATTTATTGGAAAAAACCAAAAAGGAACTTCAACAGAGGATAGCCAAAGAAGGCTGGGGCAAACGTTTTTTATCAAACCGAAATACAAACGGCCATTGGGGAATGGGGTTTTATCAACCCAAATGGATTTCTACCCATTACACGTTATTAGACCTTCGCAACCTAAATCTTTGTCCTGATCATTTTGCTGTTAAGGAAACTATTGATTTGGTAGTGGGTTCTCATAAATCAAAAGATGGCGGTATTCAGCTGGGTTCGTCAACATTTGAGCATAGCGATGTATGTGTCAATGCTATGTTTTTGAATTATGCTTCGTACTTTAAAACCGAAGAACAGAAATTATACTCGGTTGTTGATAGCATTCTGAATGAAATTATGCCCGATGGAGGATTTAATTGCAGAACAACAAGAAGTGGTGCCAAGCATAGTTCTTTGCACACCACCCTTTCTGTATTGGAAGGGATAATAGAATTTTTAAAAGCAGGATATAACTATCGGATAACAGATCTGCAGAAAGCAAGTGAAAGTGCGGAGGAGTTTATTTTGCTTCATCAATTATTCCTGTCAGATAGAACCGGAGAAATAATCCGAAAAGAGTTTTTGAGAATGCCCTATCCCAGCAGGTGGAAGTATGATATTTTACGCGCACTGGATTATTTTCGATATGCAGGAAGAAAGTGGGACGACAGGATGGAGGCAGCTGTACATGTTATCCTGAATAAGAGAAGAAAAGATGGCCGCTGGAACCTCCAGGCGGCCCACCCAGGCCAAATACATATTGAGATGGAAAAAGCAGGGCAAGCAAGCAGGTGGAACACACTGAGGGCTTTGCGGGTGTTGAAACATTTTGGGTTGGAAAAACTACCACCTTTCCCAAAGTATTGAACTTTGGAAAAGGTTAAAGCACAGGACTATGGGAAAGCTATAAAAACATTTCTTTTGAATTATAAGCTTTTCACTATTGATCGTTATCGCAAGACCAGGGACTATAGGTTTACCTTAATCGCCCTACTCGCCTTATTCGCTTTTTCCCTGGCCTCTTCAACCGAAGCTCCCCTTGCCAAGCACACACCCATTCTTCGTTCACCTTGTACTTCAGGTTTTCCAAACAACCGAACTTGCGTATCGGGTTCAATCAATGCTTGCTCCAATCCTGAATAAGTAACCTGATTTGAGTTCCCCTCTACCATAATTACACTACTGGCTGCCGGTGCATGCTGAACAATGTTGGGAATGGGCAAACCCAGCACGGCTCTAACATGCAAAGCAAATTCGCTTAAATCCTGCGATATCATGGTTACCATCCCGGTATCATGCGGACGAGGAGAAAGCTCGCTGAAATAAACGGTATCTCCTTTTACGAAAAACTCCACACCAAACAAACCTCTTCCGCCTAAAGCTTTCACCACTTTCTCGGCAATATATTGCGAATCTGCCAAAGCTTTCTCGCTCATGGACTGTGGTTGCCACGATTCCTGGTAATCGCCTCCTTCCTGGCGATGACCGATAGGAGCGCAGAACGAAACGCCTTCCACATGGCTGATGGTTAATAAAGTTATCTCGTAATCAAAATCCACAAATCCTTCAATAATCACCCGATCGCTGTTTCCGCGAGCACCTTCAAGTGCATAGTTCCAGGCATAATCAATGTCTGCTTCGCTTTTCACCACACTTTGTCCTTTGCCCGATGAGCTCATGATAGGCTTGATCACACAGGGATAACCGATTTCCGCTACGGCTGCATCAAATTCTTCTTTGGTTCCGGCGAACTTGTAGGGTGAGGTTTTCAACCCTAGTTCTTGGGCAGCCAAAGTCCTAATGCCTTCACGGTTCATGGTCAGTTTGGTGGCGTTAGCGGTGGGAATCACATTAAAACCCTCCTTTTCGAGTTCCAACAAAGTATCCGTTGCAATGGCCTCTACCTCGGGAATGATGTAATCGGGTTTTTCTTGGCGAATAATTTTAGCCAGTGTCGCTCCATCCAGCATGGAAACCTCATAACTACGGTGAGCCACCTGCATGGCCGGGGCATTTCTATATTTATCGATAGCTATCACCTCAACGCCATATCGCTGAAACTCGATGACTACTTCTTTGCCCAATTCTCCGGAACCTAACATGATAACTTTTGTCGCTGTAGGAGATAATGGTGTTCCAATTACTGTTTTTGATGTACTGTTCATGATTAATTGGGTATTTTTAAGCTGCAAAAATAGGTTTTTAATCGAAAAGCAGAAAACCAAAGATCTTGGAATAATTATTTGCTTTCAATCTGATTATTAGTGCAAATAACTGATCAAACCCCAATTGTTGGAAAAAGTGCATTCCCAATTTTACCGTCAGGTCAACATTTCCTGATGATTCACAAAAAGGCTACTCCAATTTACAGGCTCATCAAAGGAGACAATTGTCAACTGAAACCTCCAGGGAGTGCTCGATTTTCAAAAGAACTGTAAAATCATTGATGTCTATATTCTCTCTAACCAAATGCACAAATTATGAGTTATTGTTTTGGGATAAACAACCGTAACCATATTTATTCTATGTGAAAATACAAACGTGGAAATTCAGCGAACTTCCACGTTTCGTATTTACCGTGCAATTATTTTGCACGTCAAATTGCTATCAACACATTCGTAGTTAATGTTCTACTGACTTATGGAGTCAGGCAGCATAATGCTTCTTACTTCCATTTCCCCCACTTCGCCAGGCGCCACAAAATTAAGTTGAGGAGTTGCTTTAACTTTGTCCATTAAAGTTGTACTTATGTTTCCTTCCAATTCCAAGGTTCTGATAGTGGCCGTCGAAACACAATCGCCTGTTTCCTTTAGTTGCACCCTAAACGTGTTAAACTGAATTTCCACTTTTGTATTTCTGCCGATATCGTTTCCGGAACCATCCCCATTGAATATAAATTTTTGGACGGGTCCGCTTCCGGCAAAAACATCCAAAGCATGATCATTATCCGTATAAGAATAAGAAGCAAATGTACTGCTGATTACTTTTTCGATATTGAATCCCGGATCGGCGGTATATATTGTAAAATAACGTTCTCTTTTACCATAGGTCCAGTCACTTCTGGTTTCGCTGGCAGTGACATAAATTCTAGCTCTCAGGTGAGTTGATTCGTTTAATATACTGACAGAACAATACATGCGTGGGCCATGCCCATCAAATTCCTTATCTCCCCTACTCTTACCCGGCATGGTGGCATGAAGTGGCATTACGGATATATTGGAGACCGTAAAATTATCAAACTTGCTTTCGCATATATCAGGTGCAGGCTGTATCACGGCCATGGTTGATATATTTCGTCCATTCCATCTTAAGATTATTCGTTTGCTTTGCGCGTTTAATGGTACGCCTGACGATCCAAGATTCAACGTCATAGCATAATGCGTTGGCATATCCAAATGGTTAGTGATATTAATTTCACTTGATCCGCTAACCAGAAAAACCTGCACGTTGGTCATGTCAAAATCGTATCCAAAAAATTCAATTTTGTTACGACGGTTTTGTGGCAGTGACATATCAACTGCTGAAGGTACTACCTGACAAAGTTGTGGTTCGACGGGTGGCAATTCCGTCCCCAACATTTTTGATTTAATCCGTTGAAGACCTTGCCTCATGCGATGTCGCAGAAAATCAACATTACAACGAAATTCTGTTCCTGCAGCTGCGATACCGCGCTGAAGCAGGTTAGAAACTTCGTTCTTGATGGTGGATTGTATTTCGTCGGGCAAATCAGATATCACCTTGTTCATGATATCTTGCCAATCAGCCGAAGCCGCCCCTAATTCATTGATCCCCCGATCAAGAACAGCAATAGCCTGTTCCGTGGCATTGGGCACTGTAACACCAATGAGTTCCTTTATTTTATTGATCAAATCGCATCCAGTCAACAAAAAAGAGAATGTTAGAAAAACAATTAATACTGACTTCTTCATGATAATAATATTAGGTTTAATACTGTTACCCCTAATTTACACCATGTGCGATTATAGTTCAATAGTTTAAGCCGTATTATTGACCAACAAATAAAATAACACCATAGAACTTATCTTATTTTTGTCGTTTGACTTTGCAAAAATGTAAATTTCATTAAGAATATCTAAGCATTCCGAAAAATCTGCGATGTAAGATTTTTTATATCGGCATTCCCTCGTAATCTCTCTTGACTACTGTGATTAAGGTTAGTGGAGTACAATCTAAATATCGTTACATGGTAAAATTAACCCGTATTAAAGAAAAGGAATTATTAAAGGGAGTAATAAGGCACGCCACCATGCCATGATTGCACATATAAAAGATATATTATTTTTGCATATCGAAATACCCAAAGGGATTGTCGGCATTGTATGTAATTTTACTTAATTTATTTAAAGTGACCATAATATGCCAATGATAAAGGATATTTAAATATTTACACATGAATTAAATATGATGCGGCAAAAATACCGGATGCGTTTCGGGATGTATCTGTAACTTCTGTTATTGCCTCTGTATTGCAGAAATTAGACATACACGTAAAATAATTATACAAAATATAGCCAGGAGAATGTCGGAACTTTATCTTCAGGCATACCGACAGTTTAGTCCAGTTTGCTGGTCGCAGGGGGATAATACAAAACACATCCATGGTACATCCGATCCGTTAAATACCCGACCTTGAACAAGTTAGCAAATGAGGAGGTTGTATTTAGCCAGGCTATGAGCAACTTTCCATTGTGTAGTCCTTTCCGTGGCATTTTCTTTACCGGGACAGATCCCTATGCCAACGGATTAATCCGCAATAGGTAGAGAAAATCCCAACCTGCCGTGCTGGCTGGCAGGGATTACACATTGAATATACTTTAAAGCAAGACACTTCGTTGTTTCACTTCCACACCAGCACGGCGCTCCATCATCGTTGGAACCATCCCAAACCCCTCAGCACAGGTGTTTCCATTTTTACAACGATGTCTTCTTATGAAATTTTAATTTCTACTTTAAAATATACATGGCATTTTATTCCGTTATTGCTGCAACCATATAAAACAACAGGATCTTATTTTATTCATATAATGACAAGAGATCATTCGGCAGGTACGATATTTTGGTTCGTGCTGAAGAAGTTAGCTGGGTCGTACCTGTGTTTAATCTTTGTCAACCTATGGTAATTGTCCTTGAAACTGGCTTTGATGCGTTCCTGTCCTTCATCCATAATAAAGTTTAAATATGTTCCTCCAGATGAATAGGGATGAAGTGCGTCCCAATAAGCTTTAGTCCAATTCGTTAATTTATCTTTATTTGCGGGGTTCGGGTCAACTCCGACAATGACACCTGCATATTTTGCATCGCGATAGGCCCAGGGAGTATCATTTTTACCTACCCGGCCTGCGGCGCCACTTATCGGGTACAGGTGCATTTGCGACAGAGGTGTGGGTATTTCGGATCCAAATTTCTTATGAGCAGTTGCCGCTTCTGGTGGTATATCCGTGTAAAAATCTGCTTTCCAATACCATTGCATTCCGGGAGGAAAGAGTCCGTCGAATAAAGTTTGCACAGCGGGATAAGGCATTTCTCCCACATGTTCAAATATAGGGTTCAGATCCATTGCAGGTCTTAAAATTTCAGGGCCGTTTTTAACATTGCCTGAATAACACCAAACAATACCAATAAACTTTTTGTGATGTAATGCCGGGGGGAATGGCGGGCCGGGGATGTTTAAAGTTGTGATAAATCCATTTAGTTCATCCGGTGCATCATGAATAAAATCATGGTACCATTCCATTATTTCTTCTGTCTGTTCAATCGGCCATAGTGTTGGACCGCCATAAACTGTGGTAACCGGATGAGCCTGAAATTTAAAGGAAGTAACAATACCAAAATTTCCACCCCCTCCCCTAATCGCCCAGAAAAGTTCCTTATTCTGATTTTTATTTACAGTAACAAAACTCCCATCGGCTAAAACCATATCAGCTTCAAGCAGGTTATCAATGGTTAAACCGTACTTTCGTGACAGATGACCAACACCACCGCCTAATGTTAAACCCCCAACGCCAGTGGTTGAAATTATTCCGGCTGGAACAGCCAATCCAAACGGATGGGTTGCATGGTCCACTTCTCCCCAAATATTACCTCCACCAACACGAACCGTATTATCCGAAGTATCTACCCGGATAAATTTGATTCCCGATAGGTCAATGACCAATCCATCATTGCAAATACCTAATCCGCCAGCATTGTGGCCTCCTCCGCGCACAGCTGTTAACAGATTATTATTTCTTCCAAAGTCGACCGAGGCAATTACATCGGCAACATCAACACATTTTACAATGAGCCCCGGCTTTTTGTCGATCATTCCGTTATATACTTTTCTGGATTCTTCATATTCTGCACATTCCGGAAAAACTAATTTTCCCCTTATTTTTGATGCAAACTCATCTTGGGTGTCTTTTTGCACATCTCTTACGGAATTTATCATAATTTATAAATTTAAAGTATTGAATTACATGCCTATGTTCTTTAGAACTAATATTCACTCTCTCGCATTTTGTTGAAATATGTATACAAAACTATGACAAGAAAACGTCATCTATTACCACAATTAGTTCTAATGCAAGCAATTTTGGTTCAAAGAAATATTACAAGAAGAAAGAAAGAAGAAAGAAACAACAAGTTAAAGCTGCACCAATTCGGAAGGCATTATCCTGTATTTTTTACGGAAACATTTAGTATAATAGGAAGGGCTGTTAAATCCCGAATTGTAAGCTACCTCAGATACATTTCCTTTTTGTTTTTGTAATAGACGCAACGATTTTCTTAACCTGAAATGTAGTAAAAAGACATTTGGTGATTTCCCTGTTAACCGAATCATTTCCCGGTAAAGTTTTGATTTGCTGATTCCAATATTTATCTCGAAATCTTCTACTTTTAATTCAGGATTTTGCCACTCTTTTTCAGTAAACTCCATTAAACTGGTGAGGAATTTTTCTTCCCTCGGTGTTAGCACATGAAATTGAGTTCCGTTAACATCTTCACCAATATTTTCGCTCTCAAACAATTGCTGTACTTCAGTTGAGATAACAACCGCAGCAATGGAAACAAAACACATTCTTTGAGCCAGTTTAATAGTATCTTCAAAAATTGATTTTTTATTGGTTACAGGAATACCGGCATGCAATCCGATATGTAATTCTGTAAAATCGATTTGATATTGGGTTCTAGAACTCCTATAATTTTCATGAATCTTTAAAGCACATAAAACTGCTTCCTGTACTGTTCGAAATGAAATCAGAAAACCCTCCTTGTTTTGCCGAACAATATTTCCATTAAAGGTATTCAGAATTGAAAGTATCTGTTTGTAATATTGCTGCACATTTGAAAAAGCAGAAAAAGGATCGGATATTTTAAAAGAGTGATTCTCAATTGTCACCATCATTATTGTTCTGAAGGCCGGGTCGTTAATGATATTTAATTTTGTATCCTGAGCTTTTGCCGGATCTTCAATTCTGCCTAAAAACGATTCAACAATAGCAGCATCTACTTCAATGATTTGATGAGGCACTTCACCATGTGCATCTGCATGCATCTGAATAATGGCATCTCTATCGGGTGCTTCCACCAAACAAAAAGCTGTTTTCCTGATATCATCAAACCAATATGTTAATCCCCGACAATCATATCTGTGCTGAATTTTTAGATCTTCCTGGTGAAGTTGTGCAACAATTTCGGCAGTAACCGATTCAGATACATCGTGGCGATCCATAAATATTGGCATATCATTTTCCTTTTATGAAATGACCTTAAAGTCATCCAGTACACTTTAACCTAACATCGAATTCAGTTAATTGTTTTGTTTGTACCGCAGAGTACAGCCCGATAGCTCACTCAAAATATTACTTTAATAAGTAATTTATCTTCTAGTACAATGTGTGGGATTGATTTAATAAGAAGTTCTATCGTTTATCCTCTAGGTGTTCCTTTAGTACTAGACCATAGATAAAACGAGATCTGTCATTGGGAATTTCAAAAATTCCTTAATATCAACAGCCATAAGCGTATCGAGGTAATCCCGGTTTAAAAAATCTTACATTGCTATGCTTAAGTAATGTTTAGGTTTTGTTCGTCGAATTGGCAATTAGATAAAGTCTGATGCCAATTAAAATTACTTTTTTTTATACTATTCAAGTGTTCATCATTACTAAAAATTTAAAATAGATAGGTAATCCATATTTCAAAAGGTGGCGAACTAACAGAGAGTTTGATTTAGGCCTTGTTTTTGTTAGTTTTGCTCAACAATTAAAATATATAATCAACAAAGCAATTATAACAATGAACAGGATTCTATTAATGATTGGCATCTTGCTGCCTTTAACCGTTCTAGCCCAAAAGAAAACAGTATCACTAGAGGATTTAAATAAAAGCCATACTTTCCACGCCAAGTCGGTTAGCGGCTTGAAATCAATGAATGATGGTATACATTATACCATCTTGGAAAACAAAGCCACACAGATTGTTAAATATGCCTATGCTACCGGAAAGCAAGTAGGTATCATCATGGACCTGGAAAAGATAGAAGATTGTCCTATCCACTATATTCAAAGTTACGAGCTGAACAACGACGAGACCAAGATACTGGTTTATGTGAACCGAAAAGCGGTTTACCGTCATTCGTTTAAGGCCGATTTTTATGTGTACGACATCAAGCGCAAGGAAATCAAGGCACTGTCGGAAGAAGGAAAAGAACAGGTGGCCACCTTCTCTCCCAACGGCGAAATGGTGGCGTATGTTAAGGACAACAACATCTATATCAACAAACTTAAATTTGGAACCACCGCTCAAATTACCGATGATGGGGAGTTCAATAAAATCATCAACGGTATACCTGATTGGGTTTACGAGGAAGAGTTTGGGTATAACAAAGCCCTGGAATGGTCGCCCAACAGTATGGAGCTGGCCTTTGTCCGTTTTGACGAGTCAAAGGTAAAAGAATTTGCCTTTCCATTGTACAAAGGCAGTCACCCCGCTTATGAGGAAAATGCTTTGTATCCGGGTGAATATACATTTAAATATCCCAAGGCTGGCGAAACCAACTCGGAGGTCAGCGTCAATGTTTTTCACGTGAAAAACCGCACCACCAAAACCATGAAAATTGAGGACAAGGAAGAATATTATATTCCCCGCATACGTTGGACTTATGAAGATGGTAAGTTGGCCATATTGAAAATGAACCGTTTGCAAAACCAATTCGACCTGTTGATTGCCAATACGGCCAGTACCCTGACAAAGAACATATTCACACACCGAAACGAATATTACATTGCGGAGGATGTCCTGGATAACCTGACTTTCCTGAGCAATGGCAAACATTTTATTTATGTGGGGGAGCTGGACGGTTACAACCATATACACCTGTACACCATGGCAGGTATGAAAATCCGTCAGCTGACCAAAGGGGAATGGGACGTAATGGAATACTACGGGTACGATGCCAAAAAGAAAATGGTGTATTACAAGGCTGCCGAAAAATCACCTACACAAAGGGAAGTTTATTCTGTATCGCTGGATGGCAAAAAGAAATATAAGCTTTCGCAAAAAGAAGGCACCAATACTGCCGTTTTTAGCAGCAATTATAAATATTTTATCAACTATTATTCCAGTACCAGTACCCCCCCAAAAATAACCCTGCACGATCAAAGCGGCAAGCTGATCAGAACATTGGAGGACAATGCCGAATTCGCAAAGAAAATGGATGAATACGAGATTTCACCCAAGGAATTTTTCTCGTTTACAACCTCCGAAGGAATTGAGCTAAACGGCTGGATGGTAAAACCGTTAAACTTTGATGCCAGCAAAAAATATCCTGTGCTGATGACCCAATACAGTGGCCCGAATTCTCAAAAGGTGTTGGACAAATGGGGTATTGGCTGGGAGCAATACCTGGCCGCCGAAGGTTATGTGGTAGCCTGTGTCGATCCGAGAGGAACGGGTGCCCGTGGGGAGCAATTCAGAAAGTGTACGTACATGAAACTGGGCCAATTAGAATCGGACGATCAGATTGAGGCGGCCAAGTATTTGGGTTCGTTGCATTATTGCGATGCGAATAGGATGGCCATCTGGGGATGGAGTTATGGCGGATTTATGAGTTCGAGCTGCCTGAGTAAAGGGAATGGCGTTTTCAAGGTAGGCATTGCGGTTGCCCCGGTAACCAATTGGCGCTACTACGACTCGGTTTATACGGAAAGATATATGCGCCGCCCGCAGGAAAACGCCAAGGGATATGACAACAATTCGCCGATCAACATGGCCGAAAACCTGACAGGCAGATTATTCCTGATTCATGGCACGGCCGATGACAATGTGCATTACCAGAATACGCTGGAGTACGTGGAACAACTGGTTCAGGCAGGTAAACAGTTTGATATGTTTGTGTACCCGAACCGAAACCACAGTATTTTTGGTGGAAACACACGTATGCACTTGTATCAGATGATGAGCGATTACCTAAATAAAAATCTAAAATAGGGCAGAAACCCTATTTTAGATTTTTATTTGTAAACCGAGCTGCTATTGCCCAGGACAGGAAAACAGCAAAGGAAAAATCATCTTGATCTTTCATCTTGCCCCGGGCTTCTCTAATTTTTATTTCAGCAAAGGTACCTCATAAATATATTAATATGGGTCATTGCATTACCGCTCATTCACTCCCTTTAACCAGAATATATAATACCGATTTTATGGAAGAGCAGAAAATAAATACTATATTGCCTGACTAGGCATAAGCGTTTAATCCGGTTTATGAATTGGGGGTTCGTCATGAGCATTGCAAGTACAATAAAACAAAGCATTACTAAAACGAAGCATCACTTGTCCCGATTACTTTCGGGAGCATCGTTCTGGTGAGTTGAAGTGATGCAACGAAGTGTCTTGTTTTAAAGTAATTTCAATGGGTAATAGAATTTCTAATGCATATTGCGGGTTTAAGTAGTTTTATCGCAAACAAATAACCAACACAACTTGAAACAAGCATTAATTTATATATTATTTGTTGCATATGCTTTTTGTTCCAACGCACAAGGCTTACAAACAATCCGCAAATCAAACGGTCCTTTTTCAGAGGAATATCTGGCATTGCGCTCAGACACATCTATTAAAGAAGGAAGGTACCTAAAGAAATACAAAAACTTTGTGATTGAACGGGGAGCGTTTAAAAACAATAATAAATTCGGGCGATGGGTGTACTTTTCCCTGGACGGCCATTTTGAATTTGAGTACGATTACAACTCCCAAAAAGTAATTAAAATTGCCAACAAGCAAACCCCGGAAGAATACATGGAAACACCGGTATTGTTTCTGGGAAGCCCTCTTATTCCCTATTTGTTTATGGTCAACAATATTGTGTACAGCGATGAGGCCAAGGACAAAAACATCAAGGGCAAAATTATTCTCGCCATCCGGGTCAACAATAAAGGCCAGATAACCAGTCTCTTTATCCAAGAAAAATTGCATCCCTTATTGGATAAGGAAGTCATGCGAGTGGCCAAAACCATGCCCCTCCATTGGGAATGGATTCCGGCAACCTACAACGGTGAAAATATCAATAGCGAGTATTTAATTGATATCCAGTTTGAGCTGGCCGAGGGGGACTCGAATTAATGGGCTTTCATACTTCCAAAAGAAGGCCAATTTTGATTAATCCAAACTTGAGCACGCATTCGCAAAACTGCATAAACCCGGAGTGCCTGTCCGTTGCCAGATAGGTGATTCAGGGAATATAGCCATATAAATTACCATCCTAAGGGGGTAAACAATCATCTTAACCCTCAATTCGGATTACTAAACACCATATC
This sequence comes from Saccharicrinis sp. GN24d3, assembly GCF_052400645.1. Classification (NCBI taxonomy): domain Bacteria; kingdom Pseudomonadati; phylum Bacteroidota; class Bacteroidia; order Marinilabiliales; family Marinilabiliaceae; genus Saccharicrinis; species Saccharicrinis sp. GN24d3. Next base: position 334,777 of record NZ_JBQTGI010000002.1, read on the forward strand.
ATTCAAGCAACTGTTTTAAGCTATAAGGATTACTGCCTGTTTTACGCTAATTGATGCCAATAAATCCTTGCGGGAAAATTCGTGTTGTCCGTGGACAAAAATAAAACCATAACTTTTTTATCTTTGCACTTTCTTAAGAATTTTAAAGCAGTTATGAATATTGAAATGCAGCTAAAAGGCAAATTAATTGCCGCCGTAAAAGAGTTATACAATCAAGAAATAAATGAAAACCAGGCACAGGTACAAATTACCCGTAAAGATTTAACGGGAGATTTTACCATTGTGGTTTTCCCCTTATTAAAAGTTTCGAAAAAGTCACCTGAAGATACCGCAAAGGATATTGGAGAATATATTAAAAATAATGACCCCACCGTTGCAAGCTTTAATGTGGTTAAGGGTTTCTTAAACATTGAGTTGGCCACTGATTACTGGCTAAACCTTATCAACGAAATAGCCGGAAAAGAGAAACATGGTTATGTGGCTGCCGATGAAAACTCTCCATTAACAATGATTGAGTATTCATCGCCAAACACCAACAAACCATTGCACCTGGGGCATATCAGAAATAACCTCTTGGGTTATTCTGTTTCCAGAATTGCGGCAGCCAACGGAAACAAGGTGGTGAAAACCAATATTGTAAACGACAGGGGTATACATATCTGCAAATCGATGTTGGCCTGGAAAAAATGGGGCGAAGGCGTTACTCCCGAAAGCGCGGGCAAAAAAGGCGACCACCTGGTAGGTGATTTCTATGTAAAGTTCGATAAAGAATATAAAGCTGAGATCAATACCATCATCAAAGAAAAAATATCGGAATACCCTGCCATCAAAGACACCGAAGATTTTAAGGCTACTTTTGCTGCGTTAAAAAACAAAAAGAAAACCAAGGAAGGACTTAACGACGAAGAAAACGAGCAGTTTAAAGCCTGTGAAGAACTAAGCAAATACGCCGAGAACAATGCCCCTTTGATTCTTGAGGCCCGGGAGATGCTTTTGAAATGGGAAGCCAAAGACCCTGAAGTTTATGCCGACTGGAAAATGATGAACCAATGGGTATACACCGGATTTGATGTGACTTACAAAAAGCTGGGAGTTGATTTTGACAAGATTTATTACGAATCGGAAACCTACACCGAAGGCAGGGATATGGTGTTACAGGGTGTTGAAAAAGGCTTGTTCAAGCGAAGAGAGGACGGCAGTGTTTGGGCCGATTTATCGGACCAGGGTCTGGATCAAAAACTATTGTTGCGTAAAGATGGAACCTCGGTGTACATGACCCAGGATATCGGTACAGCCAAGTTACGTTTTGATGATTTCGATATCGACAATATGGTGTACGTCGTGGGTAACGAGCAGGATTACCATTTTCAGGTGTTAGCCCTGCTACTTGACAAGCTGGGTTTTAAATGGGGCAAAGACCTGGTTCATTTCTCCTATGGGATGGTGGAACTTCCGCAGGGTAAAATGAAGTCGAGGGAAGGTACCGTGGTAGATGCCGATGACCTGGTGGACGAAATGGTGAAGACCGCTCGCGAAATGTCGAAGGAGCTCGGAAAACTGGATGGTTATTCCCTGGAGGAAGCCGAAAAAGTTTACAAAATGATCGCCTTGGGTGCGCTGAAGTATTTTATCTTAAAAGTGGATCCGCGTAAAAACATGACTTTCAACCCGGAAGAGTCCATCGACTTTAATGGCAACACAGGTCCTTTTATTCAATATACACACGCACGAATTCAGTCTATTTTCCGTAAAGCAGCGGAGAAAGGCATTGAGGTGGCAGAAACAGCGCCAACCAACATCGAAATTGGCGAAAAGGAAAATAACCTGATCAGAACCATTGCCAATTTCCCTAATGTAGTTGCCGAAGCAGGTAAAACTTTTTCGCCTGCCATCATCGCTAATTTTGTTTACGATCTGGCCAAAGAGTATAACCAGTTTTATCACGATTGTCCCATCTTATTCGAAGAGGACGAAAAAAAACGTATGATGCGTTTGGTATTGTGCAAAACAGTAGGAAAAACCATCAAGAATGCCATGTGGTTACTAGGTATTGATGTTCCCGAAAAAATGTAATTTTTGTTAGACGAACGCTATAAACACTTGCATCTTGTTATGCATTACATAAGGTGTTAATTGATTTTAGGAAGAGGCTGGAATCTTTACATTACCGTCTCTTATCTATTATCTAAAATCTATTATCTAAATGCACATCCACTGGATTCAACATGTACCTTTTGAAGGACTGGGAAATATTGAAGAATGGGTCATAACTAATAATCATCAGTTAACCTGCACAAAACAGTTCAATAACGACGCTTTGCCTTCGTTAAACAGTTTCGATATGTTAATTATCATGGGAGGCCCTATGGGTGTTTATGATACGGATAAATATCCTTGGCTGGCTGAAGAACTTGAATTTATTAAGTCGGCCATTGAAGCTGACAAAGCCGTATTGGGAATCTGCCTGGGTTCCCAGTTCATGGCTGCTTCCACGGGCGCCAGCGTCTATCCCGGTCCTATGAAAGAAATTGGCTGGTTCCCGATTAACATCGTAAGCGAATCTGCTCCGTTTAATTTCGAAAGTTCCAGACCAACCGTCTTCCATTGGCATGGAGACACATTTGATTTGCCAACTGAGGCCGTACATTTGGCTTCTACGGATGAAGTGGCCAGCCAGGCTTTTATGATTGGCAACAAAGCCATTGGCCTGCAATTCCACCTTGAACAAACGGAAAAAACCATTAGCGGTATGGTTGAAAATTGCGGGCAGGAGCTGGTTCAGGGGAAAAAGAAAATTCAAATGGCGGAAGAGATTATCAACGAAAAGGCCTTTTTTGCTGAGAACAAAAAGGCCATGTTTGGGATTTTGGATTATCTGAGCCACTAGTTTTACTCACAAGGTGAATATGTGCGACAAGCAGCTATTCACTCTGTGAATAAATCCAACTCTACAAACTCTTTTTAAAATCGGGCAACATAACTAAGCTCGCCAATATCCTTGGCGCCACTTCATAACCATAGCGCTTAAATTTATCCACCACATCCACATAGGCAACATCTTTTTGCTGGATTAATTCAAGAAGGTCTTCCAATTGCGATTGACTCAACTCTTTGCGAATGGCCTCTTCAATGATTTTAACCTCTCCTGTGTCAACCTCTTTCTTTTGCTCTATTTTTTCGGCCAGGCCAAAGGTTTCAATTTCCAGAATAATGGTTTCCAATACATCGGCACATGTTTTTTTTATGGAATCAACATCTCCGGTAGTATCACGCAATGACCAGCTATTGTTTTCAAATTCAATATCTTCAATAAGTTTTCTTTTCAGGTTCTCCGGTCCCAGAACAGAATCTAAAACGGCAATTGTTCCTTTTTTCCAGCTATTAAGGTCGAAGTTACGTTCTTCAATTTTTCGAAATCGGTTATGTAGGAGTTCCAGTGCTTTTTCCATGACGTGAAGTTTAAATACTAACTAAATATAAGCATTTTAAAAATACCAAAATAAAAAAGCATTGTCCAATATCATGAGCAATGCATGAATCGCAAAAATTTCGATAGACTTCAACTAAATACCAATTCGATTAACGATCAACGTTTATGACTCAAACTGAGCAAAAGTCTTTTTAATGATCTCTAACGCTTCCTGCAGCTCTGTTTCGGAAATGACCAAAGGAGGGGCAAAACGAATGATATGTCCGTGCGTTGGCTTGGCGATCAAACCATTTTCCTTCATGGCCACACAAACGTCCCAGGCTGTTCTTCCGTTAAGAGGCTTGATAACTACCGCATTTAATAAGCCCTTACCTCGCACCAGCTCAATCATTTCGGAACCTATATTTCGTAGTTCCTCTCGGAATATCTCTCCCAGACGGGTTGAGTTCTCTGCTAGTTTTTCGTCCTTGATCACTTGCAATGCAGCAATGGCCACCTTACACCCTAATGGGTTTCCTCCATAGGTAGAACCGTGTTCACCGGGCTTGATGCAAAGCATAATATCGTCATCGGCTAATACGGCCGACACAGGGAATACACCACCGGAAACCGCTTTGCCTAGAATCAACACATCAGGCCGAACATCTTCGTAATCGCAAGCTAACATTCTACCTGTTCGGGCAATTCCTGTTTGCACCTCATCAGCGACAAACAATACATTGTTGGCCTTACAAAGCTCGTATGCCTTCTTCAAATATCCCTCCTCCGGCACATAAACACCTGCTTCTCCCTGAATAGGTTCAACCAGGAATCCGGCCACATTAGTATCCTTCAACGCTTTTTCAAGTGCTTGCACATCATTATACGGAACCACTTCGAAACCAGGTGTGTATGGTCCAAATCCTTTGTACGAATCAGGATCGGTTGACATGGAAATGATCGTCACCGTTCTTCCATGGAAGTTGCCTTCACAAACTATCATCTTAGCTTTGTTCTCCTCAATTCCTTTTTTATCGTAAGCCCATTTCCGGCAAAGCTTAATGGCTGTTTCAACAGCCTCGGCACCCGTATTCATGGGCAACACTTTTTCGTAACCAAAATAATCGGTGATATATTCTTCAAACTCGCCCAACACACTGTTATAAAAAGCCCTGGAAGTTAAAGTTAATTTTGCCGCTTGATCCGTTAAAGCCTTTATTATTTTAGGGTGACAGTGCCCCTGGTTTACCGCCGAATATGCCGACAGAAAATCGTAGTATTTTTTTCCATCGGTATCCCACACAAAAATCCCTTCTCCCCTATCCAATACCACCGGAAGCGGATGGTAATTATGTGCGCCAAACTTATCTTCTCTTTCAATATATTCCTGCTGGGTCATCTGAACATCAACCATATGAATTTATTTTTATATTCAACCAAATCGCAGCCTAAAGATAATAAATTGCAAGAATTGCATCCGTGAGATATATCAGTTTACATTAAATATCGCAATCCATTATTCCGATGTTAGAAACCTTATCATCAGGTCTAAAATCTTGTAACAATCTTTAAATTTAGCCTCCTTGAAGTCAAGTAGTTGGGAACTGCATACTGACGATTATTCACATCGGTTACCCAAAAGTAAGAAATGGTGTTGTTGATATTGAACAGGTTAAATATTTCCAACCCAATCCACAGGTTTTTAAAGGTTCCGGTTGTTTTGTTTGGATTCAGCTGGGTTCCGGTAATTTCTTTAGAAAAACCGATATCTACTCTTCGGTACGAGGGCATCCTGTTGGTAGCTAGATATCTTTCAGATCGGGGCGGTCCAAAGGGCAATCCCGTTCCGTATAAAAAATTAAGGTTCACCTTAAAGGAAGGATTATCCCTGAAGTAATCCTGGAACATCAGGCTAAAGTTTAAGCGCTGGTCTGAAGGGCGCGGGATATACCCCGGATATATCGTTTCACCTGAAGTATTCTCGTAAACATCATCCTCTAAATCCTCCTCCGTACTCATGAGCGAAAGCGTGGCCCACGACTCTACCCCCTTCACAAACTCACCGTTAATTTTCATGTCGATACCGGTCGCATATCCCTCCGCATTGTTCCTGGCGGAATACCGTATCCTTACATTATCGATCTGGTATGGGATCAGGTTTTTCATCTTCTTGTAATACAGCTCGGTCGAAAATTTAAACTGCCGATCGCCCCTGGTAAAATAATGATCGAATCCAGTAACAAAATGGATGGACTGCTGTGCTTTGATATCGTAGTTTATCCCACCCCCTTGTGATCGGTACTCCTTATAAAATGGCGATTGATAATATACTCCGGTGGAAAACTTAAAGCTATAATCTTTCTCCCAACTGGGTTTTATAATGATACCAACCCTTGGGCTTATGAGCAGTTCCTCATTAAAGTCCCAATAATTGGCCCGAACACCCACGGACAAATCCATTTTACTCTTCCCAAGTTCAAAAGTCCTGTTCTCCTGCACAAAAGCCGTAAAACGGTTCGACGAGATATCGTGCTCCGAATTGTAGGCGTAAATCATCTCCAGTTTGTCGGGGTTGAGGGGAATATTAAAATCCGCGGAATCCCTCAGCTCCCATTCGTTAATGATATCGGAAAACCTTTCGTGCTGATATTTCACTTCCCATTCGAGACGGTTCGCATTGATGCGGTGGTTACCTCGTAAAGCCACATTGGTAATTACCCCATACAGATAGTTGCGGGCATGCTCCAGATATGAGCCCACGCCAATTCCAGAGGCTATTCTATCGGCATCGGACACTTGTTGTTCTTCATCTTCCAGTTCCTGCAACCAATACTGTCCCAGAATATCAAAACGTTCATCCTCTGAGGTTCTGTATCCCGAAACCAAAAACTTAAAATTATGGTTACTATTGGGCGAAAAATCCAACGTTCCGGCTGCAAATCCGGTTATAAAGTCGTCTTCCTCCTGTCCTTCAAAATATATCTTCAACACCTTCGCTTCGTTTATAGTGCCAAAAGATGTTTCCCTGTCCACGGGTTCAAAGTCGTACCTATTTCTGGACACGTTACCCAAAAAACCCAGGCGCCACTTTTCCGTAAACCTGTAGGTAAGATATGTTTGTGCATCAAAAAACGAAGGTTTGTAATCGCCCGAAACATCGCTGCTGCCTAACAAGTATTTATTGGTTTTATAACGTATCCCTGTTATATGCGTAAACTTTCCGCTATTATTCGCTCCTTCAAAATGCACATTACCTCCGAGAAGACTCGCCGAAGCACTCCCGGCAAATTCTGTTGGCCGCTTGTATTTAATATCCAGCACCGATGACATCTTATCTCCATATCGGGCATCGAATCCTCCGGCCGAAAACTGAATGTCCGATACCAGTTCCGGGTTAACAAAGCTCAATCCCTCCTGCTGTCCGGAACGAATCAGGAAAGGCCGATATATTTCTATATCGTTTACGTAAACCAGGTTCTCGTCAAAGTTACCTCCGCGAACCCTGTATTGCGAACTTAATTCGTTGTTTGAACTAACCCCCATCTGTGTTTTCACCAAAGCCTCGATACTTCCTCCGGTTGCATCAGGCAGGTTGGCGGACAATTTGGAGTCAATAGCTGTAAAGTTCTGGTCCCTTTCGCGTTTGGCTTTTACATCAACCGTCTCTATTGATTCGGTTTTGCCCGACATGATTACAACCAGATTCTTAAGTTCGGATGGGTTGTTTAAAGAAAGCTCATGTACCCGATAGCCAATTCTGCTAAATATTAAAACAACAGGGAACTCACTTTTTAACCTGATTCGGAACTTACCCATAGCGTTACTGATAGAACCTCCGGGGTTTCCCTTTACAGATACATTGACCAAATCGAGCGGTTCTCCGTCAGCCGCTTTAACTACGCCAGCAATTTCAATATTTTGTTGCGCCGTTAAACCATAAGCACAAACCATATAAAGAGATAAAACAAATAGCTTTTTAAGCATGTATACAGATTAAAAGAGTCCCAGTTTTTTCAAATTCGAATGACAAAAGTACGCAACTGCAACAAATATCCTTTCGAATTACTAAGAAAAACGATAGATTTACTGTTTTATTACACTTACAGCCATGAAGAAAAAGGTTCTGGTCACCTATAAAATCCCAACCTGCGGATTTGACTCCCTAAGAGATGAGTTTGATGTAATTTTTCCGGAGGATGATAAAATCAGCGATCTGGAAGTAGACAGACATATTGAAACTGCGGAGGCCATTGTTTCCGTCTTTGGCCACAAGTTATCTAACGGAGATATAAGCAGGGCTGCAAAGCTTAAGCTGATTGCCAACTTTGGTGTAGGATATGACAATATAGACATCCCTTTTGTAACCGGTAAAGGCATTACGGTGACCAATACCCCGGATCCCGTTACCGAACCTACTGCCGAACTGGCCATGGGTTTGATGATTGCCGTTGCCCGTAAAATAGGCTGTTTGAACAACCGGTTGAGAACCCGGGAAGGAGTTAGTGTAGGCGTTATGAAAAACCTGGGCACTACTTTAACCGGGAAAACACTCGGAATTATAGGCATGGGTTCGATAGGACAAGCTGTAGCCCGGAGAGCACTGGCATTCGGGATGAACATTATCTATCACAATCGCACACGTTTGAGTACAGAAATTGAAAATAGATATTCTGCCGGCATGGTTTCACTTGAAGAGGTTTTAAGGACTTCGGATGTGGTTTCGTTACATACACCGTTAACCCCGGAAACCAAACATTTAGTGGGTGAAGCCGAGTTTAAAATCATGAAAAGAAGTGCTTATATTATTAATACGGCAAGGGGAAGCGTTATAAACGAGAATGAATTAATTGCCGCCTTACAAAACAAAGAAATTGCAGGTGCCGGGCTTGACGTTTTCGAAAACGAACCCAATATTCCTAAAGAACTATTGGCTTTTGATAATGTGGTGGCCACACCCCACGTAGGGACTGCAACCTTGGAAACAAGGGAAGAAATGAGCATTGTGGTAAGCGATATCATTCGAAAGTTTTTCCAAGGAGAGCTGACAAAGTTTATGGTTAATCGTTAACAAAATAGTTGGCTTACCTTTTATTATTTAATGCCCGATCACGGTTTAGATAGTGTGAATGTGTAGGTTACCAATTTTTCAATACTTGATTCGGATTCTTAAAATATTCTATTGTATATTTATGTTCATTATCTAATGCGTCTCATATAAAAACCATGAAAAAAATACTCGTATACACCGAAAAAAACGCAGCCCGTTCGCAAATGCTTCAGGGTTGGTTGAATTATTATTTAAAAGGGAAAGCCGAGGTTATCAGTGCCGGAGGCAATATTGAACCCATTCATATGTTGGCACAAAAGGCCATGATGGAATCCGTTATCGATATCAACAAAAATAAATCGGCCAACCTATCCGATTACCGCCACGAGATCTTTGAATACGTTATTATTGCCGACAGTTCGTCTCCCGAGGATGTGATACTTACCCACGAACCGGGTGAAATTATCTGTCACCCATTTCAAAACCCTGGCCTGGCGGAAGGCTCCGACCAGGAGAAATTGATTTCATATCGAGAAGCGTGTAATGAAATTGAAGATTACGCCATGGAATTTGCCATGAAGCATTTCAACATCTTGCAATAATTGCTACATTTAGCTTTGAAAATTAAATCTTATGATTCAACAAAAACAATTACGTTTGCCCGAGTTCAGAAGAGGATTTCATCTGATAACGAGCTTCATAGAATCTCATCTGGACCTACCGGAAAAGGGCCTGCTCAATTTGTTCCTACAACACACTTCGGCAGGTCTAACCATCAATGAAAATGCCGACCCTTCGGTTCGTATTGATCTCGAATCCATTATGAACATTCTGATTCCTGAAAACCGGCCGGAATACACCCATACTTTAGAAGGTAGCGACGATATGCCATCCCACGTAAAATCGAGCATAACAGGCTGCTCCCTGAACATTCCCATAACAGATGGCCGATTGAACCTGGGAACCTGGCAGGGCATATATTTCTGCGAGTTCCGGAATTATGGTGGGCACCGCAACCTGATAGCTACTATTTATTCGTAAAATACTCCAGCATGTAGGCATACAAGCTTTTAGTGTCTGGCAAAACTATATCGGCTCCCACATCCGCCAGCACTTTTTCCTCCAATACCCCGGTATTAACACCGATAGTAGCAACCCCGGCTGCCTTTGACGACCGAACGCCCAACGGAGCATTTTCCACTACCAAACATTGTTCTGCGGTAAAACCGGAGCGATCAACCGCTTTCCTATAAGGCTCCGGATCAGGCTTACCCTTCTGAACATCGTTGGCAGTAATAATTTGATTCGGATCCATCCCGAAATCATCGGTGAGCCTATCCAGTAACGTAGGTTGTTTTGAGCCTGTCACAACCCATACTGCAATCCCTTTTTTTCTTAAGAAATTAACAAGATCGTTCATTGCGGGCATTATCTCGGCCTTAGGAAGCTGACCCATTATCCGTATTTTTTCGTTATACACGCGCTCCTTTTCTTCCTCCGAGGCTTCTCTATTGAGGTATTGTTTAAATACATAACCTATAGTCTCATGTCCCGGGCTACCCTCATGCATGTAGGCCTCATACGCCGGAAAATCAATTCCCACAGTTTTAAAACATCCCGCCCATGCTATTTCATGATTTTTCATGGAATCGTATAAAACACCATCCATATCAAATATTACACATCTTAAATCACTTGGTATTACCGACTCACTCATATTGCTATAAATTAATACATTAAAAAATGGGAGAAAGATCCTTTTAATATAAATCGAAAGAAACAAAAAAAACGATAAAACAGGAAATCTATATGAAATAGTTATGACGTTTAACCTTGAAAATACAATACAATTACCAATATCTCCGGTAGCGATGAAGTATCACATTTTTACTCCCAAAAAATGGGTTTGGCTATTGCGGGTTTCACCTGCGACAAGGCATACGCTTGCGCTCAAAGCTTCCGCATAGGTGCATGGCGACCAAAGGGTGACCGGCATTTACATTCATCTCAGTTAAATTTGAGGAATAATGCAAGTTAAATATTAACTTTGTGCTTCGAATAAAAAATTGAATGGATGCCATTAATTAGCATAGAACTTGAAATTAAAAATATACTGCCACAAATAAAACTGGCCTGCATTGAAGCATGCGTGGATGTAAAACCCAGTTCCAAAGAGCAAACCAATTGGATAAACAAACAATTGGAAAACATTCAGGTTGCCCTTACTCCGGAAACCATACGACAAACAGGCACGGTAAAGGCTACGAAAGATGCGTATAGAGCACTGGGAAAAGACCCTAACCGCTACCGTCCTGCAGCCGAGTCGCTTATGCGCAGGATAGCCAATGGCAAAGAATTATACCGGATATCCAACGTGGTGGATGTGCTGAACTTTATATCCGTTAAAACCGGTTTTTCAATCTGTGGATATGATACCCAATTGATTTCCGGAGATATTTCATTGGGAATAGGGCAAAACAGTGAGCCATACGAGGGTATCGGTCGAGGAACGGTGAACATTGAACTGTTACCCGTATTCAGAGATGATGAAGGAGCTTTTGGAACACCTACCAGCGATTCTACCAGAACCATGATCACTGAAAAAACACAAAACATACTCTTTATATTTATTGGTTTTGACGGTATGATTGAAATGAACGAAGCCTTGCTGGAAACCGGTGACCTGCTGAGCAAATATGCGGGAGCGAAAGATTTAAGAACATATTTTATATAGTTTACTACTTACTAATCGTAATAAGAATGATTGAAGTTTGTGCGTTAGCTTCGGGAAGCAACGGGAACTGCTATTATATTGGCAACAAGAAGGAAGCAATAATTATAGATGCCGGGATAAGCCGGCGTAAGATTATTGAACGGATGAAATCCAGAGGTATCAACCCGACTAAGATAAAAGCCGGTTTTATAACGCACGAGCACCAAGACCACTATCGGGGAGCCAAGATATTAAGCAAGAAATTAGAAATCCCTTTTTATATCTCGGAGCAGACCCTCAACCGCAGTTACTACACCATGCGTCCTCCACATATTGAAACCTTTACCCCAGGCGACAGCATCAGAATCGGCGAGTTTACCATTCATTCTTTTTTAAAGAATCATGATGCCGCCGAACCCTGCAGTTTTAGGGTGCAAGTTGGAAGACACAACATCGGTGTATTTACGGATATTGGCGAAGCATGCGACAACGTAAAGTCCCATCTAAACAAATGCGATTTCCTATTCTTGGAATCGAATTACGATGAAGATATGCTGGCCGCAGGAAAATATCCCGCTTTTTTAAAACAAAGGGTTGCAGGCGAATATGGCCATTTGTCCAATATACAAGCAGTTGAATTGGTAGAAAATCACGCCGCTGAAAATTTAAAAACCGTATTTTTATCTCATATTTCAGAAGATAATAACCGGGGCGAAATTGCTTTGGATGCCTTTAAACACCTCTCCGGGAAATACGATATAAGATTAACCTCAAGATATGATGCCACCGAATTGTTGGCACTTGAAGATGAATAAAATTTTAAAATTATAACCATGAGAATTCGAAAAGAAGACACGATTGCTATTTGTGTAGATATTCAGGAACGTTTGTTTCCACATATTCACGAGCACGAACAACTAAAAAAGAATACTGAAATATTAGTTGAAGGGTTAAAAACCCTGGAGATTCCAATGATGATCACCGAGCAATATAAAAAAGGCCTGGGAGAAACCATTGCAGGCATTAAAGAAAAAGTAGAAGGATGCCCTTCATTTGAAAAAACAGCTTTTAGCTGTTGCGACGACGCGCCTTTTATGCACAAAATGGAAGAAGGAAGCCACAAACGTTTCGTAATTTTATTTGGCATTGAGGCCCATATTTGTTTACTGCAAACTGCCATCGACCTAAAAGAAAGAGGATTCCAACCGGTTATCATTGAAGATTGTGTGGGTTCAAGAAACCCGAAAAACAAGAGCATCGCCATTAACCGCATGTTACAGGAAGGTGTTACCGTAACTAGCTACGAATCGCTACTTTTTGAATTATGCCGTTTTGCAGGAAGCGATTCTTTCAAGGCGATCTCCAAATTGGTGAAGTAAACAAGATTATAGATGTTAGTATCAGGTATCAGAAAAGTTTTCTTGATACCTGATACTTGATACTTGACACGAAAATAATGCGCAGAGTTTTTGGTTTAGGAGAAACGGTGTTGGATGTCATGTTTAAAGATGGGCAACCCATATCGGCCAAAGCAGGTGGTTCCGTCTTGAACGCCTTGGTTTCATTGGCCAGAATGGGACACGAATGTTATTTTATCTCGGAACTGGGAAATGACCAAGTGGGCGATATTATCATTCAGTTCCTGCAGGACAACAACATTCACACGGATTACATTCAAAGATATGACAACGGCCAGAGCGCCTTAGCCCTGGCTTTTTTGGATAAAAATAACGATGCGGAATACGATTTCTACAAAAACTATCCGCAGGAGCGATTATCGGACTTATCCCCTAATTTTCAAAAAGATGATATTCTTCTCTTTGGTTCCTCCTATGCAATTTCGCCGGCAATAAGAAAACAGATCCACAACATAGCAGAACATGCCAATAAGCGTGATTGTATCATATTGTACGATCCCAACTTTCGGAAAAAACATGATACTACTAAGGAGCAGTATCTTCAATACATCAAGGAGAATTTTGCATTTGCAGGCATTGTAAGGGGCAGTAACGAAGATTTTGAGAACATTTATAAAGCATCATCGTCGGAACAGGCTTTTTTCAACATTCAAAAACAATGCGACAATTTGGTGTACACCGCCAACGCTCAAGGTGTTTTTATGCATTCCCTAAAGCTCCAAAAGCACTACTCCGTCCCACATATAAAACCTGTTAGTACCATTGGGGCAGGAGACAATTTTAATGCTGGCATTATTCACGGAATTTTAAGCAAAGATATCTCTAAGGATGATTTAAATTTTATGGAGGAGAGCGTTTGGGATTATCTGATTGGCTGTGGAATTAAATTTTCATCGAAGGTATGCATGAGTTTGGATAATTATGTGGCAGTTGGGTTTAACCTGACGCCTTGAGGTGCTCGCACGCTCAAGGGTCCATAACCTCGACTAGCCAACCCTTGGTCGTCGCAGACACCAAGGCGTTGAAACAAAAAAACACACATACTAAATCCCCAACCAATATTCGATACTTCTATCCATTGGACTCCGATAATGTTCTGCTTTAAAATAGCCCTTATTGTCAAACCATTTAAGCACATCCTCTCGCAAGATTTTAGTTTCTTTATCAGAAAGACAGGTAAGGTACGAACTCCAGGGATATTCAATCGCGTCCTCACAAAAACCATGATGCACAGGATTATTATGAATATAAAGTAAAACCTGTTTTAAATAAAAAACGTTATTAATAGGATTCCTTTTAAACTTATACTCAAACAAAGCTCCGTGTCGCTCATATTTAGCATTAAAATATTTTGAATAGGAACTAAACAAATGTGCTAAGTGGTTTGAGGGATTTGGCACTTTTAGTTTAGAACCATCAATATCATTATTACACGTAATCGTTTCCCATTTTTTTAATTCCCAATCCACATCTTCTTTTTCAAATAACTTTATTTCTTCGATAGTGTATTTGTAAACTAGGTTTTCTTTGATCTTTACCAGAAAATGAACGTGATTGGGCATCAAAACCCATGCATAAGAATTAGCAATTGGATAAATATATTTTTCATACAGAAATAAAAACCTTTCATAATCGCCTGAATCAGTGAATACATTACAACTATTTATACCCCTATTGTAGATATGATAGTATTTACCAGGAAGTAATTTGATTGTTTGGCTGGACATCTTATGACGGTTAAGTTTATACACCAAGTAATTTACGGTATTTATTGGTAATTTCATAAAAACGCCTTGAGGTGCCCTACTCTAAAGGGCCACAGGGACAACCCAGCCAACCCTTGGTCGTCGCAGACACCAAGGCGTTAATATAGCCCCAATAACTTTTTCTTTAAAACCTCATAATCTTCTAAGCTTCCTGTCTTCTTTAACTTCCGAAACACACGCCGGCCCCCTTCTAAATATTGCGAAGGATATTCCCAAAAACACTTAAGCTGGTTGAGTATCTGGTGCTCTGAAAATCCAAATATCCTTAAGTTATCCAGAAATAATTCATGCATGTTAACCATGGTTTCTTTCCAATCCAACTGCGGTTTTAACATACATGGGTTCATCAACAAACCTCTACCGATCATCCATGCATCCACATTCCGAAACCGCTGCTTTAATACCTCCAGTCCATCCAACGAAACGATATCACCATTTCCAACTAACCTATGTTGTTTGCTACATTCCGCAAAAATATCCCAATCCGGTTTTCCACTATATTGTTGAATGCCCAAACGTGGATGTATAATTATTTCCTCTAATGGATATTGGTTCAACACATTCATAACCCTATAAATATCCTCTTTGTCCTTTAACCCTAACCGCAGCTTTACGGAAAGTTTCACCGGCATATTTTCATTAAAAAAAACGGAAAGCATCGTGTCCAACCTGTTGGGAAATGGCAACAAACCGGAACCTAACTTTCGGTTAACAACCATAGGGAAAGGACATCCCAGGTTAAGGTTTATCTCCTCAAATCCTCTCTCTTGCATATTGTTGGCAAACAAAATCAATTCTCCTGCACTGTTTGTCAACACCTGAGGAACAATATGGAATGGTGGCCGATAAAATAAATATTTTTCGAAGGAAAACGTACCATCTTTATCTGTCCTGTAGAATGGCGTAAAATATTTGTCAACCCCGCCTACGACGTTTTCAAATGCTAAACAATAAGGTAAAGTTGTAAAGCTTTGTAATGGAGCTAAGTAAATTGAAGTATTCAAGAGCAGAAATAATAAAAGCAGATCCGCAAGAACTGCTTTTAAAAAATTAAGTCTATTTCCCAATTAGCGGATTTTGAATTACAAAAGTACAAAATATTATATTACAAGAAAATAACAATTTGATTTTAGTATTTTTGCGCGTACAAAATATTATCGCAAAAATAAACACTTTGAATATAGTTAACGATCCATTGGGCACTGCATGCCTCGATTTTATAAATGGCGCAAAGAATGCAGAAATAACCGTTCAATCCAACATTGCCGAAGACGATGTACTTCCCGTTGAGTACCTGTTTAGGACATTTAATGAAATGCCCGTCCTGGAAAAAAAAGCCCTTACATTGAGCAAGGGCAAAATTCTGGATGTAGGCGCCGGTGCGGGTAGCCATGCCCTTTACCTTCAACAAAGCAGCAAAGAGGCTTATGCCAATGAAATAAGTCCCACCGCCTGTAATGTGATGCGGCAAAGAGGCGTTAAAAATATATTAGAACAGGATTTCTACGAACTTCCCGAAACCGAAAAATATGATACCATCTTAATGTTGATGAACGGTATTGGAATAGCTCAGGAAACAGCCAACTTTAAAAAGTTCTTCGGTAAAGTTAAATCACTTTTAAATCCAAACGGGAGTCTGCTTGTCGACAGTTCCGACATCCGGTATTTATTTGAAGATGACGACGGTAGCATTCTTATCAACCTAAACGAATCCTATTACGGTGAAATTACGTATAGAATGAAGTATAAAGATATAAAAGGGAAATCGTTTAAATGGCTTTTTATTGATGACGAACTATTGAAGTTTTATGCCGATAAGAACGGCTTTAAAATGGAAAAAGTGGCCGATGGCTTACACTATGATTATCTGGCCAGACTTACCCTTAAATAAAACTATTTACTCAAAACAAATACCTAATTCACAAAGTATTTGTTTGTTAAATAAAAATTAAGTGTATTTTTAAGCTTGCTAAGTTTTGGCACACACATTTATCTATATATCTCAACTGATTATTAAACCAACAACCTCCACTTATTATCTAATAATAGTGGTCTTAAAATATTAGTAATATGAAAAAGCTTCTTTCATTATTTTTTATACTTTCCATTGGTCTTACGGCTTGGGGACAGAGTTATAATTCTGGATATCCAAGTGTTACTAACCTAGGAGAAACTACTTGCGACGTAAATACGGAAATTGATACAGATCTATATGAAACATCATTTATTATATTACCTGCTTCAGATCCAGTTCCAACTATTCAAAATGTTCTTGATTGGTCTTATGACGGAAATGGGGGAACTTTAACCAGTGGTACTTATGGGGATATACAACCATTAAACAGAGGAAATATAGTCTCTGTTGCAAATTCGTTGTATACACTTAGTGTTACTAACTTAACTGCTTCAACTGATTATGTTGCATATTTTGTTTCAAGTACAGATTGGACTGTCGGAACAGCTATTGAAACTAGCTCCCCAACATCAGTAGCTTTCACAACAAACTCTGCAGCCCCACAATGGACTACTGTTGCTTACAATAATGGTTTAACCAAGACAGACTTAACCGTTTCCGGTACGGTTGATAACGCAGGAACTTTTTATACGGTGGTTACTTCCAGTTCCACAACGCCAAGCGAAGCGCAAATTGTTACCGGCACCGACCACAATGACGCTTCCGTACCCAATGACAACGGTGCTGTTTTAGCCGATACTGAATTCACGGGAACAGTTGATATTTCATCACTTTCCTCGGAAACAACATACTATGCTTACACGGTAGTGTACGACGGATCAAATTATTCAACCATTGAATCCTTCTCTTTTGACACTCAAGACACTCAGGCTCCGTCGTATAATACGGCTCCAAATATTGATAATATTGCAGGTACAGGTGCAACCATTAATTTACAAACTGACGAGGCCGGTACTTTTTACTGGGTAGTTGTACTCAGCACTGATGCCGCTCCAAGTATCGAAGAAGTTAAAAACGGACAAATTTCAGGTGGAGGTTCTGCCACGTTTTCCGGTAATGCTGCAACGATAGCCTCCACAGATGTATCCGATAACATTACAGGCCTTACTTATGGAACCAATTACAGTGCTTATATTGTTACTACAGATGACAATACCAATGACATCGAGACCGTAAGCGCAACACAAGTTGATTTTACCTCGCAGGCAGCTCCGCCAACAATTAGTTTATATTCACCTGTTGATGACGCTACAGATGTTGCCATCAACACCTCACTTATATTAACTTTTAATGAAGATATCAATATTGGTACTTCAGGATATTTTACGATTCAAGAAGTAAGTGGCGGAACAACGCTTTACGCCTATAATGCAGGTAATGTTTCAGTTGGAACCAACACGCTTACGGTTACACATACCTTCAACAATGAAAAAGACTATTACATTGAGATTGATGCGGGATTTGTGACTTCAGCCTCTTCGGGTGTATCGTTCGAAGGCATCAGCTCCAGTACCGAATGGAACTTCACGACTATTGCAGCCGCTCCGCAATGGACAACTGTTGCCTACAATAATGGTTTAACAAAAACAGATTTAACGGTGTCCGGAACGGTTGACAAGGCTTCCACTATATATACGGTGGTAACTTCAAGTGCCACGGTGCCAACGGAAGCGCAAATTATTGCAGGAACCGATGATAATGATGCTACTGTGCCATCGGGATCGGGAGCAGCCACTGCCGATACCGAATTTTCAATAAATGTTGATATTACCTCACTATCCTCCGAAACACTCTACTATGTGCATTCAGTTGTAGATGACGGGTCGAGCTATTCCAGCATTGAATCTTTCTCTTTTACAACACAAGATACGCAAGCTCCATCATACAGCAGTGGATATCCCGACTATTTTATCCTTGACGAAACTACGGTTGTTTTAGATGTAGAAACCGATGAAGACGGTGAGTTTTATTATGTGGTCCTAACTTCAGGAGAAACAGCTCCTTCAGCAACCCAGGTAATGAACGGTACAGATGCCAATGATGTGGCAGCAACTTTTGCAGGAGGAGGGTCGTTTGAAGGTATGCTATTTGCCGATTCTCCTTCTTCCGTGTTCGTTACTGGATTAAGCGAAAACACCAGTTACACTGCATACTTTGTTTCAATGGATGACAACTCCAATCAAATAGAAACAACAACCTCTACTGCTTTAACATTTACCACACCTGCTTCCGCTCCTGAAGTATCATCGTATTTACCTGCACAAAATGCTACGGATGTTGCGATTGATCAAAGCTTGGAGATAACGTTAGACGAAGACATACAGTTTGTCACGGGTTCAACAAGCAGGGTTTATATCCTACGCACAAGTGATGATTCGGAATTTATTTCATATGGTATATCCAGTGTGCAGCTATCCATTACAGACGGCACACTGTCTATTGCCCACCTAACAGATTTTGAAGAAAACACCTCGTATTACGTTTTGATAGACGACGGTTTTATTGAATCCTCTGCTACAGGGGCCGACTTTTATGGTATCACCGTTACTACAGAATGGGCATTTACCACCGAAACACTTCCGGCGCAATGGGCCGGGGGATACCCTAACCTGCAAAACCTGACAAAAACCGGTTTAGATATGGTTGGCCAGGTGGATGAGGCCGGAACGTATTATGTGGTGATAACCACAAGCAGCACAGCTCCAACCGATGCACAGGTGGCAGCCGGATTGGATCATACAGGCGCTGCAGCTTTGATAACCTCAACAGGTGCTGTTACGGCAGATACTGAATTTACATCGAACCTTGATATATCAAATTTGGATACCCAAACCGACTATTGGGTTCATGTTGTGGTTGAAGATGCCAATACTAATTTTTCAACAGTTCAGTCGTTAGCATTTACATCTCTTGAAACTTCCTGGGAAGATACCTACCCCAACATCCAAAACCAGAGTAAAACAAGCATGGATGTATACGGACAAGTGGACGGTAGCGGTAATTATTATCTTGTAGTTACAGCGAGTAGTACTTCTCCAACGGAATCCCAAATCATGTCTGGCCTTGACGAATTGGGTGCCGCAGCACTTATCACAGCCAATGCGGCAGTCAGCGCAAATACCGAGTTTATATCTAACCTTGATCTTTCTGGTTTAACTTCAGAAACTGACTATTGGGTGTATATTATGGTAGAAGATGCCTTTGGCAATTACACTTCCATTTCACAGCTCGCTTTTACACAGTTCGATACTAGCGCACCGGTATATGCGGCTTCCAAACCAGAGATGACTAATATTACAGGTGTTACAGCAACCATAGAGGTTCAAACTAACGAGGATGGCAGAACCTACTGGGTAATACTTCCGGCTACCGATGCGGCTCCATCTATTGCACAGGTATTAAATGGAACCGATGCAAGCGACACATCGGTTAGTTCTTCCGGGAACAGGGGTATTACTGCGGATGAATTGCTACAGGTAGTTACCAATAGCTACACCTCCGAAACCGATTATATGGCTTATTTTGTAACCCGAGACAATAGCGAAAATTATATTGAGACAGTCAGCCCAACAGAGGTTTCGTTTACCACAGCCGATATTACTTCGCCTGTGGCTACATTTGATCCAACAGGTGGGTCTGTTGATGTTGCTTTAGATAAAACGATAACCATAACGTTTACAGAAGCGATTTACAATACATCGGCTGAGTTAATCACCAACAGCAATGTATCTTCCATTGTCAGTTTAAATGAAACCAGTTCAGGTGGCGCTGCAGTTGCCGCTGCGATAACATTTGACGAGATCAATTTTATTATTACCATTGACCCAACAAGCGATTTAAATGAATTGCAATTATATAACATTGGTTTATCCGACTTGCAGGATGGAAGCGACAATATATTAGTCACATCTAATACAACTTTCACCACCGAGGATATCACGCCTCCGGTAACCACATTTGTGGATCCACAAAATGAGGATACCAATAGGTCAATTGGTTCTCCTTTGGAAATTAGTTTTGATGAAGCAATAAGAAATCTGGATGGAACGGAAATTAGCAATACGGATCTTGAAACCATAATCACTTTCAGTCCGGCCGCCACTTTTACGGCAACTTTAAATACATCCGAAGACGGCATCCTTATTTATCCGGATCCATATTTAACCTCCGAAACAACCTACACGCTTACGGTTAACCAGGTAGAAGACGTCTCCGGCAATGAGCAGACCGCAAGCGCTTCCATAGATTTTACAACTGCTGTGTTTAACACCTGGAATGGAAATGCCGGCGATAATGATTTCTTAAACAGCAATAACTATGATGCGGGATATTCCAGTGGTGCCAGTGTGGTAGTTGAATCCGGTTCTTCTTTAATGCGAATCAGTTCTAACGCAAGTCTGCCTAATTTAATTATTGAACCATTAGGGAGTGTAACCATAGAGTCTGGCGTTACCGTTTCGCTAAGCGAGGAATTGACACTTAAGAGTGATGCCACAGGCACCGGATCGCTTATCATTGATGGAACCTTATCCGTATCAAGTTCGAACATTAACGTCGAGCAAAACATAACCGATCCGAACGAATACGAATTTGTAAGTTCTCCGGTACAAGGAGCTACCCCTAATAGTGTTGGAGCAGATGGATCTATTTATTCATGGGATAACACCACAGGAAGCTGGGTTGCCCATGATAGTGGATCAAGTTTTGGTTCGATGGATGGATATATCCTGAAAAGTTCGGATGATTTACTTTACAGCGGCGCGTTACACAGTGGCGCTTATTCGCTGGATGTAAACGGAACACCTAAGAACTCAGGCTTTACCCTTGCCGGCAACCCGTATACTGCAGCGTTGGATTGGGATTTACTTACCGCTAGTGACACTTCAAATATTGAAGATAAATTTTGGATATATGTGGATGGTGTATATGGTAGCTACAATGGTTCCGACGACTCACAAATTAACCTGGAAGGTGATGCCTCACTTATTCCTAGCGGACATGCATTCTGGGTTAAAGCCGTTTGGGAATCGGGTCAAACAGTTGCTGGATCTTTATCCGTGGACGAAACATTGCTCGACCACAACCATACATCATACCTGAAATCGTCAGCCAGTTCCTATACCATACCTAATATTAGATTGGAAGGCGTCCATAATGGCGTTAAATGCGAACAACTATTTACCTTTAATCCAAATGCTGCCGAATCGTTTGAAAGATATGATACGGAAAGATTCTTTGGATTTAATACAGATGCTATAGAAATGTTTACCCTGGTGGATGAGAAAAAACTGGCTATTAATTCGTTGCCTGAGCTTACCGACAACATGATTATACCATTAGCTTATAAAACTCAAAAAACCGGTGATTTTTCTATCAGACTAAAAGATGTTCAAAATATCAACAATGGTTTGCAGGTATTATTAACGGACCATCAGGAAGGCGTAACCATAGATTTAAATGCTGAAGATTCATATACATTTCATTCTGAAGCCATTACCGCAACAGATAGGTTCAGTCTGAAATTAGTGGGTAGCATCAGCACCGATATAGTTAAGGAATTATTAAAAAAACCAGTTTCTATTTATTCTAATAAGAAGATCGTTTTTATCGACGTTGAAAAGTTAAACAACGCGGAGTATTCCGTATATGATATGGACGGGAAAATGATCAAGGCCGGAAGACTAGACGAGTATTCCTTAAATCAGATTACTTTAGATAGGCCAAACGGTATATTTGTTGTCAAGGTGATTGGGGATGAATATGTAACCTCAAAAAAAGTAGTTATTAATTAGTGAAATTTAAATCTTTCATTTACTTTTGTACCGATGAGCACTAACAACAAAAAGAAATATTCCAAACCCGTTATCACCGCTCATGCCATAGACAATGAAATTTCTTTGGTAATGATGACATATACGGGTGAAGATCCACCGCCGGTTCCAAGTTCGGCAGCAAATAGTGCTGACCCAACTCCAACGCAGTTGAACAATTTTAACGATAATCCCTTTGGGGAATAAAATATAAAGACCGTCAAATGAATGACGGTCTTTTTTTTATCTTTGCAGCCAAATTGAACCGGTATGGCCGGAACAAAAAATCACAATCAATAGTAATATCATACTAAGCATTGCCTTGTAGGTCAGGCTTGGTAATTTAAACGCACGTATAAAGCTAGTTACCGTGGGAAGATCAAGAAAAAGAAAGCCGCTGTTTGAGCAAGTTGAGATAATAGATGTGGCTGCGGAAGGAAAAGCATTGGCCAGGATAGATGAAAAAGTATTATTTGTACAAAATGCCGTTCCCGGCGATATTGTAGACGTTCAAGTCAATAAAAAACGTAAAAGTTTTTACGAAGGGTATGTGACGCAATATCATAAACTATCCGATATCAGGGTTGAACCTTTCTGTGCTCACTTTGGTAAGTGCGGCGGTTGCAAGTGGCAAGCTCTACCCTACTCCGAACAGTTAAAATACAAGCAACGTGAAATTGAAAATAACCTGCAAAGAATCGGTAAAATCGACCTCCCGGAAGTGATGCCCATAATTGCTTCTAAAAAAGATCGGTATTACCGTAACAAACTGGAATATACCTTTTCAAACAAAAGGTGGGTGGAGGAACATGAAATGGATATTCCCCAGGACTCTGTTGAGCGATATGGTCTGGGCTTCCATATCCCCAGAATGTTTGACAAGGTGATCGACATTGAGAAG
This sequence comes from Saccharicrinis sp. GN24d3, assembly GCF_052400645.1. Taxonomy (NCBI): domain Bacteria; kingdom Pseudomonadati; phylum Bacteroidota; class Bacteroidia; order Marinilabiliales; family Marinilabiliaceae; genus Saccharicrinis; species Saccharicrinis sp. GN24d3. The sequence continues at coordinate 357,816 of NZ_JBQTGI010000002.1, forward strand.
TGCTATTTGCAGGAAGAACCATCCAACAGTATCCGTCTGGCCATAAAGAAATATGCACTGGCGAATGGGTTGACATTTTTTGATATCCGCAACCACGAAGGCTTTTTAAGGACATTGATCATACGCACAACTTCAACAGGGGAAGTCATGGTTATTGTTGCGTTCTACCACGAGGATGTGGAAAAAAGAGAAGGACTTTTAAATCACCTGAAAGAGGAGTTTCCGCAAATCACCTCCTTGCTTTACGTGATTAACGAAAAAGCCAATGATACCATTGGCGACCAGGAAGTGCTTTGCTTTCACGGGCGCGAATATATTGAAGAAGAGATGGAAGGCCTCAAATTCAGAATCGGGCCAAAATCCTTTTATCAGACCAACTCTGAACAAGCCTACGAACTCTATAAAGTCACCCGTGATTTTGCCTCACTAACAGGAAATGAAGTGGTTTACGACCTATACACCGGAACCGGGACCATCGCCAACTTTGTGGCTTCAAATGCGCAAAAAGTAGTTGGGGTAGAATATGTTCCCGAAGCCATTGAAGATGCCGTCATCAACTCAAACAACAACAAAATAGACAATACCACCTTTTATGCCGGTGACATGAAGGATGTGCTGAACCCCATTTTCATGGAGGAAAACGGTGCCCCCGATGTCATTATCGTGGACCCCCCAAGGGCGGGCATGCACGAGGATGTGGTTAGGACCCTTCTTAAAACCAATGCCCCCAGAATTGTTTATGTAAGCTGCAATTCAGCCACACAGGCAAGAGACTTAAATATATTAGATGAAAAATATAAAGTATTAAAAATTCAACCGGTTGATATGTTCCCACACACGCACCATGTTGAAAATGTAGTACTTTTAGAACTTAAATAGAACGGAAATACATGGAAAACTTTGAACAACTAGGTGTAAAAAAACAATTTGTTACAGCCATTAACGAAATGAACATCGTTACACCTACCAACATACAAGCACAAGTCATCCCCTTGCTATTGCAAAGCCATACCGATTTGATTGCACAAGCACAAACAGGCACCGGAAAAACAGCAGCCTTTGGTCTGCCTTTATTGCACCGGGTGGATGCTAAGAAAAAAGAAGTGCAAGGCTTAATCCTATGCCCGACAAGGGAATTAGGACAACAGATTGCCAAACAACTGTTCAAGTTCACCAAGTATTCCGACAAGATATTTACGGAAGCTGTTTTTGGAGGTGCGCAAATTGAACCGCAAATCAGTGCCTTGCGTCGCCCAACACACATTGTTGTTGCCACGCCGGGCCGCCTGATTGATTTGGTAAAGCGTAAAGCGGTGGATCTTCGAAAAGTGCATACCGTTATTTTGGACGAGGCTGACGAGATGTTAAGCATGGGATTTAAAAAAGAGCTGGACGAAATACTATCCATGCTCCCTGCCGTTGAAAACAAATGGCTTTTTTCGGCCACCATGCCCGACGGTATCAAAAAAATCGTTAAACGACACCTCTCTAATAAGGCTGTAAAAATTGAGATTAACAAAAAGCGTCAGGTAAACAGGAATATCGACCATCAGTTTTTGGTTTGCGAGGAAAGTGAAAAACTGCATGTTCTGATTCAGATGCTAAACTCGGATCCGCATGCCAGGGGCGTTGTTTTCTGCAAAACAAAGGCAGCAGCCCAAACTTTGGCCAAACAACTTAAAGCCAAGAACATTGCCACAGATGCTATTCAGGGCGACCTGAAGCAAGTGGAGCGCGACAAAGTGATGCGGGCGTTTAAAAACGAATCTCTGCGCTTATTGATAGCCACAGATCTGGCCGCACGAGGAATTGACATTGCCGACCTCGCCTTCGTGGTTCATTATCAACTGCCCGATAAAGAGGAGTATTACACACACCGTAGCGGCAGAACCGCTCGTGCAGGCAACAGGGGTATTTCTTTGGCATTAATCACTTCTGCCGAGATTAAACAAATCAGATGGTTTGAGAAAACATTGGGTATCAGTTTTAAACAAATTAGAAGATCCAAGTAGAAGACGGAAAAGGGAGCGGAGATTCGGGATCAATAATGACTTATCTCACGTTCAAAAGGTTCTTCTCACCTCACATTTGATGGTTATCACCACCATCTTAGGGGTTATCGAATTGCCAGAGGTGTTATCACAGTGCAATAGGCCAGCTATCGCGGATCGGTGGGCTGTTATCGCACCGGAGTTACCTCTTGTCGCAACAGTGTTTCCTCTTGTCGCAGTGGAGCTACCTCTTGTCGCAGCAATGTTTCCTCTTATCGCAGCAGGTTACCCTTTGTCGCACCGTAGTTTCCTCTTTTTGCACCAGAGTTACCTCTTGTTGCAGCAGTGTTTCCTCTTATTGCAGCAGGATACCTCTTGTCGCAGTAATGTTACCTCTTGTCGCAGATGTTTTTCCTCTTATCGCAGCAGGTTATCTCTTGTCGAACCAGGGTTTCCTCTTTACACAGTAACAACAACCTGGGAAAGGGAAGCATAGTAAAAAATAAATTACAAAATTAATGAAAGTAGAACAGGCATTACGTCTCTACCACGGTAAAGAAGGATTTAACTGCGCCCAGGCTATTCTTAAAACTTTTCAGCAAGAATTTAGTGTGGACGAAAGTGCCATCGCAGAAGCCAAAAAACAAGGAAGAGGGAAGGCTGAAGGGGGCACCTGCGGGGCGCTTCATGCGGCACTTATTCTGGTTAAAGACCAAAACCTGCAAAACAAGCTAAAGGATACCTTTATCGCCAATGGCGGCAGTATATGCTGTAAAGATATTAGGATAGCACACGAACTCAGCTGCAAAGAATGTGTAAAACTAGCCGCAAAAACCATTCAGGAAATCTTGTGATTGACAAAATATCCACTTTACTTATTTTATTTATTTAATGAACCTTAAATTTTACCACTTTTCTTTTAAAAAAAGCAACTAAATATACCAACATCTAATATGGCTCATTTGTAATTACTATTATTCACTTTAAACCCGGATTATGCATTAGAACTTCGTGGTGAACATTGAAAGTCCAATAAAACAAGGCTTTACCGAAACGGGGCATAACTTGTCCCGATTACTTTCGGGAGCATCGTTATGGTGAGTTGAAGTGAAGCAGCGGAGTGTCTTGTTTTGAAACAATTTCAATGTGTAATAGATTTTCTAATGCATATTGTGGGTTAAATGGCTAACATTATTCTTTATCAATATTCTGTTGCCCCATATACTCCTTGGGAGAAATTCCATAGTACGACTTAAACGAAGTAGAAAAGTGCGAAAGACTTGAATACCCGAGAGAATAAGCCACCTCACTTACGTTTAATTTTTTATTGACCAAAATATAGGCAGCTTGCTTCATGCGCACATTTTTAATTAAATCACGAGCCGATTGATTGGTGATTTCCTTTAGTTTACGGTGCATATGCACACGACTAATACCAACACCATCTGCCAGCATTTCAACATTCAAATCATTATTAGAAATATTATCCCGAATAATGGTCATCACCTTTTGCATCAAAATTTCATCGTGCGACTGTACTTCAACAGGTTCAACCTGGTATTTTTCAGCTTTCTTTTCAGCTTTAGCCAATATCTTTTTTCGGTTTTCAATTAGATTGGCCACTGATTTTTTGAGGAAATTTGTATTAAAAGGTTTTACCAAATACATATCGGCACCTGTTTCAATACCTTCCGCTTTGTCCTCTTCCTTTGAAAGTGCTGTAAGAAGAATAATAGGGATATGATTGGTTTCAACATGGCTTTTTATTTTTTTGCAAAAAGTAATCCCGTCCATTTCCGGCATCATTATATCACTGATAATTAAATCCGGTTTCTCCTCAAAAACAATTGCGTGTGCCTGTTTTCCGTTTTCACATGCAATAACCTTATACCTGTCTGAAAGCTCCTCGGTCAGATATTCTCTAATTTCAACCTCATCCTCAACCACCATAATCTTATAGGATGTTTTAGGCTTAAGCTCTTTTTTACCCCATGAGCTTCGTTCGGTTACTATTCTATAGCTATGTTTATGCGAAGGCGCAGGAAGAAGATTTTCATCTACTACTAAATCTTCTTGCGGCAGATGTTGATTACCTAGGGGGATCTGAACATAAAAAGTACTTCCTACACCATTTTCCCCACCTTCCGCAAACAACTTTCCTTTATGTAACTCCACTAAAGAACGAGATAAATGAAGTCCAATTCCAGTACCGGTAATATGTCTGGTTTCGGGAGTATTGATCTGATAAAAACGATTAAATATCTTTTCTAAATCTACTTTCTTAATACCAACACCAGTATCCGAAACACTAACTTGAGCATAGGCAGGAGTGTTTGCAGTAGCAGGAACTTCAATAATCTCTATGTTTATCCTGCCTTTTTCTGGTGTAAACTTAAATGCATTAGATAGCAGGTTAACCACAACTTTCTCGAAATTTAAGGGATCCATCCATATTTTTATGGCTGGATTAACGCATTCAATATTAAATTGAATATCTTTTGAAGAAGCCAGATAATTGTATGATTGACTAATTTCATTGATAAAATCAAGCAGATTAGTTTCCTGGTATTTAACTAACATACGCCCTTTCTCAATTTTACGAACATCCATCAATTGATTGATTAACCTAAAAATACGATTAGTATTTTGCTGCATTATAGCATATAACCTTTTTGTTTCATTGTCCACTTTATTTTCAAGGAGTTTATCTAATGGATCAATAATTAAACTTAATGGTGTTCTTATTTCGTGGGAGATATTAATGAAGAATTGCATTTTCTTTTCATTCAGTTTCTCTACTTCTATTCGTTTAAACGTTTGCTTATATAGTTGAAATCCAATAAAAATAATAGCGAATGACAATAGTATCCAAAGTAACTTTGCTGCATTAGTTTTAAACCAGGGTGGATGGATAATAATGGTGAGCTTCCTGGGTTCAGAATATAGTTTTTTATCTACTCCTCTCACTAAAAACTGATAAGAACCATGTGATAAATTTGTATATGTGGCTATTCTATTGTACGAATTGCTGGTATTCCAGTCCGTATCAAAACCTTCCATCATATATTCGTAATTTATCCGGGATTGATTAGCTAACTCTAACGAAGTAAATGCAATAGAAAATACATTGTCTTTTTCTGCCAGATTAATGGTGTCAGCTACGACAATAGATTTTTTTAGGATAATATGATGGCCCGATTTTTCGCCAATACGAACAGCTTTATTGAAGCGCTGAAAATCAGTTAACATCACTTTGGGCGCTTGGGGTATATGTTTGTTATAATCTTTCCTAATCTCAGTGATGCCATTAATACCCCCAAAATACAAGTTGCTATTGTCCGATTTAAAAACGGAGTTTCTATAAAATTCATTGGATTGTAAACCATCGGAAGCATAATAATTTACAAAGTTGTTGTTGGTAGGGTCTAAACGACTTAAGCCATTATGTGTACTGATCCATAGTTGATAGTATTCGTCTTCTTCAATGGCACAGACAACATTTCCAGCCATTCCATTATCAATGGTAAAAGTAGTAAACGACATATCAGAGGTAGCTATTTTTACTAAACCTTTGTAGGTGCCCACCCATATATTGCCTTGATAATCACGCTTAACACAATAGACAACATTGCTAGGAAGGTAATTGCCTTCTTGTGTGAAAATAGAAAGACTATTGATTGATGGATTCACATATACCAACCCATCGTAAGTGCCAATCCAAAAGTTCTTATTTTCATCAATGTATATATCGTTAATCCATTGCGGAATTAAACTGTTCAACGAATCGTTAATGTCTAATCCTAAAGTAAACTGATTGCTGGAGGTGTTTAAGTTCACCAAACCTTTGCCTAAGGTACCAATCCAAAATTCCCCATCATCTCCCGATTCAATACATCCTACCTTATCGCTGGGTAAGCTTAAAGGGTTTTCCGGATCATTTTTAAATGAATTAACCTGACCATTACTTTTATTGTAACGCAACAGGCCATTGGAATAGGTGCCAATCCATAAATATTTATCGTTCGAATTATTTAAGCTAAAGATATTTGTACTAATTGGGTTTCCTCTTTTGTCTAATAAATCAATATGAGAAACCTGTTGGTTTCTTCTGTTTACCCTGTAAAGTCCATCTCCATCAGTACCTATCCAAAGTTCATTGTTATTGCCGTCTATTGCAGTTACACAGCTAGATCCGATACTATTTGAGCCAAAAGCTTTGTATCCGTAATGATTAAATAGCGTTTTTGTTTCTGGAAAAAGGAATAGTCCTTTCTGAAATATGCCGGCCCAGATGTTACCGCCATTATCTTCCATTACACAATGCACTTTACTTTTAGAAAAATCAAAGGTGGAGTTGGATGGAGAATATGCATGGAGTTCTTCTTTTTCAGGATCATAACGATATAATCCTAAACCATCGGTACCAACCCACAATCTTTTTTTAGAATCGAACATTAAATCCTTAACAGGAATCTGATATTTGTTATGAGTGGGCGAAAAGATTCGGGTTACCGCCCCTGTTTGTTTATTTAATTTACACAAGCCTTCTTTTAAGCTACCGATAAATAAGTTGCCTTGCTCATCTTCACAAATAGAGGTAATATCGTTGCCGGGAACGGAAATGTAGCTATGCTCTGAGTTCGAATATGTTTTAACTTCTCCTGTTGTTCTATTATAAGCGTTCAGACCATCATTATCGGAGCCTATCCACAATAATCCATCCTTATCTTCAAATAATTTCCGTATATGAAGACTACAGAACTGTTTGTTAAGTCGGGTTGAATATCTGGGGCGACCTAAATCTTTTGGTATTTGAACTAGTCCAAATCCTGACGTAGCTATCCATATGTCACCATTTTTAGTTTCTAGAATGGAAGTTACAAAAGGATGAATCTGTTGGTTTTCGATAAATATTTTAACTTCGATAAAAGTTTCTGAAGTATGATCGTATACCTGAAGACCGTTAACCAGACCTAACCAGATCTTACCTTTAGAGTCTTCTGTTATCGTAATTACATAGTTGGCTTTTAAATGGTGTTCGGCTTCTGTAAATGTTGAGAATTTTATACCATCAAACCGGTTTAAGCCATTTTCGGTGGCTACCCAAATAAACCCTAAATGATCCTGATAAACTTTATTGATTAAGCTATTTGAAAGACCTTCATTATAATCAAAAAAGTATTTGTTCTGACCACTCAAAAACTGAGCAATTAGAATAAATAAAAAGATTAGAAAGTGATTTCTTGGTTTTAGCATGATAAAGGCATTCTGTTAAAAATCTAAAATAGGAAAAATGAAACGTTTTGCATCTTTAAAAATATAAAACATTCAGTTTTAGGGGCAGATGTAACCTTTGCGAAAGGATTTGTAACCTATAACAAAGTCATGTAACGAATATACAAGCATGTGTAACGGCTTATAATGCCTAAGTGTAGGGTTGTGGATAGATTTGTATAACAAGTTTTAACACTTGAAAACTCATTTTAAAATACATCCACAATGCCAGTAAATTTTTACATCCGACTATTAATTATAATTACTGTTTTTTCAGTATTGTCATCTTGTGATAATAATAAACAGTATGCGGATACATCATTAAGCTTTAAAGAAAGGGTTGATGATTTAGTATCACAAATGACTTTAGAAGAAAAGGTGTCTCAGTTAGTATATAATGCACCAGCCATTGAAAGATTAAATATTCCTGAATACAATTGGTGGAACGAATGTTTGCATGGAGTAGGCAGAGCTGGTGTTTCAACCGTTTTTCCTCAGGCCATTGGAATGGCAGCAATGTGGGACGATAGTACTATGTTTAGCATTGCCGACGTAGTTTCAGACGAGGCCCGTGCTAAGTATCATGCTTTTACTAAAGATGGAAAAAGAGGTATTTATCAAGGTTTAACCTATTGGACGCCGAATATTAATATTTTCCGCGATCCACGTTGGGGAAGAGGTATGGAAACCTATGGCGAAGATCCATTTCTAACCGGGAAGTTGGGCGTGGCTTATATAAAAGGACTTCAGGGTAATGATCCAAAATATTTTAAATTGATTGCAACCGCTAAGCATTTTGCAGTGCATAGTGGTCCTGAATCATCCCGCCATAGCTTTAATGCTACACCTAGTCAATATGATTTTCTGGAGACTTATAGTCCGCAGTTTAAAATGGCTATTGACAGTGCGAATGTATATTCTGTGATGTGTGCGTATAATAGTTATAACGGGCAACCATGTTGTGGGAATTCAGCGCTTTCTGGATTGTTACGTAACGACTGGGGATTTGATGGTTATATTGTTTCTGATTGCTGGGCGGTAGTTGATTTTTATGCAAAGGATGCACACGAAATAGTGAATACAAAAGCTGAGGCTGCGGCGATTGCTTTAAGGGCAGGGACTGATTTGAATTGTGGAAATTCATATCCTGCATTAGTAGAGGCTGTTAAACATGGCTTTGTTACAGAAGAAGAAATTGATGTTTCTGTAAAGCGTGTTTTTCTGGCCAGAATGAAGTTAGGAATGTTTGATCATGATCAAGATGTTCCTTATTCAAACATCTCGCACGATGTGATCGATTCAAAGAAGCATCAGGATATGGCATTGGAATCAGCACAAAAGTCGATTGTACTATTGGAGAATAAAAATAATATCCTTCCATTCACTAAGAAAGTTAGTAAGGTAGCAGTTATTGGACCTAATGCTAATAATGTAGATGTTTTGTTAGGTAATTATCATGGATATCCATCTAACCCGGTAACGCCATATTTAGGTATCAAAAATAAACTTCCGCAAGCGGATGTAAATTACGCTGTAGGTTGTCATTTAGCAGATAGTCTTCCTTTATTTGATGTGATTCCATCTCGTGTTTTATTTGTTGATAAAACCATGAGGACCAAAGGTCTGAAGGGTGAATATTATGACAATAAGAATTTTCGGGGTAAAGCTCAAGTGTATCGTGTAGATGAGCAGATTGATTTTACATGGTGGAATTTAGCGCCAGACAAATCTTTAAACACGGATACTTTTAGTGTGCGATGGACAGGTGTTGTTGTTCCTGAAGTTTCAGGAAAATACGCCATTGGTGTAGAGGCCTTTCCTCAAATGAAATTATGGATAGATAGTGTACAAATTGCTAGTTATGAGAGTGAGCATCATCCATTAAAAGAATACGATTTTATCACATTAGAAGCAGGTAAGTCATATGCTATTAAAGTGGAGTATGTTCAAAATAAAACGGAATATGCTACTGTAAAACTACTTTGGGAAGAGCCAAATAATAACTTAAAACAAGAAGCCATTGATCTTGCTGAAAAGGCTGATTTAGTGGTGATGTGTATGGGTTTAAGCCCAATGTTGGAAGGCGAAGAGATGAAGGTGAAAGTGGAAGGTTTTACACAAGGTGATAGAGAAGATATTAAATTACCTACTGTTCAAACAGATTTAATCAAAGCCATTCATAAAATAGGTAAACCAACGATTTTGGTGCTGTTAAATGGTAGTGCCATTGCTTTTAACTGGGAAGCCAAAAATATCCCAGCTATTCTTGAAGCTTGGTATCCTGGTCAGGCTGGGGGTACGGCTATCGCTGATATTATTTTTGGCGATTGTAATCCTTCAGGTCGTTTACCTTTAACATTTTACAAATCGGTTGATCAACTTCCTTCATTTGATGATTACAGCATGGAAGGTAAGACCTATAGGTACTTTACGGGTAAACCGTTATACGAGTTTGGTTATGGATTAAGTTATACAAATTTTGAATACAGTAAGCTTGATATGCCGAACAAAATCTGTGCTGGCGAAACGTTAAGTGTTTCTGTTGAAGTAAAGAATACAGGAAAAATTTCAGGAGAGGAGGTTGTTCAGTTGTATGTTGCTCATCCTGAAACTCAATTGAAGAAAGCGATACGAAGCTTAAAAGGTTTTAAAAGAATCTCACTACAGCCTAATGAAAGTAAGAAGGTCAAATTTGTGCTAACACCTCAGGATATTGCACTGCTGAATCAGGAGAATCAATATATCCTGGAAAATGGACTAGTAAACATTACTGTTGGGGGACAACAGCCAAATAAGGTTGCTCAGCAAAACAAAAGAGTGATTACAGAAAGTATCAGTGTCGAAGTGTCAGAAGGTGAAGTCTTTCACCTGAATTAATATGGGGGATTTAAAAACACGATAAGTTATAATTATTTAAATCTAATAAATGATGAAAGAAAAAGGAAAAACATAGAGAAACAAGAGAATTAAGTATTGTTAATTAACCCAATTGGCGATAGATCGTTTTCATATAAAGACCAATTAAATCTGTAAACGAGCTATTGATTTTTTAAATCTATATTTTATGAAATTTAAAGAAATGTTGAAGAAAGGATGTCTGATCCTCTTTTTCGTTTGCATGCAGTTAAGTCTGTTTGCGCAAGATATACAAGTAACTGGTGAGGTGCTTGACTCTAGCGGGGAACCTATTCCGGGTGTTAATGTATCCATTCAGGGTACTACAACAGGAACCATAACCACCTTTGATGGAGTATACACGATTGAAGCTCCGGCTAATGGAAAATTACAGTTTAGTTTTATTGGCTTTCAACAACAAATGGTGGAAATCAATGGGCGTAAAACCATCGATATTTCCCTTGCAGAAGATCTTCAGGATCTGGAAGAAGTTGTTGTTGTTGGTTATGGTACTACCAAGGCTCGCGACTTAACAGGAGCAGTCAGCTCCATTAAAGCGGATGAGTTGGAAGACCAGCCATTTGTAGCCATCGATCAGGCACTTCAAGGAAAAGTCTCAGGTGTAACTATCTCTCAAAACTCAGGTGCGCCAGGTGGTGGTATTTCTGTACGTGTTCGTGGTGTAACATCGCTTACAGGTAGTAATGAGCCGCTTTACGTTGTGGATGGTGTACCGATTGATGGTAACTCAAACAACGATAGTTTTAGTTTTGCTACTATGGGGGGAGAAAGTGGACAAACCAAAGTAAGTGCCCTTTCAACAATTAACCCGAATGATATTACTTCCATCGAAGTACTCAAAGATGCGTCTGCAACAGCTATTTATGGATCCAGAGCTTCTAATGGTGTAATATTAATTACTACAAAAAGTGGAGAAAAAGGAAAGTCAAAAATTTCTTACGATGGGTATTATGGTGTTCAGCAAATTACAAAGTATCTGGATGTAATGGATTTACCTCAATATGCTGAGTATTTAAATGAAGTAAGAGTTCAGGATGGACAAGACCCGAAAGATTCATTCCTCGATCCTAGTTTATTAGGAAAAGGTACAGATTGGCAAGAGGAAGTATTTAGAATTGCACCGATTACCAATCATCAGCTATCTGTTTCAGGAGGCTCGGAGAAGACTAAAGTTTATTCTTCGTTCAACTATTACCAACAGGATGGTATCTTGATTAATACAGATTATGAGCGCTTTGCTTTACGATTAAATATGGACCATCAGGTTAATGATTGGCTGAAAATAGGTAACACAATTACAGCCAGTAATGGTAAAGAGAATATTGCTTATAACGATTCTGAGGATGGGGTTATTATGGGTGCTTTAAGACAATCACCAGAGGTTCCGGTTTATAACTCGGATGGTAGCTGGGGTGGACCAATTGGAGCCGATGGAGTTGGTTCTGGCGGCGGTGGAAACCCGGTAGCATGGTCTAGTATTCGCTCGTCATATCTTGAAAGAAACAAAGTGTTAGGTACCATTTATTCTGAAATAAGTTTCTTAAAAGATTTCAAATTAAGGAGTGAGTTAGGTTATGACTTTAACTTCAACCAAATGTCATCGTTTAATCCATCATACGAGATTGGTGATTTAGTGAACGAAACAGGTACTTCTTTTAAGTATAATACCAACAGTTTTTATTGGATTATGAAAAATTTCCTGACTTACTCAAAAAAGTTTGGCGTTCATAATGTAACAGTAATGGCAGGTCATGAGGGGCAACACTCTGATTGGGAACAAATTCAAGCCAGTCGAGGTGGATTTTTAACCAACGATTTAACAGCTTTATCTATTGGAGATTCAGAAACAGCAGGCGCAACCAGTATGCAGAACCAATGGGCAATGCAATCGGCTTTCGCCAGAGCTAATTATAGTTTTAACAATAAGTATTTATTAACGGGTACTATTAGAGCGGATGCTTCCTCTAACTTTGGCCCAAACAATAAATGGGGTTATTTTCCATCATTCTCAGCTGGTTGGGTAGTGAGTGAAGAGCCGTTTATGGAATCGCTAAAAGGAACATTGGATTGGGTTAAGATTCGTGCAGGATACGGAGAGGTAGGTAACCAAAATATTGGAGCTTATGCTTACGGTCAGTCTCTGGCAACCATTAACTCAGCATATGGTTCTGCTTTTATACCTGGTAATATTGCTAATCCGGATGTTAAGTGGGAAACAACTACTTCTACCAACTTAGGATTGGAATTAGGTTTCTTTAATAACCGTATTAATATGGACGCTGATTTTTACATTAAAAAATCAAAAGACTTCTTATATCAGTTGCCAATGGCTTACTATTATGGACGTGAAGCATTTTCAGCTCCATATGTAAACCTGGGTGAGATGAGCAACAAAGGTTTTGACTTGTCTATCAATACGGTGAATACAAATTCTAGCAGTCCAGTTAAGTGGAACTCAAGTATTGTTTTTTCTATGTACAGGAATGAGTTAATAAAATTGGCTGATGAAAATTCGACGATTACACAGGTTATTCAATTTAACCAAACAGTTACGCAAACTTCTGTAGGCAATCCAATTGGTCAGTTTTATGGTTACGTAACCAATGGTTTATTTACCAGTATGGATGAATTAAATAATGCGCCATCTCAGGGAACTATTGATGAAAACAATGGTGTATGGTTAGGTGATTATAAATTCAAAGACGTAAATGATGATGGCGTGATAGATGATAACGACAGAACGATTATCGGTAGCCCTCACCCTGATTTTACTTTTAGTCTTTCAAACAATTTATCATATAAAAATCTGGATTTAGCCTTTTCATTATATGGTTCTTATGGAAACGATATAATTAACTGGACACGTAAGGTAACAGAAGGAATGACTGAGCCATATGGTAACCAATCTGTAAAAGTGGCCAACAGGTATACCTCAAGCAATACAGATACAGATATGCCACGTTACGTTTCGGGTGATCCTAATTCAAATGCAAGGGTATCTGATCGCTATGTTGAGGATGGATCATTTTTACGTATTCAAAATATTACTTTAGGTTATACACTTCCTGAAAAGTGGATTAAGAAGACCGGAATCATATCGAACTTAAGAGCTTACGCAACGATCCAAAACTTACATACTTTTACTAATTATAGTGGATACGACCCGGATATTGGTGGGCATAGTAACAATGCATTGTTAGCAGGTATCGATAATGGAAGATACCCTGTGCCACGCACTTATTTATTTGGTTTAAAACTTGATTTTTAATCGTTGAATTCTAAAAGAAAAGAGATATGTACAAATATAAGATATTAGGAATATTAATGTTATTGGTCTTTATGACAGCATGTTCAGAAGATTTTCTGGACATAGCCCCTGAGGATAAAATAACAATTGATAATTATTACAATAACGACGATCAGTTATTGACTGGTGGTGCGGCACTTTATAATCGACCTTGGTTTTATTTCAACGAGAAATTTATTTTATGCTTAGATGTATATGCTGGTAATGCTTCTGGCGATTATGTAGATATTGCTCAGTTTAACAAGTTTGCAGTTTTTGCAGCAAATCAGTTTTCAACAGAGGGCTACCAATCATTATTTTCAGTTGTGGCCTATGCTAACAGTTTATTAGATATCGTAGAAAACAAAACAGGCCCTGCAGTAACTGATGAGGCGAAAGAATGGTCGCGAGGAGAAGGTTTATTTATGCGTTCCGTAGCCTACTATTTTTTGGTACGCACCTTTGGTCCTGTCCCTATTTTAGAAGATATTAACCAATATGGAACCGATGCCGTAGTTTATAAGAACAGGGTAGAGGATATTTACACTTTAATAGAGCGTGATTTAAAAGAAGCAGCTGAGTTATTACCTTTAGCCTGGTCGGAGACAAATGCTGGTAGAGCGACCTCCGGAGCAGCAAACGGCATGTTAGCCGAAGTGTATTTAACATTGGAAGATTATGCCAATGCTAAAGTTTACGCTGATAAAGTAATTGAAAGTGGAAAATATTCCTTGATGCCTGACTATTCAGATAATTTCCAGCATCAAGATGGTGTAAGCAGTGATAACAATAACGAATCAATTTTTGAGTTGCAATGGGTTTCTCCACCGCAAGGAGAACATTGGTATTATACCAATACACACCAGGCTTATTTGGCAGCTGCTGGAAAATTAACAGGAACGGGTGATGGCTGGTCAACTTTTATTCCGAGTAACGATTTTATTGCTGCCTATGAAGAGGGTGATTTAAGAAGACATCCGAGTATTATGGAAGAAGGCAACTTTTATCCTGAGTTAGTAACCAAAGAAGGTGGTTATTTAGTGGAGAATTCATTGTCCAATAACTATGCAGGTTTCAGAAAATATATTGTAGGTTCAGCCGAGGAGTGGCCTTCAGTAAACTTTATGAATACAGATATCAATACCCATATATTAAGGTATGCTGAGGTATTGCTAATTCGTGCGGAAGCTATTTTAGGAACAGCCTCTTCTACAACAGATGCTACTGCGCTGGCAGATATTAATGCTGTGCGTGAGCGTGCTGGTTTGGATGCTTTAACTGAAGTAACTTTAGATGATATCCTTCAGGAAAGAAGAATAGAGCTTGTGATTGAAAGTGGCGACAGATGGTTCGATTTAGCTCGTATCAACCGGACAAAAGCAATCGATATTTTATCGAATACGGATAGAGCATTTTTGGCTGACCGTGATGATCCATCGCAAGGAACAGAAGGTGGTGGTAGATTTGTGGTTCCGCAAGAAAGCGATTTCTTATTGCCGCTTCCTCAGGTAGAAACAGATATCAATCCACTTCTGAAAGAAGACCCTGTTGCTTACGATTTTAACTAACATTTAAAGCTTTTGAAATGAAGAAATTATTAAAATATAGCATATTGGCAGCTTTATTTGTAGGAATAATGTCTGTTAGTACCTCTTGCGAGGATGAAGAAACGTACAATCCTGAATTTTCATTATTAAGATCTACCAATGATGAAATTTCAACTTACGCCCAAGGTTTCCCTGGCGATTTAATTATTGCAGAAGGAGTTGAGCTAGATAAAATGAAATCGATAGGTTTTGTTACTACAGTAGATACTGTGAATGTAGTATTTAACCCAGTTTTAAACTCTGCTGTAGCAATAATGTTTAATGTTCCGTTTGATGAGGATTTAGGAAGTGAAATAGGATTGCAACAAATCTTATTCATCAATAAAAACGATACTGAAGTATTGCAACCTTTCGAGATTCTTCAGCCAGAACCTGAGATTACCTCTTTTACTCCGGCACGTCCAAAAGCAGGCGAATCTACAATTATTCAGGGAGAATGGTTTCAGAACCTTGAGAGTGTAACTTTTGCCGGACAACCTGCGGACTACAGCCAGATGTCATCAACAGAGATTGCCATTAATATTCCTGAAGGTTCTGTTCCTGCTGATGTGGTGGTAACGACTTCTGTTGGTAGTGTAACAGAATATTTAGATGTAGATATAGGTTACAACGTGTACTTATACAACGATTTAGATGGAGGTGGTCTATTCGCTATTAACGAGTGGTGGAGTAATGGAGATTTATCTGACACCCCTATTAAGTTTAGTGATACAGATGGTTTTAAAGGTAACTATGCAGAAATTACCTGGACTGGCTCGACAACAAACGGTTGGGGTAATGCAGAAACATCATCAGGTGCGAATCCTGGAATCCAGGAGACTAGCCAAGCAGATGTTTACTTTGTTTTTGAGGTTTATTGTGTAAGTGCAGCAGGTTCATCTATGCAAATTCAAATAGACGATGGAGGAACAACTTGGGCACATGATTATACTTTCTCAGCAGATGAAGTAGGTAAGTGGATCACTGTTGAAATGAGTACTTATGACTTTGGTAGAGGGTACGACCCAGGTAATCAAACTCACGATATGGACTTGCAGAGTATCAGCAAAGTAAAAGTAGCTATCAACAGCTGGAGTGGTGTTGCGCCAACTACGGTTAGGATAGATAACTTAAGATTCCACGGATATTATTAATGAATATTAGGTTGCTTGCCAAACGTGGCAAGTTAACCTCTAAGATCCTTGAAAATTAAGAGAAGTGTTTCGAAAATATCGAAGCACTTCTCAACATTAAACAAATATTATGCATCAATTAAAAATTTTAATACTTATTGTAGGAACATTTTTAATGTCATCATGTGGTAGTGATGAAGGAGACGAAAACCCTAGCCTTTCATCACCTCTAGCCTTAAATGCCGATGATATTACAGAAACAGGTTTCACAGCTAAGTGGGTAGGAGTAAACAACGCAGAGGGTTATATATTAGACATTTCAACAAATACCGATTTCTCAGATTTTGTACAGGGGTATCAAGCAAAAAAAATTAGTGGTATTGAAGAGACGGTTACAGATTTAACTGGGGCAACAGAGTATCATTACCGGGTGAGAGCATATAACGGCAGTGTTGAATCAGACAACTCAAATGTAATTAAAACAACCACGGAAGTTCCAACCAATGTTACTTTAAAAGAAGCTACTTCAGGTTTTTTTATTGGAACAGTAGTACAAGCCAATAGGCTTACGGGCGATCATGATGTGGTGCTGAAAAGAGAGTTCAGTAGCATAACAGCAGAGTATCAAATGAAAATGAACATCATGTATCCTAATGAAGGGGCTTACGACTGGACAGAATCTGATGCTATTGTTGATTATGCTTTTAACAATAGTTTTAATTTGCATGGCCACGCTTTAATCTGGCACAATGCTACACCAGACTGGGTTGTGAACTACAGTGGAACAGATGCTGAGTTTGAAACGATAGTGGAGGATTATATCAAAACCGTTGTTACTCGTTATAAAGGAAAAGTTACATCGTGGGATGTGGTGAATGAGGCTTTTGAAGATGGTTCAGGTTCGTACCGAAATTCTGTTTTTTACCAGCGAATGGGTGGAGATGATTACTTGAAGAAATGTTTTCAATGGGCTCGTGAAGCTGACCCTGATGTACTATTATTCTATAATGATTATAGCATGTGTAGCGACCAAACCAAACAAGATGCTACATTTAATATGGTAGATGATTTTATAGCGAATAATGTACCTATTGATGGGGTTGGTTTCCAAATGCACATCTCATATGACTGGCCGCAGAAAGATGACATCGAAAGCGCTACAAATCGTATTGTTGAACGTGGATTAAAAGTTCACTATTCAGAATTAGATATTCGAGCGAACCCGAATAATGACTTAACAAGCCTAACAAGTTCTCGTGCTTTAGAACTTAAGGAAAAGTACAAAGAGGTGGCAGCCCTATATAACAATATACCTACTGCAAACCAATATGCTTTAACTATTTGGGGCATGAAGGATAATGAAACTTGGTTAATAAATCATTATGGGCATATGGACTGGCCATTACTTTTTGATGCAAACTTTGATAAGAAAGAAGCATACTATGGATTTCTTGAAGGACTATTATATTAAATTTGAGTTTCAGGAATTCAGGTTTGGGCGAAGTGCCAAATTTGCTTAGGGCATAATTGATGGAGAATCATTATTTAATAACGTTGGTGAATGAAAAACTTTATAATATACATACTGATTCTATCAGCAGGTTTGATAGATATAAATGGACAAAAAGTAGAAATGCTAGATTCAAAGATTGATGAAATAATGGAGGAGATGACTTTGGAGGAGAAAGTTGCCATGTGTCATGCTCAATCTAAGTTTAGTACTCCAGGAGTACCACGATTAGGTATACCTGAATTATGGATGTCTGATGGTCCACATGGCGTTAGAGGGGAGATTAATTGGGATGATTGGGGTTATGCCGGTTGGACCAATGATTCGATAACTGCTTTCCCGGCGTTGACTTGTCTGGCCGCTTCCTTTAATCAGGAACTATCCCATGCGTATGGAATAGCTATTGGAGAAGAAGCCAGATATCGTAAAAAAGATGTTTTACTGGGGCCAGGTGTTAACATTTATCGTACTCCTCTAAACGGAAGAAATTTTGAATATATGGGCGAGGATCCCTATCTGGCTTCCCAATTGGTGGTTCCTTATATAAAAGGAGTGCAGAAAAATGGAGTAGCGGCTTGCGTTAAACATTATGCACTAAATAATCAGGAGATGTGGAGAAACCACATTAGTGTAAACGTAAGTGATAGAGCGTTACATGAGATTTACTTACCTGCATTTAAAGCTGCCGTTTTAGAAGGTGAAACATGGTCAATTATGGGTGCATATAACCAATTCAGAGGGCAGCATACCAGTCACCATCAACTTTTAATGAATGAAATTTTAAAAGGAGATTGGGGATTTGAAGGAGTTGTCATTTCTGATTGGGGAAGTGTTCATAATACCGATGAAGCCGCTATGAATGGTATGGATATAGAAATGGGCACATGGACCAATGGATTGACGGCTTCGGAGAAATTTGCTTACGACGATTACTTTCTGGCTAAACCTTTTCTGGAGAAATTAAAAAGTGGAGAGATTGAAGAATCAGTTATAGATGATAAGGTCCGTCGTATTTTACGACTGATGCTACGTACCAGCATGAACCCTAACCGTAACTATGGGCGAATGAACAATGTTGAGCATTCTCAAATAGCCAGGAAAGTAGCTGCCGATGGTATTGTATTATTGAAGAATGAGGATGACTTTTTTCCTCTAGACAAGAATGCCAAATTAACCATTGCAGTTATCGGAGAGAATGCTACACGTTCTATGACTATTGGTGGAGGTTCATCGGAGCTTAAAGCTAAATATGAAATATCGCCATTGGAAGGAATAGAACAATGTTTTACAAATGCCAAGGTGCTACATGCCATGGGGTATGCTTCAGGACCTTCTGTTTATGAAAAAGTAATTCCTTCGGAACTTGATGCCGATGCATTGGTAAAAGAAGCAATTGAAGTAGCTTCTAAAGCTGATGTTGTTTTGTATGTAGGCGGTTTAAATAAAAGTCACCATCAGGACTGTGAGGGAGGAGACAGAAAACATTACAAATTACCTTTTGGTCAAGATGAGCTCATTGACAAATTATTAGCTGTTAATCCTAACCTGGGAGTTGTTTTGGTCAGTGGAAATGCTGTTGAAATGCCATGGCTTGGCAAAACAAAGGGATTAATTCAATCGTGGTATAATGGTAGCGAAGCAGGAAATGCGTTGGCGGATATTGTAAGTGGAGTTATAAATCCATCAGGAAAGTTACCGTTTTCATACCCGGTTAAACTCGAAGATAATGCAGCGCATCATTTTGGAGAAATATCCTACCCGGGAGATAGCATAAAACAAAACTACCTGGAGGATATTTTGGTTGGTTACCGCTGGCATGATACAAAAAAGATTAAACCGCAATTTCCTTTCGGATATGGATTGTCATACACAAATTTCCAAATGGAAGATGTAACGGTCGACAAAAAAGTTTATATAAAAGATGAATCCATTAAGATCAACCTTAACGTTAAAAACTCGGGTGATATTTATGGGGCAGAAGTTGTACAGATTTATGTGGGTAAAACGAAATCGAAAGTTGATAGGGCTGTAAAAGAATTAAAAGGCTTTAAAAAGCTTTATCTAAAAGCCAGTGAAAGTCAAAATGTAACGATCGAAATACCTGTAAGTGATTTGGCTTTTTATGATGAAACTATTTCCGACTGGAATATTGAAAATGGAAACTACACGGTATATATTGGTAATTCATCAGATAACATCATAGCAAAACAAAAAATAACTGTCAATTCTAAGTAGAGTCTGTCCATAAGTCTTCATATTTTAAGAGTCTGAGATTTTATGTTCGAGAACAAGGCTTGTGAAGTTTTGAAAATAAGGAGTTTACTTTTGTAAATGACTGTTTTCAAAATAAGCATAACGCAGTTATCGGACTTAAAAGACAGACTCTAAGTAGACTTAAGTAAGATATTGTTGATAAGGCATTAACCTTTTGTATTGATTTCACTTAAGGTCAGAAATTCACATCTTATTTTCTAAGAAATTATTCAAAATATGAGCGATAAACCATCACAAAAAATATCAGTAATCGAAAAAATAGGATACAGCCTCGGCGACTTGGCTGCCAACCTAATTTTTCAGACATTGATGACCTTTCTGGCATTCTTTTACACCGATGTGTATAAGATTCCTCCAGCAAGTGCCTCTGCCATCATATTTGTTGGAGGTATGATAGGTGCATTCTTCAATCCTATAATGGGAGCCATTGCTGATAGAACCAATACACGTTGGGGTAAATTTCGACCATGGATCTTATGGACAGCCATACCCTTTGGTGCAATGGCTATATTAGCTTTTAGTACACCTAATTTCGGACCTCAGGGCAAAATCATATATGCCATGTCTACTTACGTGCTATTAGTGATGATTTATTCGGCAAGTAACCTACCCTATTCCGCGTTAAGTGGTGTTATCACAGGCGATATGGCAGAACGTAATAGCATTTCTTCGTATCGTTTTGTGGCTGTGATGGTTGCTCAGTTTACGATACAGGGCTTATTATTACCCTTAGTTTTAATATTTGGAGATGGTGATAAAGCTGTTGGTTTCGAAAAGGTAATGACTGTATTTGCCATCGTGGGAGTCATCTTTTTAATCATCACTTTTTTAACGACTAAAGAAAGAATTGTTCCTACCAAAGATCAGAAGTCATCTTTAAAAGAAGACCTAGGAGATCTCTTTAAGAATAAACCTTGGATTGCCATGTTAGTGCTTACTATTCTTATTTTTATTACGCTAGCACTGAAGGGAGGAATGTATATTTATTACTTCGACAATTTTTTAAATAAAGAAGCACTTGCAGCATTTTTAAATAACATTGGTTTTGTTGATTTAATAGCATCGTTAAAATATACATTTTCGGGTTTTGATTGGCCCGATGATCCGGTAACATCTGCTTTTAGTTTATTCAACGCAGGAGGAATTATCTTTATGATTGTAGGAATTGGTTTCTCAAAACCATTGGCCGATAAATATGGAAAACGAGATGTGTTTATTGTAGCCTTAATTATATCTACGCTTTGTGTTTTGGCATTTTTATTTTTCCCAGCTAATAAAATTACCATTGTTTTTATAACGCAAATACTTCATGGATTTTTCTACGGTATTACGATTCCTTTGCTTTGGGCTATGATTGCCGATGTAGCGGACTATTCGGAATGGAAAAACAATAGAAGGGCTACAGCTATAATCTTTTCAGCTATGATATTCGGTTTAAAAGCAGGATTGAGTATTGGAGGTGCATTAGTAGCCGGTATTCTTGCGGCCTATGGATATAACGAGCAATTGACTATTCAAGCTCCTGAAACTATAAAAGGCATTCTGCTTTCGGTTAGTGTATTTCCAACAATCACTTTTTTGCTGGGAGGTGGCTGTCTCTTCTTTTATGAGATCAATAAAAAGATGGAAGTAAAAATTGAAGAAGATTTAAGATCTCGCAGAAATTAATTTTACCAATAAAGACACATGAATTTAAAGACAAAATTATCATATATACTTGCAGGGTTCTTAGTATTGGGATTAAGCTCATGCTCTTCTCCAGCAAAAACATCGAAAGACAAAGTAATGACGCTTTCGAAAGCTTACGAAGGCAAATTTTTAATAGGAACAGCCTTAAATACAGCTCAAGTTTTAGGTGAAGATACATCATCCTTAAAAGTTGTTAGAACGCATTTTAATTCAATAGTGGCCGAAAACTGTATGAAAAGCGAGGTGCTTCAACCACAGCAGGGCGTATTCGACTTTAAACAAGCAGATGGTCTTATAAAGCAAGGAGAGCAAACAAACTCTTTTATTGTGGGACATACTTTGGTTTGGCATTCGCAAGCTCCTGCGTGGATTTTTGTGGATAATGCAGGAATTGAAGTATCAAGAGATACGTTAATTGAAAGAATGAGAACGCATATTTCAACGGTTGTGGGACGTTACAAAGGTAAGGTACACGGTTGGGATGTAGTGAATGAAGCATTAAACGAAGATGGTACATTACGTCAAAGTAAGTGGTACAATATAATAGGACCTGATTTTATTGAATTAGCCTTTAAATTTGCACATGAAGCCGACTCAACTGCAGAGTTATATTATAATGATTATAACATGTATAAACCTGAAAAAAGAGAAGGAGCTGTTCGATTAGTTAAATCGCTTCAGGAAAAAGGTGTTAGGATTGATGGTGTAGGAATGCAGGCACATTATGGTTTAGATATGGATCTGATTTCTGACATTGAAGCTAGTATAAATGCCTTCTCTTCAACTGGTGTTCAAGTAATGATTACAGAATTAGATATATCGGTACTTCCTTTTCCAACAGAAGAGCTTACAGCTGAGGTTAGTCAGTCGTACGAAAATAAGCCTGAGTTTAATCCATATGTCACTGCTTTGCCAGATTCCATGCAGCAAGCTTTAGCTGACCATTATGTAGACTTATTTAAGGTGTACCTGAGAAATCATGATAAAATTAGTAGAATTACTTTTTGGGGAGTAAACGATAGTCAAACCTGGCGTAATTATTGGCCTATATCAGGACGTACGGATTATCCTTTATTGTTCGATAGAAATAACAAGGCAAAGCCAGTATTAAATAAATTGATAAAACTTGTAGAACAATGAAAAGTGGGAAGTATTTTTTATTAATCACGATTGTGTTTCTTGGGGTCATATCCTGCAGTAAAAATAAAAGTACTACGGTTTCCATTAAAGATAATCAGTTTTATATCAATGGGGAATTAACTTACAAAGGTGTAAAATGGAACAATTATCCCATTGAAGGATTGTTGATGAATGCAAGGATGGTACAAGGTATTTTTGATGACCTTAACCCCAACACAAAATCAGGTTTTATTTATCCAGACACAAAAACATGGGATGCGGATAGAAATACCAACGAATTTGTTATGGCAATGGGTGATTGGTATGACCATGGCTTATTGGCTTTTACCTTAAATATGCAAGGGGGTAGCCCATTGGGATATGGTAATGAGGGTTGGATAAATTCGGCTTTTGATCCCAAAGGAGAGTTACGACCAGATTATATGCTGCGCTTGCAGAAAATTTTAGATAAGGCCGATCAGTTAGGAATGGTCGTTATTTTAGGATACTTCTATTTTGGTCAGGATGAACATCTCGAAAATGAACAAGCTGTAGTTAATGCAGTTAATAACATTTCAGATTGGCTTATAAAAAAAGGATATAGAAATATTCTTGTTGAAATAGCAAATGAGTGTGATATTTATTACGACCATAATATTTTAAAGCCAGAAAGAATAGTAGAGTTGATTAAGCTCGTTCAAGAGAAAGGCTTATTGGTAAGCACAAGTTTTAGTGGAGGAAAAATACCAACGTCTGAAATTATTGACCAAGCAGATTTTGTGTTGCTCCATGGAAACGGGGTTGATAACGCAAAGGAAATTACAGAAATGGTTGATGCCGTTAAAAACAGTTTGGCTTATACTAATAAACCTATCCTTTTTAATGAAGATGATCATTTTATGTTCGAAGAGGATAGTAATAATTTTAAGAGTGCTATTGTAGCATATGCATCCTGGGGATATTTCGATTTTAGAATGGAAGGAGAGTCCTATGAGCATGGATTTCAAAGTGTACCTGTGGATTGGACAATAAGCTCAAAGCGAAAGAAATCATTTTTTAATAAAATCAAGGACATAACATCCAATTAGGGTGAGAACCCTTGATTAAAATATAGTAAAATGAAAAAAGCAAAGTACTTAGTTAAGGATTTATTTACAGCTGACCCTTCAGCTCACGTTTTTAATGATAAATTATTCATATATCCATCACATGATTTTGAGTCGGGAGTGCCAGAAAATGACAACGGGGATCATTTTAATATGCGCGACTATCATGCTTACTCTATGGATTCGATTGATGGAGAAATCACCGACCATGGTGTGATATTGGATGTGGATGATGTACCATGGGCAAGTCGTCAAATGTGGGATTCAGATGTAGCTGAAAAAGATGGAAAATATTACCTATACTTCTCTGCCAAAAATCATAATGACATATTTAAAATTGGAGTTGCAGAAAGTGATACGCCTGAAGGTCCATTTGTTCCACTTACCCATCCGATGCGTGGCAGCTACAGTATCGACCCATGTGTATTTAAAGATGATAATGGAGAATACTTCATTTATTTTGGTGGTATTTGGGGTGGACAGTTACAACGTTACCGTAATAACAAAACCATTGAATGTGGTACTGAACCTGCTGATGATGAGCCTGCTTTAAAACCAATAGTGGCAAAATTAAGCGATGATATGTTGGAATTTGCCGAAGAACCTAAGCAATTGCAAATTTTAGATAAAGATGGTAACCCTCTTTTAGCAGGAGATCATGATCGTAGGTTTTTTGAGGCTTCCTGGATGCATAAATACAATGGCAAGTATTACTTCTCTTATTCTACTGGTAACACCCATTTATTGTGTTATGCAACGAGTGATAACCCTTACGGACCATTTACCTACCAAGGTGTTATCTTAACTCCGGTTGTCGGTTGGACTACTCACCATTCTATTGCCGAATTTCAGGGTAAGTGGTATTTATTTCATCACGATTGTGTCCCTTCCGGAGGTAAAACTTGGCTTCGAAGTATGAAAGTGGTTGAATTGGAATATAACGCGGACGGAACTATTAAAACGATAGAAGGTGGAGAATAGCAAAAGAACTTTAATTCAATGCATATTCCTTACCTGGATTGTATTCAGTATTGTGGCCTGTGGAAATTCAGAAAAGAATCCTGAAGCAGTAATTTACAACCCGGTATTGCCCGGATTTTATCCCGACCCTAGCATTTGTAGGGTCGGTGATGATTATTATATGGTAAATTCTACTTTTAGTTATTTTCCGGGTGTTCCGATTTTTCACAGTCGTGATCTGACCAATTGGAAACAAATCGGACATGTTCTTAACCGTCCCTCCCAAATTGATTTGGATGGATTAGGTGTCTCAAGAGGAATATTTGCTCCAACAATTAGGTATAATAAAGGAACGTTCTTTCTGATTACTACCTTAGTTGGGAAAAATGGGATTTTTTTTGTGACGGCACAGGATCCCTCAGGCCCCTGGTCTGATCCCGTATGGCTTCCTGAAGTTGATGGAATAGATCCTTCTATTTTCTTTGATGATAACGATAGCTGTTACATTGTTAATAATGGTCCGGCTCCTAATAATGAACCTTTATATGAAGGTCATCGAGCTATATGGATTCAACAGTTTGATTTGAATGCGAATAAACTTGTTGGAGAACGAAAAATTATCGTTGATGGAGGATCTGATATTAGTCAACAACCAATATGGATTGAAGGTCCTCATATTTATAAAAAAGAGGGTAGCTATTTTCTGTGTGCCGCAGAGGGGGGTACAGCTGAAAATCATTCGCAGGTTGTATTTAAAAGTAAATCCGTTTGGGGTCCTTGGCAGGCATTTTCAGGTAATCCCATTTTAACACAAAGCAAACTTCCGGTTGATCGTCCCCATCCAATAACTTGTACAGGACATGCAGACCTGGTAAAACTGCCGAATGGTA
Organism: Saccharicrinis sp. GN24d3; assembly: GCF_052400645.1. Taxonomy (NCBI): domain Bacteria; kingdom Pseudomonadati; phylum Bacteroidota; class Bacteroidia; order Marinilabiliales; family Marinilabiliaceae; genus Saccharicrinis; species Saccharicrinis sp. GN24d3. The sequence continues at coordinate 383,550 of NZ_JBQTGI010000002.1, forward strand.
ATTGGTGGGCTGTTTTTCTTGGTTGTCAGCCTTATGCTCCAACGGTTGAAAATCATTTTAATACCGGCCGCGAAACATTCATGGCACCGGTTGACTGGTCACAAGGCTGGCCAATAATTGGCGAAAAAGATGAAGCATTGAAACGTGTTTATCCTAGGCCTATGTTGAATGAATACGCACCTGAAGGTTATAAACCTTTGAACGGTTCATTTACGGTTCGGGATAACTTTGAAAAGGATTTCCTTTCGTTAACTTGGAGTTTTTTGCGCGTTCCTACGGATAATTGGTATGAGTTAAAAAACGGAAAGTTAGTTATTAAATGTCGTCCGGTGCCATTAACCGGGTCTGGGAACCCTTCTTTCATCGGACGCCGACAGCAACATTCTTTGTGCTCATCAACGGTTAGTTTGAATTTTCAAGCGGTTAACCAAGAAGAAGCAGCAGGACTGACAATTTTTCAGAATGAAAATCATTTTTATGGCTTACTTATTTCTAAATCGGACGGACAACATGTTGTTCGACTCGTTAAAAGAGAAGAAGTACTGGCTGAAAAAGCAATTTCAGACGAAGATGTTGACGGCTCCATTCAATTGCGTATAACAGCGCGTGGTAATTCATATGATTTTGACTATCGCGCGATTACAGCAGAATGGGTTTCTGTTGCTGCCAATGTGGACGGAACTTTTCTGAGCACACGTACCGCTGGAGGTTTTGTTGGTGCTTATTTTGGGATGTTTGCATTTGGAGACTCTGGTAATCAGGCTGCTTTTGAGTGGTTTGAATATTCAGGAGAATAAATACAATCATCGTCTGCTGTGTGCAAGGGAAGGTTGATTTATATATTGCGTAGGCACAGCTAGTCTGTAATGAAAATTAAATAGCATAAGTGGAAGTTTTAATGGAATAACAAAAAGGTAATTCTTACTTGGGAAATTTTGTTTGCCATTAGGCTTTCGCTTGTTGTATTAGAGTTTGAAAAAATAAATTATAAACCATGCGTTATTTTATACTGATTAGCTTTATTTGGGCTGTTACCTTTCTTCCACCCTACAAATTATTCGCTCAAAAATATACGATCTCTACACAAAAAGATCGTTTGCATCAATATGCTGGTCAGTGGGTGAGTACCATACATCCTAATACCGATTCTATCGCATCCAATCCGCAACTTAAGATGATCAACACATCTAATACAAATCATCATTCTTTAAATGTAGAGGTGTTACGATTAATTGGAGAAGATTACCATCCCATTCTACATGAACTAATCGGTTTTGATCGTATTAGCCAAGATATATTTGCAGCAGGACATAATGATATAGGAGATTTTTTTACTGGTAAAGGTCAGTTTACATCTGAGAATAGATGGATGATGCAAGATGCTGATTTAAACGGTAAACCTACCATGAAGGTTATATTCAATTTCCAGAGTTTTACTGATGTTATCGTTGAGGGTCTTGATACAGAAAATAACAGCCTTTGGAAAACAAGATACATCAAGCAGAATCCGAAAAACAATCACATTGGCATTCAGTTGGTATCGGTTCATGACGAAATGCAGAAAGATGCTATAGGAACATTGAAACAGTTGGGTAGGATGGGATATGATTTTGTGGAAACCTTTGTCTATAATAATGGAGCTTTTTATGGTATGCAAGCACAGTATTTTAAATCTATAGTCGAACAAGCAGGTATGCAATTTAAAGGTTCCATGACTTTCTATAATCTTCCGGACGAGAAGAATTGGAGCGAAGCAATGGAGTGGTGGAGCACATGTATTAGTGATCATAAAAAGGCGGGCGTTTCTTACCTTTCAACATCAAACAATCAAATAAAAAGTATAAAAACAAAAGTAGTTTTACAAAGATATTGCGATTATTATAATGCGGTAGGAAAATTATGCAAGGAAAGTGGGTTGCTATTTGTTTATCACAACCATGCAGATGAATTCAAAGAAATTGATGGGATAAAAGTGTATGATTATTTTCTAGAAAATACGAACCCTGAATTTGTACATTTTCAAGCAGATTTATATTGGATGCACGCAGGGGGAGCTGATATAGAAGGTTATTTCACTAAGTACCCAGATCGTTTTATTAGTTGGCATATGAAAGATTATAAGGAGCTCGGAGAAAGTGGTAAAATTGGCTTTAAAACGATACTTAAAAATGCTGATACTTCCAACCTCAAATATTTAGTTGCCGAAGTTGAGGATTATAGTTTTCCACCATTGTACAGTGCTGCATTAGCATGGGAATATATTCACTTTGAAATGTTACAACCATGAAAAATACTTTAAAATGGATAACTGTTCTAATATTTGTACATTCTTCAACTTTTATTATGTCACAAAATCAGTTCAAATTATTACTATTTACACAAGAGGATGAGTGGCATTCGGATTGTATACCTGTTGCTATAGAAACCTTTCAAAAAATGTCAATTAAACACCAGTTTCACTTCGATTGGACACTTCAGCCAGAAGAATTAGCTGAAAAGTTATATGCTTATGATGTGTTGGTATTTTTAAATGCCAATGTAGATAGTTTTGATAGCATACAAATTCAAGCGTTAAAAAGCTTTATCAACAATGATGGTGGATTCGTTGGCATTCATGCCTGTTCTTACCGTAAGAAAAATAAGCCTTGGTTTGATGGATTGATAGGAGGAGTGTTCTCCAACCACCCAAAACTTCAAACAGCAATTGTTAAAGTCGAGGAAAAGGACTTTCCTGCAGTGATGCATCTATCCAACAAATGGCTCTGGAGCGATGAATGGTATAATTTTCGAAATCTAAAAGATGATATTCGTGTTGTATTATCTGTGGACGAGAACAGCTACAATTTTACAGCCGGATACGACAATATTTCATTAAAAGGAATGGGAGCAAACCATCCTATTTCCTGGTATCACCATTACGATGGAGGAAGGGTGTTTTACACATCATTAGGACATAAGCCTGAGGCATTTAAAAACGATTTGTTTTTAAATCATATTTTTGGCGGTATTTACTGGGCACTTGGCAAATAAAAAAGGGCCGGCAACCTGCCGACCCTTTCATATATATCGCTTATACAACTTACACGTTGAATAATAACTCGCGGTATTTAGGCAATGGCCAGATTTCATCGTCAACGATCAACTCTAATTTGTCGATATGGTAACGGATGTCATCAAGGTAAGGACGAACTTTTTGATCGTAAGCATGTGCTTTATCAATTCCATCCTCCATAACATTACACTCCTTACGAGCCTCAATCATTTCTTTTCTCTTAGCTTTAATAGCAGAAGTATGTTGAGAAATTTCTTTAATTAAATCCAAACGTGTTCCTGCTAATGTCGTAAATTCTTCTTCTGTGAATAAGTCTTTCAACCCTTGAACATTTTGAATCAACTTAGTCTGGTAATTAACAGCTGTTGGCACAATGTGGTTGATGGCTATATCAGCAAGTACGCGAGATTCGATCTGAATCTTGTACACAAACTTTTCCAATTCTACCTCTACACGAGCTTCCAACTCTTTTTCACTCATGATACCACCGTCAACCAATACTTTTTTAGCAGGAGCTTCTAAGTATTTGCTTAATGACTCAGGTACACTGGTGATGTTGGTTAAACCGCGTTTTGCCGCTTCTGTTTTCCATTCATCAGAATAACCATCACCGTTAAAACGGATAGGTTCACACTCAATAATGATTTTCTTTAGCACCTGGAAGATCGCTTCGTCTTTCTTAACACCGGTATCAATTAAACCGTCCACTTCCACTTTAAACTCCCTTAACTGAGTAGCTACTGCTGCACTTAATACCGTAGTAGACACAGCTGCATTGGCAGAAGAACCTACAGCACGGAACTCGAAACGGTTTCCGGTAAATGCGAACGGAGAAGTACGGTTACGGTCAGTGTTATCCAAAATAATCTCAGGAATACGACCAATACCCAACTTAAGAGCCGTCTTTTCATCCGGTGTCATTTTATGATCCGGTACCTCAGCAACAATTTTATCTAACATAGCGGAAACCTCAGTTCCCAAGAACGCAGAGATAATTGCCGGCGGAGCTTCGTTAGCACCTAAACGGTGGCTGTTAGAAGCAGTTAGGATAGATGCACGTAATAAATCCTGGTTTTTGTATACAGCCATTAAAGTGTTCACCACAAAAGTTAAGAACTGTAGGTTACCTTTAGGATTTTTACCCGGAGCATACAATACAACACCTGTATCTGTACCTAACGACCAGTTATTGTGCTTACCTGAACCGTTGATTCCGGCAAATGGTTTTTCGTGGAACAACACGCGGAATTTATGACGACGTGAAATACGCTTCATCAAATCCATCATTATCTGGTTGTGGTCATTTCCTAAGTTAGCCTCTTCATAAATAGGAGCAACCTCAAACTGAGAAGGAGCCACCTCGTTATGACGGGTTTTAATAGGCATACCTAATTTATGTGCCTCACACTCAAGATCAACCATAAAGCTACCAACACGCTCAGGAATAGAACCAAAGTAGTGGTCATCTAACTGCTGATCTTTTGAAGAAGAGTGCCCCATTAATGTACGACCAGTCAATGCCAGGTCAGGACGTGCTTGATAAAGCGCCTCATCAATTAAGAAATACTCTTGCTCCCAACCCATGTTGGTATGTACTTTGGTAACATTTTTATCGAAATACTGACATACAGCTGTAGCCGCCTCGTCAACTGCAGCTAACGATTTCAACAAAGGCGTTTTATAATCTAAAGCCTCTCCTGTATATGAAATAAATACGGTTGGAATACAAAGTGTAGTTCCTACAATAAAAGCCGGAGAAGAAGTATCCCAGGCGGTATAACCACGTGCTTCAAAAGTTTGGCGAATACCTCCCGATGGGAAAGAAGAAGCGTCAGGTTCCTGTTGCGCTAATAATTTACCCGAAAAGTTTTCGATAATGCTACCATCGTCTCCATAGTCGATAAAACCATCATGCTTTTCAGCAGTTCCATCCGTCAATGGTTGAAACCAGTGCGTGTAGTGAGTTGCACCTTTTTCGATGGCCCAGGCTTTCATTCCTGATGCAATACCGTCAGCCATTTTTCGGTCGATTGTACCACCTTTTACGTTTGCAGCTTGCACGGCAGCGAAAGAATCCTTTGAAAGATACTTTCTCATTGACTCGTTATTAAAAACTTGTTCGCCGTAATAATCAGTTACCTTATTTGATGGTAACGTTACTTCTTTCGGTGCTCTGGAAAGCAACTCGTTTAATGCTTGAAATCTTAATGTTGCCATAATTGTATTAAAAATTAAATTTTTCTTCGAGTTAGCGTAGCAAAAATATATAATTCTAAATTAAAACCTCTAATAAACATGATTTTTTTCACTAATATTTACTTTTACGAAACAAATACCCTATTTTCTATCCATCCACAGCAATATTTTTCTAAATACAGGTGCCATTTTTTATTTTATCCTCAATCTTAAACTTAATCCCGAACAGTCCAAAAACAAATCGAAAGTAAATACCCCAGATTGCTATCAATTTAAAAGTGAAGAAAAGTGATTGTAAAATCAATATCCTAAAAAAATAAAAAAACTTTTGCATACACAGGCAAAAGTCCGATTCAAAGGGTAGAATAATCTTCTTTTTATCTACAAAAAAGCCAATCTAATTATTTTATCTTACAAGCAAATAAAAAGAATCCTTCTAAAAAATTAAAAGCATAAATGAGATTTCTTCAAGATTTAAACACTCTCTCGATTGGAACTAATCCTAATTATTCACGAACAAATACCCCTTTCGATAGCGATTAAGAGCCTAATCCAATATTAGTCTTCTAAATTGGGACTTCTCTATTTACCGGTTAATCCTCCTGAACATTCATTTCATGAAACATCATGTATTATACGTACTAAGGGATTAAATTTTCTAATTCACCCATTCCCCATCAACAAGGCACTTCTTCCTTGTTTTCAATATGGAGAGAAAAAAAATGCCGACAAAACTTGTCGGCACCTCAAATAATACATACAATATACTTTACTTCCTTAATGCTGCATAATATTCGTAGAAATATGGAATGGCCTCAATCCCTGTAAAGAACTGCTCCAACGGATAATTTTCGTTAGGCGAATGAATGGCATCCGATTCCAAGCCAAAGCCCATTAAGATGGATTTAACACCCAGGATGTCTTCAAACGTAGATATTATAGGAATTGAGCCGCCACTTCGCACAGGCACCGGCTTGCGACTAAATACTTTTTCATATGCTTGCTCGGCAGCCTGGTATTCCGGCATATCGATCGGACAAACATAACCCTGACCACCATGTAAGCTTTTCACCTCCACTTTAACACTTTCCGGGGCAATGGATTCAAAGTGGTTTTTAAATAGCTCCGCTATTTTATGATGATCCTGGTTAGGAACCAGCCTGGTAGAAATCTTTGCATATGCCTTGGATGGCAATACGGTTTTAGCTCCTTCGCCCGTATATCCACCCCAAATGCCACATACATCAAAAGAAGGACGAATACCGGTTCGCTCATTGGTTGAGTAACCTTTTTCCCCACTTAACTCTTTTACGCCCACAGCTCCCTTATAATTTTCTTCATCAAAGGGTGCTTGCGCCATCTTTTTGCGTTCTTCGGGCGTAACCTCAATCACATCATCATAAAATCCTGGTATGGTAATTTTACCTTCCTCATCCGTCATTTGCGCGATCAATTTAGCGAGCACGTTAATTGGGTTGGCGACGGCACCGCCAAATAATCCCGAATGTAAGTCGCGATTCGGTCCGGTCACCTCTACCTCCCAATAGGCCAAACCCCTAAGTCCGGTAGTAATGGAAGGAATACCTGGTGAAATCATAGAAGTATCGGAAACCAGAATCACATCGGCCTTGAGCATCTCTTTGTGCTCCATGCAAAATTTAGGCAGGTTAACAGACCCGACTTCCTCTTCCCCTTCAATCAGGAATTTAACATTACAAGGTAATTGGTTGGTCTTTACCATATACTCGAATGCTTTGGCATGCATAAAGCTCTGTCCCTTATCATCGTCGGCACCTCGAGCGTATATATTTCCGTCTTTTACGGTAGGCTCAAACGGATCGGTATCCCATAGTTCTATGGGATCTACTGGCATCACATCCATATGTGCATACACCATTATCGTTGGCAATTTCGGATCAATGAGCTTCTCTCCGTAGGTAATTGGATTGCCTTCCGTCTCGAAAATTTCAGCCTTATCGGCACCGGCATCCAGTAGTATTTTCTTCCACAATTCTGCCGCCCTGTACATATCCGGTTTGTGCGACTCTATACTACTAATTGATGGGATTCGAAGCAATTCGAACAATTCTGCAAGAAAACGATTTTTGTTTTCGCTTATATAAGTTTTTAATCCTTCCATATTATAAATTAATTAAAAAAACGATACAAGGTACAAAAGTATCGTGGTATATATTATGAATTATATCATTACTACAAACTGGATAGTTTTAAGCCTATAAAAACCGTTCGCGGACGGGATGGCCCATATATATAACCACTATCCCTGTTTTTACCGGTATCAAAATCATCCTGGTATTCATTAAAAATATTCTGTACCCCTGTGAATAGCTCTATACTCATACCTTTTTCAAACCAATCATACTGGTACGACAGCTTTAGGTTATTCTCCAAAAAGGATGACGATGTGATAAGCGCATCCTGCTCAGGCGTTCCCGGATCATCAGGCACTCCAAAATGCGGAATCAACATGGAGCCAGTATATACTCCTGATAGAGCAGCCTTAAACCCAGACCGGGGAGTGTATGTAAGGGTATAATATCCGTATTCTTGAGGCGTTCGCAAATAATCTTTTTCTCCCGACAATTCCTCCGACCATTCAACTGCCTCATCAAAGCGACTGGTTTGAATGGTTGCTCCGGCTTCCAACTGCACTTTTCTGTTATAATTTCCTCTTACCTCAACAGTACCGCCCTTAACCGTTGATCCGTCACCGTTCCTTTTTTCGAGAATAGAATTACCATCTTCATCAACGCCCATTTCTTCAAGTATAAAAGCATTATTTAAATTTGTATAGAAGCCTTCCAAGGTAAAACCAAAAATAAAATGCTTATGAGGATAATCGTAATTAATGGATGCACTCCAACTTTTTGAACGTTCCTCTTTTAAATCCGCGGCCAATTGCACTTTCTGAATTCCACCGCCGGCAAATGCTATATGCATATCGGCATCAAACGCTTGTGGCGGCCTAAATCCGGTAGACCAACCCGTTCTGAATTGCCAATTCGACAACTTATACAATAAAGATACCCTAGGGCTGAGAATCAATTCATCCACCATATTATGTTTGTCGGCCCTCACGCCCGTCAACAGGGTCAATTTTCGGTTTATTGCCCAGTCACTTTGTAAAAAGGTACCGAAATTTTTAGTGGTTTGATCGATAATATATTGATATGCTAAAATTTCATCATCCACCATATCGTAATTGTACTCTAAACCAAAAGTCAAATTATTTTTTCCTGAGATAAAATCAGATAACATGTGGTTAAGCTGAATGCCACCAATATACGTTTGATTATCGGTAACGCCATAAGGCGGTTCTTTAATGTGCTTTTCGTAAAGATCCTCACCACTGCCACTTAATTCGCCCACATCAGGCACAATACCCGTATAATGGTCTCGATCTGTTCGCTGCAAGGCCAGGTAAGCGGCAAATGACGATAAATTTTCATTAAAATTTACACTATAATCAACCCCTCCCATCAACACATTATGTACTCGTTCCTCACTTTGGTCGGCCAGATATGCCGGCCCATCTTCTTTATTACCACCGTATCTATATTCGTACATTGACGACAGGTTAAATTCAATTTTATGATTGGGAGCCGGTAAAAGAAAAGCATTTACCCCAAACGAATTATTTTTAAGCTGTGCCATCTCACTATAACCGTCCCCATTATGATCGTAAGAATCCCGTTTTCGGTGCGAGGCAAACAAACTCAATCCTGAATTTCTTCTATCTGAAACCGCGCTCACATTAACATTTGCCATAAAATCATTTGATTCGCCATTGATTATTGCCGTATTTGTATTTACAGCGTATGCGTTTCTATCCGGAGGACGCGTAATCACATTTACGGTTCCGCCAATTGCACCTGCGCCATACAAAGCAGACGCGCCTCCCCTTACTACCTCGATACGCTCAATCATGTTGGCGGGAATCTGCTCCAAACCGTATAATCCGGTCAACGGACTGAACACCGGGCGACTGTTAATTAATATCTGAGAATACCCTCCTCCTAAGCCATTCATACGCAATTGGGTGTAATTACAAGTCTGACAATCCGTCTCCAATCGTATTCCCGGTTGAAACACCAAGCCTTCCGATAAAGTATTGGCCTGTACCAACTCCAGTGTTTTCCCTTCCATCACGTTTACTATTACAGGCGATTCAGTCCTGCGCTTGAACGTTTTTGTTCCTGTGATCACCACATCATCTATGGCCATTATTTGTTCTTCCAACACAAAATTGATCTCGATACTTTGACCTGCTTTCACAACCACTTCTTTTTCAACAGGCTTATACCCCACACTGTTGGCTACAATGATATGCTTTCCCGGTTTCAAATCTATCAGCATATAATGTCCCGACATATCGGTGGCTGTCCCCTTGTTGGTCCCTTTAACATATATACTTACAAAAGGAAGATGCTCTCCTTTACTTTGAACATCCCCAAATATATTGGCATCGGTATGTTGGGCGTAGTTATTCGCCACCAATATCAACCCAGTTAAAATCAATATTATTATTCTCATTTCATTTGACTTTTTTAATGTTGATAAATAAACTGACAAACACATTAATTTGCCGCGTTTCTTCATCTATCCTACATTCGTTTTCCGCAAATCAGTCTTTGCTTTACAAAAACATCAATAAACTTAAGGCCATAATGGCCATACCGGTAACCAGCCCGTAAATTGACAAATGGTGTTCCCCGTATTTTTGGGCTGCCGGCAATAGTTCGTCCAAGCTAATAAAAACCATAATTCCTGCTACTCCGGCAAATATAATCCCAAACAAGGTTGGTGATAGAAATGGCATTAAGATAAGGTAACCCACCAAGGCGCCAACCGGCTCAGCTAAACCCGAAAGGAAACTTAACCGGAAAGCTCTACGCTTGCTTCCTGTAGCATAGTAAATAGGTACTGAAACCGCAATCCCTTCCGGTATATTATGGATGGCTATGGCCACGGCAATGGCGATACCCAGATTCGGATCGGTTAATGCCGCCGTAAAAGTAGCCAAGCCCTCCGGAAAGTTATGAATTGCAATGGCCAGTGCCGTAAAAACTCCCATACGCATCAGGTGGGTGCTTTTTCTCCGTTTTTCTTCGGTCATATCCTCAATCTTTTCCATTTCGTGCGGGTTTTCTGCCGAAGGGATCATTTTGTCAATGATTGCTATCAATGCAATCCCCCCAAAAAACGATATCACGGTTGCCCATGTTCCTGAAACCACGCCGTAGGATTCAGTCAAACTGTCCTTGGCCTTAAAAAATATCTCGACAAATGAAACATAGATCATTACCCCTGCCGAAAATCCCAAGGCCAGCGATAAAAACTTAGTATTGGTTCTTTTGGCGAAAAATGCCATGGCACTGCCAATTCCAGTGGCCAGCCCCGCAAACAGGGTTAGGCCAAACGCCATTAAAATTTGTGGGAATGCTATATTTTCCATCTTATTTGTTTCAAAAATAATTATTTACAATGTTTTTATATTTTCAATCATTTATTTATTACGCATCCAAGTACTTACAATAAATTTTTTTTTGAAGAACCGGTGACAAATGCACCTTTCTTCCATCAAATTCTATTTCCATCGAGTTATCCAAAGCAAACATTTTCACTACCTTAAAGCTTTTTCCTGTTTCAACCTTATAATGCTTGAACATCTGCTGTACTTCTTCGTCGGCATAAATTAAACGAACAATCTTATATTGTTCACCTTCTTCGCATTCATTCATTTTAATAGCGTTTTTATGCCTTTGTATGGATCCATCCGTGCCGGGAATAGGGTCCCCGTGCGGATCAAACTTCGGTTTTCCCAGATAGTCATCCATTTTTGCCAGCAACCTATCCGAAGTTTGATGTTCCAACATATCAGCCTCCATATGCACTTCATCCAAATCCATTTTTAAAACCTGGTGCAAAAACATTTCCCAAATCCGATGGCGGCGAATCACCTTTATCGCAAAGTTTAATCCCTGAGGAGTTAACTCAAGCTCTTTGTAAGGCTCATAGTTAACCAGTCCTTTTGCCGATAATTTTTTGGCCATATCTGTTATGGCAGGCCCCGAAATCCCTAAACGCATCGACAAATTAGTCATGGAGGCCTTTTCCCCTTCATCATTTTTTAAGGTGAAGATATTTTTCAAAAAATTCTCGACAGACGTTGAATTCATTTTTTCAGTTTGCTTTGTTGCAAACTTAAGCACACTTAACTTATTTTGCAAACATTTTTAGAATAATTCTAAATAAAATAACGTTACAACTCAAAAGTCACTGAGAACAAGCTTTTATTAATGAAGAAAAGAATTATTTTTGCACATAAGAGGAAATTTCTTTTACCAGAACAGATTAAAGATGATAAAAAGATTATTGATCTTATTGATAGGGTTTGTGCTTCTGCCTGCAGAAGCACAAGAAACTGTTAAAACAAAATATTCTACCCCAAAAAACGGAGAAGGACTGTATGCCTTTTTAAAACGCAACAGCCTTAATTCTGACGATTTAAAGACGGAATTTCTCGAGCTGAACAAATCCAAACTAGGCAAAAACAACACCTTGTTAATCGGTGTAAAGTATATACTTCCAGAAACAAGCACTACGATTTACGAACCTTTATATGGTAAGGAAAGAGAAAATTTCGAACTGGAATCTGATGCGCTAAAGGGTGCGGTTTTTCATTTGGTTAGCGGACATGGAGGCCCAGACCCCGGCGCACTAGGAAAATATGGCAGTAAAACCTTGTCAGAAGATGAGTATGCTTACGATATCACATTACGACTAGCAAAAAAGTTGCAGGAAAACGGGGCAACGGTGCATATGATAATAGAAGATAAAAACGATGGCATCCGAGACGACTCTTATCTTGAATCCGACAAAGATGAAACATGTTTGGGGGAAGCTATCCCCTTAAAACAGATCAACCGCTTACAACAACGTACCGATGCCGTAAACAAATTGTATATCCAAAACAAGCCCTCATACCAAAGGTGTGTGGTTATCCATGTAGATTCAAGAAGCAAGGGAAAAGAAATTGATGTGTTTTTTTACCATGCACCTAAAAGCAAATCAGGTAAAGCCACCGCTCAATCCATATTAAAGGTATTTGACGAAAAGTATAACAAACATCAGCCGTCGAGAGGGTATTCCGGTGTGGTAAACAGCCGTAATTTATACCTTTTGCGAAAAACATACCCAACAGCAGTATTTGTTGAATTGGGCAACATTCGAAACTACCGCGACCAGCAACGATTCATCATACAAAACAACAGACAAGCGCTGGCTAACTGGATGTACGAGGGCTTAATAAATGATTTCAAAGAAAACAATTAATTTATAGATAATCTCCCCCTACTTTACAGCAAGGTTTTTACCTTTGAATGAATTTTATACAAAACGCTAAATAATATGAAACCTACACTTTTAGTACTGGCAGCCGGAATGGGCAGTCGCTATGGAGGATTAAAACAATTGGACACCTTAGGCCCCAACGGAGAATCAATTATAGACTATTCTGTTTACGATGCTATTCAGGCTGGATTTAAAAAAGTTGTATTTGTGATTCGTCATTCTTTTGCCGATCAGTTTAAAGAAAGGTTCGACCCTATGTTGGCGGGGAAAATAGAGGTTGATTATGTGTATCAGGAGCTAGATATATTACCTGAAGGTTTTTCTGTACCCGAAGGAAGAGAGAAACCATGGGGTACAGGACATGCCATGCTGATGGCCAAAGAAGCTATTCAGGGACCTTTTGCCATTATTAATGCCGACGATTTTTATGGACGTGAGGCTTACCAAACGGTGGTGGACTTTGTGGAAACGAGCACGAGCGACACCGAATACGCAATGGTAGGCTATTATCTGGATAATACTTTATCCGAATACGGTACGGTATCGCGTGGTGTTTGCGAAACAGATACGAACAATAACTTAGCGAACATAGTGGAGCGTACTAAAATTGGATATCTTGACGGTAAAGTGGTCTTTTACGAAGGCGAAGAAACAACCGAGCTAACCGGTAAAGAACCTGTGTCCATGAATTTCTGGGCATTTAAAAACTCCTTCTTCTCCGCATTAGAAGAAGGCTTTTTGGCTTTCCTTGAGGAAAAAGGAACTGAAATGAAATCAGAATTCTATTTTAATGCATTGGTGGATAAAATGATTAAAGCCGGAAGGGCTACAACCAAGGTATTGTCCAGCGATGCCAAATGGTTTGGTGTTACTTATCAAGAAGACAAACCAATTGTACAGCAAAGCTTACAAGCTTTAATTGATAAAGGCGTGTATCCCTCTAATTTGTGGGGGTAATATATTAGTGATTCGTCAATGGTCCTCGGTCAGGGTTGTAATACTACCACTGACTGATGCACTATTGACCATTAAACCCAATCGATGACAAAACCCGAAAAGGTACTAAAATTCTGCCCCAAGTGCGGTTCTGAAAAGTTTCACTTTGAAGGCGAACGCTCTTTCTTATGTGGCAACTGTAGTTTTCATTTTTTTATTAATGGAGCGGCCGCTGTCGCTGCTCTGATCGAAAATGAGAAGGGCGAACTACTTTTAACAGTAAGGGCATTCGACCCCAACAAAGGTATGCTGGACTTGCCGGGCGGTTTTGTCGACCCTAATGAATCCGTTGAACATGCTTTGACAAGGGAAATAAAAGAAGAATTAAACCTAACCGTAACTGAGTTGGAATACTTAACATCTTTTCCCAACGAATATGTTTTTTCGGGTTATTCCGTTTACACTTGCGACCTGGCTTTCAGGTGTAAGGTGCAAGGGTGGGATCAAATGCATATCAAGGATGATATCTCGGATATAAGATTTGTTAGCAGAGAAAATATCGACTGGGATGCCGTTGGGGCCGAATCCATTAAAAAGATTGCCAAAGCACATTGGAATATGTAATGCCAGCTTCGCTCCCACAATAATTTATCTTTTTTCAACCTTTCCCATAATAATTTGTTAATAAACTGCTCTTTTTTTAGCAAATTTGCAATACGCACCAATTATTGTACGCAAAAAAATATTCACACAAAACGTAATTGTAACGATGAATCCGCAAGCACAAGAATTAAACGAGGTTATTATTTCAAAAAATCCTGTTGTTTTTGAATTATTATCCGAAAAAGGGAAAAATATTTTTTTCCCCAAAAAAGGGATTTTAGGTCAGACTGCAGAAGCGAAGGGCACCAAGATAAATGCCACCATTGGAGCCGCCATTGAAGACGATGGAACGCCAATGCGATTAGAATCGATTGCCTCAAAGATAGATTTGGATCCATCACTGTCCTTTCCCTATGCGCCCAGTTTCGGCCGTCCCGATTTAAGAAGCAAGTGGAAAGAAATGATATACGAGAAAAACAGTAAACTTAAAGGTAAAGAACTGAGCCTGCCCATAGTAACCAGCGCCCTTACACATGGCCTTAGTATGGCCGGCTACCTGTTCATGGACGAAGATCAGGAAATTATTGTGCCCGACTTATTTTGGGGCAACTACAATTTAGCACTGATAAATGCCTATGGCGTAAAGTTTAACAAGTTTAATTTGTTTAAAGACGGGGGATTTGACACCGAAGCTTTAAAGGTTAGTTTGATGTCGGGAGGCGAGAAAAAGATAGTGATACTTAACTTCCCTAATAATCCGACCGGATATACCCCTACCAACGAAGAAATGGATGCCATTACTGCAACCATAAAAGAAGCCGCCGAAACGGGAAAGAAGATTGTGGTAATTATAGACGATGCATATTTTGGCCTTGTGTTTGAAGAAGGAATTGCCAAAGAATCCATTTTCGCCAACTTGGCCGATTTACACGAAAATGTGTTGGCAGTAAAGATAGACGGGGCAACGAAGGAAGATTATGTATGGGGTTTTCGCGTAGGATTTATCACCTATGGAATTAAGGGAGCAGATGCAGATTTGTATCATGCACTTGAAATGAAAACAGCTGGCGCAGTTCGCGGAAACATATCCAATTCATCAAACCTAAGTCAGTCCTTGTTGTTACACGCTTTCGAGTCGCCTGATTACCCAGAACAGAAACACTCGAAGTTTGTACTCATGAAAACCCGATATCAGGCCATTAAAGATGTGTTAACTGATGACAAATATGGCGAGTACTTTACTCCTCTTCCATATAATTCAGGGTATTTTATGTGCGTCAAACTAAAGGAAGGGCTGGATGGTGAAGCGATCAGGGAAATTTTGATAAAAAAATACAGCATCGGAGTTATCAACCTCAACAATATATTGCGGGTCGCCTTTTCAGCCATGGCTGCATCTGATGCGCAAGAATTGTTTGATGGCATATTGGCTGCCTGCAAGGACTTCGAATCGAGATAACGATCTTTTTATGTAGCAGTTGCCAATAAACGTAAAATACGCGTTTGCACATCCCGCAGCCGTATGACCGTTTTTTCTGGCTTCACAGACCTTCTCTTTGACCGCTCCTTAACGAAGGTTTTGTAACCAACGAGTTATATTGCAGGCACTTATTTATTTAAAAAAAAGACGGGGAGATGTTTCCAACAGGAATATTCGCCTCGTTCTTTTTTAAATATTTCTTTTAAAATAAATAGATTTCCATTAGCTTTAATCGCAACATACAGATGGCTATGGAAACTAAAGACCTTTATATAGAAGAGCGCAATGAGGTAGCTCGATTTATGCGACGATTGTATAATAAAAACCTTACCACCAGCTTAGGCGGAAATATCAGCAAACGATTAGGTGAGCATGTTATTATTACCGCAACAGGCATTGACAAAGGGGAGCTTGAAGGCAGCCAGGTGGCTATTATTGATTTTAGCGGTATCAACCTGACCCCACATCTTAAACCCAGCCTCGAAACCACAATGCACCTTCAAATATACAAGGATCATCCCACCGTCAACGCCATTGTGCATTGCCACACTATATTTGCATCAGCATTTTCTGCCATGGACATCCCAATCAATGCGCACCTTATTGCCGAATCACGAATGATTATTAAAGAACCCGTTGTGGCTCCGTATGGTTTGGTGGGCTCTGAGGAACTTGCCAAAAATGTAAGTGACACCTTTGCCGAAAATAAAGTTTTAATCATGGAAAATCACGGTATCACTGCTATCGGTTCCAAAATGATTAAAGCCTTTAACAGAATTGAAGTTTTGGAAAACGCGGCAAAAATGACCTTCATCACTCATCTGATGAATGACGAAAGAAAGCTTTCAGATGATCAGCTATCGCAAATTGATGAATTGTGAAGCATATAACCTATCTTGTTCAGCAAGGAATATCAAATCGGATGTGTAAAAGTAAATTGCGTTCCAACATTCAACTCACTTTTTAATCTAATTTGACCACCCAATAATTCCACCATAGTTTTTGCGATCGACAGTCCCAGGCCGGTTCCTCCCATGTCGGCAAAATGTTGGTTCGAGAACCGAATGGCCTTGGTTTGCTTTATCTCCTCCCGCCGCAGTCTCCCGTTGTACCGGGATTATGTATTGGAGGTTCGTCATGAGCATTGCAAGTACAATAAAACAAGGCATTACTGAAACGAAGCATATCATCGTTCTGGTGAGTTGAAGTGATGCAACGAAGTGCCTTGTTTTAAAGTAATTTCAATGTGTAATAGAATTTCTAATGCATATTGCGGGTTGAAAACAAACACCAATCACAAGTTGCCTAAAAGCAAAGTCATGACAATAGAAAAAATGAAAATCAGTTTAGTTTGATTCTGGGCACGCTCCTTTAGATAATCCGAATACATAAAACCCTCAAGACTAAAGTCCTGATCTAGCATACCTAAACTCACAAACACCTCACCAATGTGTTGCCATCGTGCTTTGTACATATATCCAATTTCCACAAATTGAGGCTGAATCAATTCCTCCATCTTCCGGGCCTCATACATAAGTTCTTCCGCGGTAAGGCAATCACTATATTTATTTATAATAACTTCACGTTTATGACGCATTGCATATTGCCAACCTTTGATATGTGTTGGCATATTTACTTGATCTCAACCATATATTAAACTATAAACTGGCCCAAATACGAGCGAGCGAGCTGCCCGGAGCGTCAATCTTTAAATCCAAAAAATACCCAAACGGCGTTTGGGCCACTTCAAAATCCGAATTTTCCAGTCTTTTTTGGGCTGCATCAAATAAATCTTTTGTAAAACCGCTTGACGCCTTACTTTCGGACAGATGAGCAAATGAATGCAAAACCACGCGTTTGGTGTCATTTTTTCTAGCCGTCCATTTTAAGTGATTCACCAGCTTTTTCTCCCGACTCAACAAGTCCTTATCCTCATCGTCTTTTTCCACCTGAATAAATGCCAGGATAGAGTCACTGAAGCTCTTTCCCTCACCCGGGTCTGGGGCATCGTCCAGGTTTTGCACCTTAGGACAATATGAAAAGCTATTTACAAACAAAACCAACACTTTCATAACACGTTAACACGAACATCATTTTATTAACAGAACGAATCACAAGTATAATAAAAAACACAGTAAAAAATTAACTAAGCCTGAATTTAGATCGTCACTGTTCAAAAAATCCATGTTCAACCAAATTCAGGATCTCGACCTCCATTTTACTTGCCTTTTCAACAATAGACTTACCTTCAGACAAAACTTCTCCAACAAAGTTTTTATCATTAAGATCTTTGGCATTGATTTTAACGTTTAGCCAGGCACCTACCACACCACTGCGCGCGCTGATAGCGCCAACCCCGGCATCGGAAATTGAATTTGGATTTCCAACTTTGGCCATCTCCAACATCACCTCCATCGAATTGCAGCATAACTGCATTGTTTTAAAAGGAACCTCAATAGCATATTTTGTTGCACGCTCAATGGCGTCTTGTCTGGATTTTATTTCCTCTTCGGATTTTTTGGGCAACTGAAAAGCATCCATAATCATATTAAAGGCACGGGTATCTTCATCCACCATTTTTAACAACTCGTCGTGAAAACGCTTTCCTTTTTCTGCCCATTCAGAAAATTCCTCAACGCGATCATCCCAGCCTCTTTTATGTGAGGATAGATTGGCAACCATGGTTCCCAACGCAGCGCCAACAGCACCCAGGTATGCCGATACAGACCCTCCTCCCGGTGCGGGTGACTCGCTTGCTGTTTCATGAACAAAGTCGGTCAGGCTCATGTCCACCAGCTTTTTTTTGTTTTTGTTCGACTCCTTCTCCAGAATATATTCAATAATCTTCTTATCCGCTTCAAAAGGATATAATTCATCCAATCCAAGAGACTTTACTGCTATTTTAATTATTTCCTTATCGGAAATACCGGTCGATCTCCTTTGTTTTTTAAGGAAATATTTACCTGCGTCTATCATTGCCTGCAAAGGGACAACCCCCACCAATTCCGAACCTGTTACTCGGAGTCCGTTTGCGGTTGCTCTTTCACATGCCGTATCAAAAGCCTTGTGCATACTTGTGACTGCGATATCTGTAAGGTTTAAGGAAATTTGGGCAATCCCGTATTCCTCAATATACCAACCAATTCCTTTTACCGACTTCAACAAACCTGGTTCGTTAACCGGATTGCCTTTTCCGTCTTTTATAATCTTTCCAGTCAACGTTCCTCCTTCGCGCTTTACACGGCCTCGCTCCCGAATATCAAAAGCAACTGTATTTGCCCTGCGAATACTGGTTGTATTTAAATTTACGTTATACGCGATTAAAAAATTCCGTGCGCCAACGGCAGTGGCCCCGGACTTTTGCGTTTCCTCATCCCACTGGCGCGAGCCAAAATCAGGTTTCCATTCGTTGCTCTGAATCCTTTCGCCCAAAGCTTCATACTCTCCTTTCCTGCATTCTGCCAGGTTTTTTCTAACTTTTATTTGTGCTGCACTCTCGTAACAATATATAGGTATATTTAATTCATTCCCTATTCGTTTGGCTAACTTAAGCGCATATTTAACCACTTCATCCATGGTAATATTGGAAACCGGAACCAACGGACAAACGTCTGTAGCACCAAAACGAGGGTGTGCACCTTTATGTTTACGCATATCAATAAGCTCCCTGGCCTTTTTAATTGCCTGAAATGCAGCCTCCAAAACCTCATTGGGCGTCCCTACCATGGTAACAACCGTTCGATTGGTTGCTTTACCTGGATCAACATCAATTAAACTAACCCCTTCTACTTTTTTTATTTCGTCGGTAATTTGATTAATTACATTCATATCGCGTCCTTCGCTAAAATTGGGGACACATTCTATTAATTGCTGCATATATTAAATATTTAAGGGTTTTTTAATTATTTCTCCGTTAATAATCATGGTATCGATCTTATTTTCCCCATAGTAATATGGAATATACGCTATATTGGGAATTTGCTTTGTAATAATCAGATTGGCTTTTTTACCAACCGTTATCGATCCTAACTCACTTTCTACACCCATAGCATAAGCACTGTTGATTGTGACCGCATTAATGGCCTCGGCAGGTAACATTTTATAAAGGATGCTGCCCATGGAGATAATGAACTGCATATTGCCAGAAGGCGATGAACCCGGGTTAAAGTCGGTAGCCAATGCCACTGGCAAGCCTGCAGAAATCATTTTGCGCACAGGTGCATATTTCATATTTAAAAAGAAAGCAGCCCCCGGCAAAACCGTTGGCATCGTTTTCGAATTCAATAAGGATTCAATCTCAGCATTCCCAACAAATTCCAAATGATCAACAGAGCGCGCATTGTGTTTTACACCCACTTGAACTCCACCGGAATAATCCAACTCGTTAGCATGAATCTTAGGAGCCAGGTTATATTTGGCGCCTGCTTCCAATATTTTATCGGTTTCTTCAACTGTGAAGAATCCTTTGTCACAGAATACGTCGATATAATCGGCCAGTTCCTCCTTGGCCACTGCAGGAATCATCTCATCAATAACCAATTTCACATATGCTTCCCGGTTATCTTTATATGTTAAGGGTAAGGCATGTGCTCCCAAAAAGGTAGACTTAACGGTAAGCGGACTAAGCTCTTTCATCCTCTTTATAACCCGGAGCATTTTAAGCTCGGTTTCGATAGAAAGACCGTAACCGCTTTTTATCTCCACAGCCCCGGTTCCCCAGCAAATCAGCTCTTCAAGCCTGCCCATCGCCTCTTCAATAAGTTGATCTTCGGAGATTTTCTCCATAGCCATAGAAGAATTCAGAATACCACCACCTCGCCTGGCAATCTCCTCGTACGAAAGGCCTTTTATTTTATCTATGTATTCTATTTCCCTTGTTTTGGGGAATACCAAATGCGTATGCGAGTCGCACCAGGCTGGCAATATAGTTTTGCCCGTTGCATCAATTTCCTCATCATAGTATTGAATAGGTAACGCCTTCATGCTGCCAAAGTCTGTTATAATATCACCTTCGATTAGCAAATAGGCATCTTCAATGCTATTCAAAACAGACATGTCTTTTCCGGAACGAAACATCAATTTTGAGTCTGTCACAATTCCGGTAAGCTCCTTAATGTTTTTTATTATGGTAGTTTTCAAAACAAGATATTTTAGGAACCATTTATAATATGATAAAATTAAAAGGAGATTGTCCCATTCTCAATGATAACGGTCATCAAACACGGTTCAGATTCAACAATTTGCATGTTTTTTCGCAGGTTCAAACTATTGTAAGATTTATTTTAAATTATTTTCAGGCGCCAACCTATTATATATCCTGCACAATATCTGAAACTTACGGTCATATGAAGATATCTCCATTTGTTAAAAAATGATAAAAAAGACATTGGAGTATAAAAATATATTGACATCTGACCCATATGGTTGTAATTTGCGTGTAATAAAAATGCTCTCCTGGTCCCCAATAATAGGAACATTCAAAATGTGTGTGAGGTTTAGGTTAGTTTTTTAGAATGTTTCCGTATGCCTGTCTGTCCTAAGACAGGCTTTCTTTTTTATAATCTGCGGTATTTTTGTATTTTTCCAAAAACTTCACTCATGAGTAAAAAGAAAATATTATTTGTTTGTTTAGGAAACATATGTCGCTCACCAAGTGCCGAAGCCGTGATGAAAGCCAAATTGGAAGCACATGGTTTAAGCGAAAAGTATTTTGTTGATTCTGCAGGAATAACCGGATACCACGAAGGCGACCCAGCAGATTCGAGGATGCAGCAACATGCTTACCGAAGAAACTACACACTGACCAGTATTAGCCGCCCGATTACAACACCAAAGGATTTTCTTGAATTTGATTATATTATTGGCATGGACCAGCAAAATATGAATGACCTGAACGCCCTGGCGCCAAACAAATATGATCATTCTAAGCTCAGCAAGATGACCGATTATTGCAATAATTTTCAGCACGACTCTGTACCAGATCCCTATTATGGCGGTGCAGCAGGTTTCGAATTGGTATTGGATTTGTTGGAGGATGCATGCGAAGGATTAATTAAAAAATTAGAAAGTGAATGAAGCTTTAATCAATCGGATTTCCGGTATTGTCAATGAGGATATTGTTGGAAGCTTATCACAAGGTGGAGGATGCATTGCCAACTCTCAAATCATCAAAACAGCATCGGGCAAAGCTTTTTTCTTAAAACAAGGATTCTCCAATGGCATGTTCCCTTGCGAAGCCAATGGATTAAAAGAATTAGAGAAATCAGCCTCCATCAAAACCCCCAAAGTGGTAGCGGTTGACGAAGACTTTTTATTGTTGGAATATATTGAACAAGGCGGCAAAAGCAGGGAAGCCATGTTTAATTTTGGCTGTAGCTTTGCGCAGATGCATCAATACACAGGGAGCAACTTCGGATTTTATGAAGATAATTTTATCGGGGCAACTCCCCAAATAAACTCCCCCAATGAAAACTGGTTAGACTTCTACCATGAAAAGAGATTACTATATCAATACAAATTAGCTGAAAAAAACGGTTATGCCAATACCAGCCTTAAAAACAAATTTAAGAGTATTGAACGGCAACTACCGGAAATCCTTTCAGGTTCCGAAGAACGTCCATCTCTTTTACACGGGGATCTATGGGGAGGAAACTACCTGATCGACAGCAGCGGGAATGCAGTGCTAATTGATCCGGCGGTTTATTACGGTCATCGCGAGGCCGACCTGGCGATGACCAAACTGTTTGGTGGATTCTCAGGCGAGTTTTACAAAGGATATCAACAGACGCTGCCTTTAAAAGATGGTTACGCATATCGGGAGAACATTTATTTGCTGTATCACGTCTTGAACCACCTCAACCTATTCGGCACAGGATACTATTCCCACGCAATTCAATTAATGGATTTTTACTTATAGCAAAAAAGTCCGCCAAAAAACTGGCGGACTCATACTTTCACATCCATTAAATCTTACACAAAACCACGCGTTTCAGCAATAATCACTATCAACTCAACAATTTCATCATCGGTCATTTCCTTGCAATTAAAGAAAATATCGTAAAACTGGACATCGGGAACCCCCTTTTCGAAGTAAGCCCTAAACATGGTTCTTCTCCTATCCATATCCTGACATTCGCGCTTGGCTTCCGACATGGTTTTTCCATACTTTTTGCTGACAATCTCTGCCCTCCATTCTAAAGGAGCTATCAGCTTAACATGGAACGATTTCTTGAAGTTTTTGGTGATAGCTTCTGCGGCCCTACCTACGATAACCACATTACCTTCGCTTGCCGCGGAGTGAATAAAATTAGCAATCGTATTGTTGATCTTGGCATCACTGGGGTAGTACGTGTCGGAAAAAAACAACGCAATATTCTCAAAAAAGCTCCGGTTTTTATATTCTGCCAAGTCCTTAACCAACGAAGGGGTTAGCTTTAGTTCCCTGGCCGACTCTTCCAGAATCTCTTTGCTGATCCATCTCCATTTCACGTCCTTTCCTTCTCTCCTTAATCGTTCGGTAAGAACATTGGTAAGGTGTTGACCAATTCTTTTTCCGGGGCATCCATATTCCCTGGAAATAGTAATTACAGGGCCATCGGAAACAGGAGCCTTTAATTCATCCGCTTTTCCTACCCTTTCTCGCATATACTTTAAAAATACATTATCCATGGTGCTACGGTTCAATAGGTTATTATAGCAATAATATAACGAGAAAAAATTGATTGAGCAAAAAAAAGAAGGTAAGAATTTAACAATAAAAAAAGGATAGATGGAAACATCTATCCTTTACCCTTAAAATCAGCTTTGTTAAATCTAAATCTATGAAAAAAAATCTACACAACAAATATAGACCAAAGTTTAATGAAAGAACATCAAAATAAGTTAAAGCGTGTTAATTACGCATTTGATGTATTTTAATGGCAGAAATAGCTGAATACGTTGGTGCTTTGAATCAGGCAGCAATAGCATATTTTGCACTATTGCTTTAGCAAACCATCTATTTTTTATTATTTTTGCGCTAAATACATAGGAATTAAGCTAATGGCCAAAAAGGGACGTAAAAACATCAACAAGCCTGTTCAAAAAACTCGTGCAGCAGTACTCCGAAGAAATCACCGTACTTCGTTCTTGCTCAACGAAAAAGAAAAGGAGGCCATGGAATGGTACTGCAAAAAAAACAGAATCAGCAACAAGTCGAAGTTTATGCGAGAAACTTTAATGAGAGCCGTAATGGATCATTTTATGGACGACTATCCTACCTTATTCGACAAAAAAGATATGGATCAGTTAATTATTGGATCAAAGTAGTTTAACCCATTTTTCTAATCTGTAATCCGTTAAATCCGGCTCATTATCCTCATCCAAAGCCAGGCCTACAAATTTCCCGCCCACAAGAGCCAACGAATCTGAAAAATCGTATTCCTCCGAGGGCCAAGCACCTACAAACTCGCAACCCTTGTTCTTTATTAATTCGTATAATTTGCCCATCCCATTGCAAAAAGTATCGGGATATGTAAATTGATCCCCAAGACCGAACATGGCCACTTTTCTACCCTCCAAATTGCATTCTACCAGAGTGTCAACGAAAGTCTCAAAATCATCCTGTAAATTACCTACCCCCCAGGTAGAAGTTCCTAAAATCAGGAAATCGTATTTTTCAATATCGGGTTGCGTGGCCTGCTCCACGGGATTCAATTCGGAACCGGAAATAAGTCCTGCCAATTTTTCGGCTACAAATCTCGTATTGCCAACCGATGAACCGTAAAAAATACCTGTCATAGTTTTTGTTTTTTTGATTGGTTAAACACCGGGAAGATAGGAAAGTTTAATTAAGTGGTTTTATTTCTTCCGAATAACAAATATGCCATCCCGAAAAGGAAATATTACTTTCTCTACCCGGTCATCCTCCTTTACCATTCGGTTAAACTCCTGGATGCCCAGCGTATACGTGTCGTTTACATCCAAAGGTTCCGTCACCTTGCCGTCCCACAAAACATTATCGGCCAGGATATACCCTCCGGGATTCAGCATATCAAACACTTGCCTGTAATATTGGGGATATTGCCTTTTATCCCCATCCATAAATACCAGATCATATTTTTTATTCAAGGACGGCATTATTTCCAATGCATCGCCAATGTGCATTTTAATTTTATGGGCCAAGCCCGATTTATCAAAGAATGATTGTGTAAAGGGTTCTATCTCATCGTCAATGTCGATGGTGTCAACAAATCCATCTTCCGGCAATGTTTGGGCCATACAAATACAGGAGTATCCGGTAAAAGTGCCGATCTCCAGGATTTGCTTTGGCCTGATCATCCTGCAAATCATCTTTAAAATTTGCCCTTGCAAATGCCCCGAGAGCATTCGCGGTCGTAGAATATGAAGGTGGGTTTTCCGGTTGAGCTCATATAAAAGTTCGTCCTCCTTGTTTATATGTTCTAAGATATAATTCTCTAATTCTATGTTTTGATTGAACATGTTCTACAAATAAATAAGTTGCGACATCTCATCTGGATTAAGGCATTCATTGGATATTTGCAAAAGATCGGAAGCGGTAAGCTTATCTATCTTATTGTAGATATATTCCAAAGTATCCACCTTATTGTACAGCAGATAACTCTTACCCAGATTCAACATTAAGTTCTCCTTGTTTTCGGACGAGATAGCGATTTGACCTTTAAGTTGACGCTTTGCCTTATGAAGCTGCAGGGTCCCCAGTCCTTTATTGCGAAGCATATTGAGTTCGGCAATAACGATTTTAAGGCTTTTGTCCACATTTTTTTTATCCGTTCCAAAATAAACCGAGAATACACCCGTACCGTAAAACGCAGTATAGGACGACTCAATATTATAAGCTATTCCTCGTTTTTCGCGCAGGGACATATTCAGCCTGCTGTTCATTCCCGGGCCACCCAACAAATTGTTTAAAAGGTGTAAGCCTAGTCGTTTGGGATGATTATAATCATAGGCAGTGCCGCCTATCACGACATGACTTTGGTAGGTATCCTTATCCACTCGCACAATCTTAGGAGAATGCTTTAATATGGGCTTCCTCTTTATCATTCTTCTATTCTCAGGAATCTCACCAAAATATTTTTCCGCCAACCTCACTACCATTTTGAAGTCATGCTTTCCAACAGAGCAAAAAACCATTTGGTCGGTATGGTAGTTGTTTTGGATAAATCTAAATATATCTTTGCGCGTAAAATACTTCAATGCTTCCGGTGTTCCCAGGATATTTCTTCCAATTGGGTGATCAGGATAAAGCAACTCCTCAAAATCATCGAATATCAGTTCTGCCGGAGAGTCTTTGTACGAATTTATTTCGTCAATGATAACTTCCTTTTCCTTGATCAATTCCTTGTCGGGAAACACCGAATGAAAAGTGATATCGGCAATCAGCTCCATCGACCTTTCATAATCTTCCTTTAAATACGTGGCATAAATGCAAGTTTCCTCTTTTGTGGTATAGGCGTTTAGTTCGCCTCCCACATCCTCCAAACGGCTCAACACATGAAATGCCTTGCGTTTTTTTGTGCCTTTAAAAACAACATGTTCAATAAAATGAGCCATGCCATGTTCGTTCTCACCCTCATCTCTGGAACCCGCATTGATAATTATCCCGCAATAACCGACTTCGCTGTTTTCGGGCTTGTGAATTATTCTGATTCCATTATTTAGTGTATGTCTATAAAATTCCATAAAAAAATATTGGAGTGCAAAAGTACTAAAGAACAACGTATTTCAATGCCCTCGTCGCCAAAATTAAATGATAATTTTAAAAATGGTTTTGAAGAAAAAAATCTTTGTGTATATTTGCACCGCCTTAAGCGAAAATGCACTTCTACTGAAAGCGGTAGAAAGAACTAAATAATGAAGGTACCATAGCTCAGTAGGTAGAGCAATGGACTGAAAATCCATGTGTCCCTGGTTCGATCCCAGGTGGTACCACATTAAAATATAAATTCTGAATAAAAACAGACCTCAAGAAACAAGGGGTGCCATAGCTCAGTAGGTAGAGCAATGGACTGAAAATCCATGTGTCCCTGGTTCGATCCCAGGTGGCACCACCCTTAAAAGCCGATAGAAGAAATTCTCTCGGCTTTTTTTATGACTTTTTTAAAAAATATTATCTCCCAAAAGCATATTCCTGTCCATTCCTTATTAACTTTATCATTGCAGGTTGAAAATCGCACCGGCCATCAATATTTTGCAAATTATTAAAGTATATGAAAAGATTGGTAAGACATGCAGGTAATTTATTAAACTCGTTCCATAAAAACCTGCAAAAATCGAATCGCTATACGGACAAAAAGGATATTCATAATTTAAGGCTTGATTTAAAACAAATATTTGCCCTGTTGAAAGTGCTTGATTTATGTATGGGGAATATTTCGAAAGACTTTTATAAATCGGTCAAGACAGTCCATAAACTGTTTAAGCTCACAGGGATTATCCGCGACAACCAACTTATATTAAAAAGAGCCAAACAGACGCTGCCCTTTAAGCCGTATAAAACTGTTAAACGAATAACCGATAAAAACATAAAAAAAGCCAGCCAGGCATTGGAGGAAAGTTTGGAACAAATAAACATAAAACAGGTTCGCCAGGATTTAATTTTAGGATTTAAGGAAACACTGCACGTAAGAGCTGATATGGTTATTCATCATTTGAAACACCGTATTAATAGGGATGAAAAAAAGATATCTAAAGAATTGGCCCAAAAAGAAACCGATTTCCATTTGATACGACGTTTGGTCAAGGAACAGTTTTTTTTGTTGGTTACACTTAAAGAGGTGTTCGGCGTAAATGTTGGATATTCAAAAGTTGCCCATAAAGAAAAATTAGGCAAAGATTTAGGGGAGTGGCATGACTGGGTGGTTTGTAAAAGTAAAATAGAAGAATGGGATGTCGGTTTAGACGATGTCTGGTGGAAGTTAATTGCAGATCAACCAGAAAAGATTTTAAAGCGTACACTAAAAAATCATTTGCTTCATGTTTCGTAGGGGAAAGTTTTTATAAGTGTTGCAATCAAAAAATATACCGAACGGGTTCGCACCGCACATGTTGAAACATATCCGTTCGGTAATTCCGTTAAATAACACGATTCTCAGATCTAACTAATGACCTATTTCTGAGCGACCTCCTGGTCTTTGACGATCACAATTTTCTGGTTAAGTTTTTCAATCACCTTATTAAACAATCTTTTTAGTTCAGGATAAGTTGCTGCCGCAAAAACGGGTTTCTTAAGTTTAATGGTAGCGCGGATTAACACTTTATTATCACCTGATTTTTTCGCATTAAAAATCATTTGGGTGTTTTCGCTATTGTTTGAATAAGCCTCAGGTAATTGTTCGATTTGATAACCGGTTGGAATTTCTATTTCGGCTTGGTAACTCTCCGAGATCGGGTAAACGATATCTATGGCCAGTTCTCTTTTTTCTTGTTTAAAGGGGTTAGTCTGGTTGGGTAACTTAAGGAATGGCGCAAAAATAATATGACCATCAATATTGTCTACTTCGCTCTTAAATGTAAAATCATATTGGAATATCTTAGAATTGTCATCTATATCCATAACGGATAAATCTTTGGTGAGATCAAGCCCTTTATCTTTTAATTTGTTGACAAATTCGTCCTTATCCCTGTTGTATTTTTTACGTTCCGAAACAGAGGTGTGGCCGCTGTTACGTATATGTCCAAACCCTTCAATTAGATTGGTTTCGGGGTTTAGGGCATATTTCATGGTGGTTGATGTCATAGAGGCAGCTATGCTGCGTACATGAACCCAGGCTTCGCTATCTTCTTTAACGATGTAACCTTTGCCATTATAACAGCGGGCTGGTATCATATTGTTGGGACAGTATGCATCTGTTGCATCCAACAGTTTTTGTTTTCCATCAATGGTAGCCAATATAATTACATTGTTAAAAAGGTCCGAGAAAGGAAATTGGTCGCTAACCTTGCCGTGATCACGGGTGCTAATAATGACAGGTTCGGCTTTTATTCCTATTCCCCTTAGTATACCGAGCGCCATTAAGTTAATGTTGGCCGTATTGCCTGTTTTTTCCTTGGTAAACTCCTTAATGGTTTTTGATGCCCATTTGTTGGTATAACCATTGGGTTTAAAATTCGCTTTCATGTGGTTTAACACTACATTTAACTTCTCTTGCTCGGGTTTGTCAATAAGATGGGCAAATTGCTTGCTACCTATTTTTTCGCTTTTACCAATGTATTTACCAAAACCCTGACTGTCTAAAAATTCCTTTGAAAGGTCGGGCCAGGTGGTCATGTATTTTTTCGTGTAACCGCTGGGATAATTAATTTCAGATAATTGGAAATCGATTTTTTGTATATAATCTTCTCTCGATGAAATGTAAGATTCGTCTTTGAATGATGGTATATTTTTCATTCCAAATTTATAATTCATATCATTAAAAATCATCCCGGCAAAAGTACGGTCGTTAAAAGATTCTTTGTTTTCAAAAACATCAAACCTCGAAAACCCTTGAGCCCTATAAGTATAAGTGTAAAAGGGAGTCATATTAACCCGGTACTCGCTGTAAATGGTTGGTATGTCGGACTGAAACTCCCAATCTGGCAAATGCATAAAATAAGGTGTGCGGATACTGTAGCTGTATTCAATAACACAACCCTCCTTAACGTTAGGCAAGGTAAACTTTTTACGATACCAGTATTTATTGATGGGTTCTTTAAATATTTGATTCTTGTCAAGGTGAGCGACTTCTAATTTAGTTCCATCATAATTGTATGTAGTAGCTTTAATATCGCCAACTGTCTCTAAGTCACTATCTCCAATGTACAGCTCTATCTCCACTTCGGCCTGGTCAAACGCTGATTCTTTAAATATTTTAACTCTTTTATGACGTTGGTAACTAATGTAAAAACTTCTATCACCTTTCAAGAATTCAGTTTTCCCTTTATCAAAGATGACAACAGCCGGGGCATCTGGTTCAAATTCACATTGGGTTAATTTCATGCCGGAATCCCCTTCCTGACCGATGAGGTTTTGAAAAGAGAAAAAACAAATAAAATGTAGTAGTAATAGGGCTAACTTTTTCATTTTGTTGGGGTTTTAAAAGGTGATTAATGTTTTTTGCTGATCTAATCTGCATGCTTTGGAAACAAATTCATAAAAGTTTTCATATTTTCCAATGTCATATAGGTTTTGATTTAACTGGAATGTTCTGGTTATTATCAATTCATTGTCTTTTATCGTAAAATCCCGTCGGTACACACCAAATTCAGAATTGACCTCTTCGGTAGTTAAGCCCTTGACCAGTGCTATGTTTTTATCGAAAGCGTAGATTATTGTATCGCATTTATTAACCGGATAATACACAAAAATATCACTCTTTCTTTCTTCTATTGGAGTAAGTTTATAGTTGATTGCTTTAAATGGGCTTAACAATATACTGTTGCCCAGTTTTTCGGTTATTTGAAGTGAGTTGCCGTTTAGCTTAATATTTAAATAGGTTGAATCTCTATTCGCTCGCTCAATTTCAACACTTTGGATATCGGCATTGTGCGAGAAATTAACATTATCGACATACGCCTTTTTGTCGTTAGGTGACAAGTTGGTGTCAAAGCCTTTGAAATAATCATATTTCCTGCCTTTCAATTTCCCGCTTGAGTTGAAGGTTACGTTTTTATTAATGTTGATTTTGGTCATATAGCTTTCGAGTGCATCCGCTAAACTGTGCTTTGGGGTTTGTACCAGCTGACTGGTGTTTGGCAGGTTGAAAAGGGCCAGTCTGTTCTGCGAACTTGCGCCGATATAATTAAATGGTGCCGTTTTGTCGGTGCACTCCAGCCAGATAGTGTCACGATTCATAGGAACCGATAAAATCACATGGTTGGCATGTTCCGAAGGAAAATCTTTTTTCACTCTCCTGGGTTTAATGTCCGCGTAAATAGTAGTGTAAACGGATTCTATACCTACTTCTTTCAGCAAGGCTTTCATGTAATTGGTCAGCGCCTTGCAGTCTCCATAACGATTGATACAAACATATGACGCAGGGTAAGGAAGGTGTCCGCCTATATCCAACGAAACATTGATGTAACGCGTATTATCCTGCAAGTAATGATACAAAGCCCTGGTTTTTTCGAGATCGCTGTCCATGCTATCGGTAAGTTGATAAACGATATTTTTTTCTTTCTCAGTAAGTGAATCAAGTCCTTCAATTAAGTTGCATTCCCAATTACCCAAATCCTTCCAGGTATTACTTTTGCCATCCACCCCATAATGGAAATCTTCGGCCATGACTATTACATAAGGATTTACATCATAAAAATCGGGCGAAAATGATTCTTCTTTATTAGCCGTGAAATTTTTAACTCTCCAATTGTAGGTGGTGGTCTCTTCTTCGTGACGGATTTCGGCCGGTTGTATTTTTTGCTCGTAAAGCCTGATATCCAACCCCCTGGGAACTTCAACATGTAAAGAGGCAGTGTTCACTTTAAGCTTTTTGTTAAAAATAGGCGTCCAATGAGTAAGTGAAATATAATTTTTCGTGACGTATTTATAACTGTATTTAAGAATATAAGGATAGCTGGTATGTATGAGTTTAAAGGATAAAAGCCTGTCGTCGGAATGAAAATTACTGTAGCTCCAGGGAGTTTCTATTTGAATGTCTTTCTTTTTAAGTTTTCGAATTTCATTGCCGGATATATCATAAATACATGCTTCCAGGTCTTCAACTTTGTTGTTTTCGGAAAACGGAATAGAAACTTCCGCATATTCGGTACCTGCACCATTGTTTATTTGGAGTTCGAGACTTAATATTTCGGTAACTTTTTTTCCGTTAAACCTAACTTTCGTATCGTAACTACAAACTTTGCAGTTTGTACTTTGACAGAAAGCGGTTAATGAAATAGTTATTAGTAGGATTAGGCAAAGTACTCTCATTATTTTTAAATGTTAAGGTAATTATTTATTTATAACAATCATATTTTTTGACATAAGGAATATTGTAACTATTAAACCTAACTTTCACAACAAAAACAATAATAAATTATGAATCATTTATTTATGACATCCTGCAATAAACTAATTAATTGTTTGGGCTGTTGTGCTTAAGAAAAACTTAAAACCAACGCATCATGAAAACTTTGATTCCCTTCCTTATTTTCTGTGTTTTTATTTCCAGTTGTAAAGTCTACGAAAAAGTCCCCAGCGTTCGTTTTCAAGGGCCTAAGATAGAAAGTGTGCAGACTGGCCCTGAGCTTAAAGAATTGAAATTGAATGTTAATTTGCGCTTTCTGTTTACCAATCCACTAAATATGGATATTGTAATTCCTGCGCACGACTTTAATCTGAAGATTAACAACAAACCATTTGTAGCCGATGTTAAATCGGTGGAGAGTTTTGTGCTGAAGGGCAAAACCGAATTAATGAAGCCGTATAATTTTGAGATTGCATTGAACCAGGAAACGCTGCAAAGTTTACATGTGTTAGGCAGGGACAATTATCTTGAATTTTTGGCGGATGTTAAAATTGATTTGGCCGATTATGGTATCAAAATACCTACCATTTTTGGAAGGCAAGTCCTCCGAAACCACACCTTAACATTTAGTTATGGTGACACATTGCGTTTCCCATTAATGCCTGAAATCCGTAAAATAACCAATAAACCGGCCAGGGTGGTTATGCTGGGGGAAATGGAAACCATAAATCTGGAGATATACAAAGATGCTTTTGCACCTTTTGTTTCCTCGATAATCGATGCGGAATTTTCCACAAGTTCAGGTTTCGACTTTATACAGCAATTAGAGGATTTAGGCCTAATGGATGATATAGGCTTTTTTATTTCAGGCTTGGTTTTGCTGCCGGGTACGCCTGATAGCAGAAGAGAACAATGGGAGAATTTTGTGAGTAAAGTCAAGGATATGGATCCGAGCGGTAAGAATATCATGGATCATTTTGTAAAAACCTATGCTAAACCTGTGGTTGGGAACCAGGTCGTAGCCAATTGGAATACTTTTAAACAGCACTGGGGCAATTTTGTAGATGAAGATTTGCTGGTGAGTTATCCGGGCAAGAACATTTATGGTATTAAAGTAGAGATTCCATTTAAGATTTATAACCCCAATTATTTTCCGGTTGAGGCTCCGTCATTTTTCAATCATTTTAAATCGGGCAACTGGCAGCCCTTATTGTTCCAGGCTGTTCCTAAGGACGGTAACACTACTATTAAAGCACGCAGTGACAAAGAGATGAGCCTTACCATGCAATTGGATTGGAGTAAATCAAACGAGGGTATCCTCGATTTTATCACAGGAAACCCAACCAGTTATAAAATGGAAGGAGAAACTAAGATTGATTTGGGATATGGCCCCATGACTATTGTCTACGAACTTCCATTGGTTCCCATTCAGCCGGGAGTGGTTAACTAATATATTATTTAGCCTAAGCTGAATGAATGGTCTTTGCAAGAAAACTACTTTTTCTTGCAGACACCAAATTAGTAACGAAAATTCGATGTGTTCATAATAATTTATTGCCTTGAATCATTGTGGCTTGCCCAGGTTGGCTTAATGAAATGGCAACGATTCTTGACATTAGATGATAAAAAAGGTAAATTCTGGAACAGGAAACTTAAAATGAGATGCGATGTATTGGTGGCAAGGTTTTGAATTGTATCTGAGTGAAGATGAAAAAGTGAAACAACAAGTCTTTATCCAGATTAAAAAAAAGTTTGGTGTTAGACCTGTTCCTGTATTTAAGGAAGGCCTTAACAAGAAGAGAAATGATTATCTGAAAAATATTTATACGATCAGGCAGTTCATGTCATCATCCTTGGTATGGGATAAGGCAAGAGAGATAGCTCGCATACATGGTGTTTTAGATGTAGATCCTGTTATAAACACGAAATATAAATTTGAACTTGAAGATTATGATGTCCCGCTCAGTCAAGTGGTAAATGTGATACCTGAAAATCGTCCTGATCCCAATTGGTTTCATGCCAATTCCAGATTTCCCGATGCCCTTAAATATGCCGAGGAACAATTTAACCTGGGCATAGGCAAATATGATGGAGGCGAAACAAATCTGATATTGGCTCAGCTTGATACCGGTTACAGTGATCATCCCGAATTATCAAAAGTAAAAAAGGAACTTGGATATAATTATGTCAATACCTTTCTGGACCGGATCTTATCCATTTTTATAGGTCGCCCGTCAAAACGCAATGCCAAGGACCGATTGAGGAATGCCAAACCGTTCAAGTGGGCATCGCATGGAACCTCCACGGCCGGCGTTGTGATTGGGGTAAATACCAAAAATGCCGGTATTGTGGGAGAAAACAAAGATAATACCGATGGAATTTTTCCTTACTTAAACCTAATACCTTACAGAATTTCGGAAACCGTTATTTCTTTTAACAATAAAATGGCCCATGCTGCCAGGCAAGCCATGGCGGACGGTTGTAAAGTGATTACGACGAGCCATGCCGGATTGTTGCGTCTGAGAAGCTGGAAGGAAGCCGTAAAGGAGGCATATGATAATGGCGTAATTTGGGTGTCCGCTCCGGGAAGTCATGTGAAAGGGGTAAAAAGAATATGGACCTATCCCTCTAAGTTTCCGGAAACGATAACAACCACCGTATCTACCAAGGACGATGAAGCCTGGGAGAAAACTTTTGGGGGGGCAGAGGTGGATATTGCGGCACCGGGTTTCGATATGTACGTTCCTTTTGCACGAAAAGGCAGAAAATACGGTTACAGGTGGAGTGAAGGAACATCATTTTCAACGCCAATCACAGCGGCAGCGGCAATTATTTGGATAGCGCATCATAGCGACGAGAAACTGAATGGTATTTATAGAGAACCCTGGCAACGGGTTGAAGCCTTTAGGACGTGCCTGAAGAGAAGTGCGCGTAAACCCGATGGTTGGAATACAGAAATTTATGGGGCAGGTATTTTAGATGTGCTTGCTTTGCTTAAATGCGAACTTCCAAAACCCGAGGAACTAAAGCATGCCTCATCTCCTAAGGATGTTGATTGCGACGAAATTGAAAAGGTGGATTGGGACATATACATGATCAACAAGGAAATTACTTACCAAACTTGTCGTGCTAAACTGGAGTCCAAAGGCCAAGAGGACGATATGTTCGAAAAAGTTGAAAATGCCGTAGGTACAGAGGCTAAAGCCAAACTTAAGGTGATGACTGCTACAATAGGCGAAAATAAAACCGAGGAACTAAAAAGAAGAGTGAATGAATTTGCCAAAGATTGGGGGTATTGATTAGGTAGGCTGCCAATTTTACTTTTATACAAAAGTAGGGTTTCAAAAACATAAACGATCACCATGGAATAGTAATGTCATACTAGTCCATAGTGAAAATCTTGGGGTTGAATTAGTTTATTATTACTTTTAATGTTTGCTTGAAATCTTCAAATTGAACATTTACCAAAATCACGCCTTTAGGAAAAGTACTACAATTGACAGTGATTTCGCTTTGCAGCGCTTTGCCTTGAAATAATTTAATCCCATTTGTTGAATAAATCTCAATAATAGCATCAGCTGGTAATCCTTTGATTTTGAAGAAATCCTGATTAACAGGGTTTGGATAAGCAGTTATGCTGGTTAATGTAAATTCATTTGCGTCTGTAGCAGTTTCGTTTGTTATATCTAATAATGATGGTTTGATTTTTCTAACGGAATGATACTTATAAGGAAAGGCGTATTTGATGTTTTACTTCCCGTTTTTCTGATAATACTTGCAGTAATCTTGCAACCCGCATTTGGCACACTTGGGAGACCTTGCGATGCAAACATAACGACCATGTAGTATTAACCAGTGATGGGCAATAGGGAGTAAATCTTCGGGAAAATGTTTTACCAACTGCTTCTCGGTTTCAAGCGGGGTTTTTGAGTTGGTAGTAAGCCCTATGCGTTCCGAAACCCGGAATACATGCGTATCTACAGCCATGGCAGGTTTTTCATACACCACACTGGCAATTACATTAGCTGTTTTTCTTCCGACACCGGGCAGTTTTTGCAATTCCTTAATATCATCAGGTACTTGGTTATTAAAATCGGCAATCAGCATTTTGGCCATACCTACCAAATGTTTGCTTTTATTGTTGGGGTAGGTACATGAACGAATATAGTCGAATACCTCAGCCGGCTCGGCTTCTGCCAATTCTTTGGCCGAAGGATAACGTTGGAACAGGTCGGGCGTAATTAAGTTTACCCTTTTGTCGGTGCATTGGGCCGAAAGGATAACTGCTACCAAAAGTTCGTAAGGATTTGAATAATCCAACTCGGTTTCCGCAACAGGCATATTGGCCTGAAACCATTCAATTATTTTTTCAAATCGTTCCTTTTTAGTCATATTTCAGTACGATATAAAGTTGGATCTACTAATTACGTTTACGCTATGAATGAGATCCTTTGCTAACTGATATCCGATTGTAACCACTAACCGTTAAGCAATCCTTTCTCCTTCAATATCTTTTCCGATTCTTCCATTTCATCATAAAAGGCTTCGCCATATTTTCTGATGATTGGTTCTTTCAAGAATCTGTACACAGGAACCCCCTCTTTTTCTCCAAGTGCACGGGCATCATCACAAATTGGCCAAACATCGTAATTCATGGCCTCGCCCTGGCTTAATTTCCTAGTTCGAATGGGATACAGGTGACAGGAAACAGGTTTTCGGAAGTCTACCAAACCTTGTTTCCAGGCCATTTCGATGGCACAATGAACACCCCCTTTGTTATCGAAGTAGGTATAAACGCATTCTTTGCCATGAATAATAGGCGTAACCAACTCATCCTCAAAATCTATAACCGAAGCACCTTCTTCTTCTATAGTTTTGATAGCTTCAGGTGATAACAGGTGTTTAATTTTGGGATAAATATTGTCGATGATTTTCGCTTCATCCTCCTCCAACGGCGCACCGGAATCACCTTCCACACAACAAATACCATGGCACTTGGCAATGTTACAAATAAATTTGTTGGTGAACAGTTCCAGGCTAATTATTTTATCATCAATTTGAATCATCTCACAATTAAAATAGTTGAAAATAGAAAAAAGCAGTAACCCAAAGAATTACTGCTTTATAATTATATCGAGAAATCCTACTTCAGGTGAATTAAGCATTCACCGGTCATATCGGCGGGCTGCTCAACACCCATCAGTTTAAGCAACGATGGAGCTACATCGGCCAATACACCATCTTTAACAGTTCCTTCTCTGTCTGATACCCAAACAAATGGCACTGGATTTAACGAGTGAGCGGTATTTGGTGAGCCGTCGGCATTTACGGCATTGTCGGCGTTACCATGGTCGGCAATTATGATGGCTTCGTAACCGTTAGCTTTAGCGGCTTCAATTACACCTTCCACACATTCGTCAACAGCCTTAATCGCTTTTTCAATGGCTTCGTAAACTCCCGTATGACCTACCATATCTCCGTTGGCAAAATTTAGAGTGATGAAGTCGTATTTGTTTGCGTTCAACTCGGCAACGACTTTATCTTTTACTTCATAGGCACTCATTTCCGGTTGCAGGTCGTAGGTGGCCACTTTGGGTGAGTTCACCAAAATGCGGTCTTCGCCTTCGAATACTTCTTCGCGTCCTCCCGAGAAAAAGAAGGTTACGTGGGCATATTTTTCAGTTTCGGCAATTCTTAACTGCTTAAGTCCTGCTTTTGCAACAACCTCGCCAATGGTATTTTCCACATTTGCTTTGTCAAAAAGAATATGCATTCCTTTAAAAGTAGCATCATAAGGAGTCATGGTGCAATAATGAAGCGGAATCGTTTTCATTCCTAGTTCCGGCATATCTTGTTGCGTTAAAACCATAGTTAGCTCTTTTGCACGGTCGTTTCGGAAGTTAAAGAATACTATTACATCACCTTCCTCAATTTTGCCAACCGGGTTTCCATCGGCATCAACCTTTACAATTGGCTTGATAAACTCATCGGTAACATTGGCATCGTACGAGGCCTGGATAGCTTCCAGCACATCAGTGGCCGTTGTTTCTCCAACACCGGCAACCATGGCATCGTATGCCACTTTAATACGCTCCCATCGCTTATCGCGGTCCATCGCATAATA
This sequence comes from Saccharicrinis sp. GN24d3, assembly GCF_052400645.1. Classification (NCBI taxonomy): domain Bacteria; kingdom Pseudomonadati; phylum Bacteroidota; class Bacteroidia; order Marinilabiliales; family Marinilabiliaceae; genus Saccharicrinis; species Saccharicrinis sp. GN24d3. The sequence continues at coordinate 421,280 of NZ_JBQTGI010000002.1, forward strand.
ACGGCCTGTAACTGTTGCCACCTGACCAACCGTTTGATCCATGTGCGCCAACAAATTACCCATAAATCCCTTTCCACTCTTAGGGTCTGTATCCCGACCGTCCATAAAGGCATGAACAAACACATCGCTTAAACCATACTCCTGGGCAACACTTATTAATTTATGGATATGTGCCTGGCTACTATGAACACCTCCTTGAGACATCAGACCAAGCAAATGTACTTTTTTACCATTCTCCCTGGCATAGTTGTATGCTTTCTCCAGCTCCGGGTTCTTGGCAATAGAACCATCGGCACAAGCGCGGTTAATTTTTACCAAATCCTGATAAACTACCCTTCCGGCACCAATGTTTAGGTGACCTACTTCCGAGTTACCCATTTGTCCGTCTGGCAAACCAACAAATTCCCCGGAAGCGTTTAGCTTCGAATTTGGGTATTTTTCAATCAAACTGTCCCAGTACGGAGTTTCAACAGTTGAAATTACATCGGACTTTGATTTGTCTCCAAATCCCCATCCATCCAGAATAACAAGAATTGTTTTCTTATCCATGGTTTATATATTTTGTATTTGTTATTAGCTATTTTGAAAAAATCTAAATTAGTGCGCAAAATTATCTAATTAATAACTAAAAACAAAGTTTACACTCTTATACTTAGCTTAAACTTAACCTGGCAACAAACGTTAAAAACTGGAAAAAGAAATGTTTATTAATTATATTGTCGCCCATACGCACAGTTTAGTTATATATGCGAGTAAGATGAAATTATCATAATTTATTAAGGTTGGAAAGCGTAAACATTACGTGCAAGAACTATACGTTTGCAAATCTTTAAACCAGCTAACTAATTATATTCATGGAAGAAAGCAACAATCATACACAATCAGAAATATCCAATTTAAAGGAAGCACTCAGTGATATTGAAGAAAAGTACAAGGTGCTTTCCGAAACAGTGTTCGAGGGCGTGTTTATTACAGAAAAAGGGTATTGCATTGAAGCCAATCAAGTTGGGTGCGACATGATAGGGTATTCTCAAGAGGAGGTGTTGGGTATGTTTGCAGCGGACCTAGCAGTGCCGGAACATCGCGAGTTGGCGCTGGAGAGGATCGCAAACCCACTGGATACACCTTTTGAGATAGATGTCGTGAGAAAGGACAACACCCTGTTTCATGCCCAGATTCAATCAAAAAAACATACTTTTAAAGGAAGGGATGCAAGAATTGTTGTAGTCTGGGATATATCGGACTACAAAAAATCTGTAAAGGAGCTGGTAGAAAGCGAAAACAAGTATTGCGCTGTTGTGGAGAATGCCGGAGACGGCATAATTATAGGAGATGCGGATGGAAACATGCTTGAAATAAATAGCGGCTTTGAAGCGATAACCGGTTTTTCAAAGAACGAGCTGTTGAACAAACACATATCAAGTATTTTCGCCCCGGAATCACTTGAAGAGAAACCACTGCGGTTCGATTTGTTGGATGTGGGCCAATCCATAATTTTTGAAAGAAACATTCTGGGTAAGAACGGCGAGCGGATTCCCATCGAAATGAACTCAAAAAAACCTTCGGGGAAAAATTACCTGGCTATCATCAGAGATTTAAGGGAGCGAAAAAAAGCACGGGAAGATCTTGAAAGAAAAAATGAGGAGTTAAGGATTGCGAAAAATAAAGCAGAGGAGAGTGACATGTTAAAATCCTCCTTCCTGGCCAATATGAGCCATGAGATACGCACGCCAATGAACGGAATAATAGGCTTTGCCGAATTGCTAAAAATGTTGGAATTAACCCCGGAACAAAGAGAGGATTATCTCAATGTAATTCTCTCGAGTGGACAACAATTGTTGAATATCATTAACGATGTCCTTGAATTCTCCAAAATAGAAACAGGACAGATAGTGGTGGAGTCTGTTGTGTTCGATATTAGTTCCATGCTCAAAGAAATTATTTCGTTCTTTAAGCCGGTAGCCGAAAGGGGTAATAACACCTTGACGTTAAACACTACCAAATGTAATATGGCTATATTGAGTGGTGACCCTTCTAAAATACAACAAATACTCACCAACCTGATCAACAACAGCCTTAAGTTTACCGAGTCGGGAAATGTAGAGGTGGGTATTATAACCGATTCCGCAGAAATTATTTTTTACGTTAAAGATACGGGGATAGGAATACCAAAACAATATATGAACACGATATTTGATAGGTTTACGCAGGCACAACACGATGGAATCAACAAGCAGAAAGGTACCGGACTTGGCCTTTCTATTTGTAAAAAATTGGTTCATCTGATGAATGGAACCATTTGGGCAGAATCGGAAGTGGGTGAAGGTTCAACCTTTTATTTTGCCATTCCTTTTACAGGCATATAAAGTGTGTTCGTTTTAATGATTTTTACAAAATGGAAAAGAACGCTGCCAATAAGTGGAAAATTTCCAACACTGCAATAATTGATCTTTAAAAATGACTAACAGAAACAGTCATTTTAGGAGTAATTGCAAATTGTATCAACGATGAAATATCCAATTGGGTTATTCAAACATTTTTTAACAATTATACATTTGTGTGTCCCAATCTCTTAGCTTATTTTTGCGGGCTAAAATTTAAATCTACTTAAAATGAAAATCGGAAACCCCGCGGTAGTAGGCTTGGCCGGATTTGGCTTAACTACCTTGTTATTGCAATTTCATAATCTTGGTTGGATGGGGCTAGGCCCAGTGTTGTCCATGGGAATAATTTTTGGAGGATTGGCGCAGATGATTGCCGGTTTTCAGGAACAAAAAATGGGCAACAACTTTGGATATAGCGCTTTTGTTGGTTATGGTTCTTTCTGGATCGGACTAGGTATTATCTGGTTTTTGAACCACTTTAGCGTTTATAAAGCATCGCATACCGATGTAGGGTTCTTTTTGGTTGCGTGGACTTTGTATACCGCCATATTGTTTGTGGCCTCGTTACGGGTGCACACTGCTATGACGTTTACTTTTGCTACCTTACTTATTGGCTTTGTATTGTTGGATCTTGCACATTTTGGATTCCCTCAGTTAACCAAATTTGCTGCCTGGGATTTGATAATATGTGCCGGCGGAGCATGGTATATGATGGCCGCTATTATTATAAACGACTTAGCTGGCAAAACCGTTATTTCTGTTGGGAAAAGATTGATTCAGTAACTTAGTATAAAATATTAAATATGCGAAAGCTGTTCGATTCTTCGGGCAGCTTTTTTTGTGGAAAAGGATCAATAAAACAGCTCGGCGGTAATGGGGTTCCGTAAACCAATGGCATCAACAAATACCGCCTTAACCGAACCTACCAACACTTTGGCCTCCACTACAATTGGTATCCTTGCAGCATCGTCGGTTACCCAAACCGTCATAGCTTCGCCCGATTTAAAAATTGTTCCCGGAACTAACATTGGGGAGAATTTCAAACACTTAAATTTTCTGCCATCCCGGTTCGTGATAATCTCCTTGCCTTGATAACGAATGAACAAATCGAAAATTTTATTATCCACAATCATCCGGATAGGAATTTTTTCGTCCACCTGATATTTGGCGTAATCAAGGTTTCGGGCTTTGTATACCATCGACAGCAAATCGGCGGTACAATCTTCTAATACCACTACACTATCCCTGAATACCGTTTCCTTGTTTTTTTTGACTTTGGTTTTAATAACCCGGTTATCGTAATCGAACCAATATTGGTGGTGACCTACGGTGCTCCCCTCTTTTGTTACGCGATTAAAATAAATTGGGTCAAAACGCTCTTTGTCAACATATACCTCAAAAGTATCTCGAACCTTCATAAACTTGTCGTAACCACTGTACGTCCTCCCGTATGCCGACAAAAACCAGGTATCCTCACCACCAAACGCTTTGTCTTCAACAGAAAAATGCACAATTCCGGCATTCAGCCAAATAAAATGCCAGTTGTAATAAGCGTGATAGGTAACCACCTCTCCACTCTTGAAAGTATAATTTTCAACATTGCATTGGGCATGGATCCGAATCGAAAAAACACAAAACATCACCAGTGCAGCAATGGTAACCCTCTGCCGCATACATTTTAACCCACATGTTACAATCATAAACTATGTATTTACCTTGCCTATTTTATTCTCTATGGATTGAATCTTGGATTTCATTCTCCCCACATCTCCCCTACGGACATCCATAGTAATGTTAGCGTAAACGCGATCGTGGTCTTTTTCCAAAAGCGCATATGCTTTGTTGATAATCTCCAACGCCTCCGGCATGGTTTCGGTTTCAATAGAGGTTCCCATAGGGCCAAGCACATAAGGAACGCCACTATTTTTTATTAATTCAATAATCCCACTTACTGGTTTGCTTATACTGATACCAGCATCAGTGGGGAACATGGCAAAATTTACAAGTACTGACATAATAATATTAGTTTAATGGTTTTTCAGTCATTGGTCATTAGCACGTCATTATTCAGGAAAAAATCCATGACTATCGACTTAATAACGGCAGTCCCGCCTCTAATTAAATTGTTTATTTGTGGCGGCACATCGCGTTGTTCCAACTGTTGATGGAAGACTATTCATCCCTCGTCTTGGGTTTCCTGTTTTTCTCCACAAAATCGTAAATATCAAAATCCTTCACATTCCATTCAACTGCATGTTCCCAGGTAGCTCTTAAAGTAATTTTATCGGGATAATAATATACCTGCTCGGGTTGCAATTTTTCGGAATATTTACCGGTATCCCATACTCCATTTCTGTTTTTATCCAACACTAATTTCAACGTGTAAGTACCTGGATTAAGATATTGAAACCCTAACTTTCCCGATTTAGGAACATACTTCTGATGTATCACGTTTTCGGAATTATCCTGTAACTGAACCAACCAATTATCGCCTGTTTGCTGCATCTTAATCAGCAAGGTACCATAAGAGTCCAGCTCTTTTACGGAAAACATTTTACCTATTGAATCACATTTCAGCCCATATATATCTTCAATGGCAGCAGAATCAATCGTTAGCAAATATTGAGCTCCCGGCGTCCATTTGGTAATGGTTCTAACCGAATACCGTCGTTTAAACAAAGAATCCTGCATAACCTCAAATTCTCTTTTTTCCCAGAGGGTATCCACTTTTTCCATGAGATGAATAGCGTTTACATTAAATTGCTTAACGGGTGTTGGCATTATAAAATTAAAGCTATTGTAAACATCAACCGACGATGATGATTTACCTATCTTTAAGGTATTCACAACCTCTTCTGTTTTCTTGTTCCGTCTTCTGGCTTCCCTCTTTTTAGGCATGGTAAAATAATACATTTTAACCGTATCATTCACAAGTGTCGGTTTGTTTAAACTATCCAGCCCCAAATAAGAATAAGCCATCGTAAGCGTATCTTTTTTATAAACCGTACTATCCGCTATCCAAACAAACATGCTATCTTTCTTCATGGACGGTTCAAACACTGCCCAGTCCTTTTTCACCGATTCATCTAATACCGGTTGCAATTTAAAATCCTCCAACGGAAGATTGAAAAAGAAAGCCAGGGTATTGGAATCTTTTCGTTCTTCACCCAATGAGTACTGCTCGGTACTTTCTTCTTTAAACAAGAAAAGCTTCAAATCGTTGGGAGTATACACTAATTCTTCTTTAAACACGACTGAATCCGGAGCTATAGTATCGGGCATTTGCACGTACGCCATGGATGGCGAGATAATGGTATCGTACCAGGCAATGTATTCTCCCGGTTGATCGAACATGTAGTTACTATTGCCGTCTTCAATGGCATAAATCCTATATTTTCCGGGGCTTAGGTTACGAATGGCAAAATGCCCTTCATCATCTGTTTTCCCCAGACGTACCGGTACATCATGTGTAAAGGCCGTGTCGTTCAGATTTTTATGAGCCATCACCAAAGCACCTTCCACGGGAGACAGATCGTTCGCTTCCCATAAGTTACCCATAATAGCGAACGAATCCACCACTTCGCCGGTAGAAAAAGAAAACACAAACGACTCTATAGGATTTCCTTCGTTATTATCCTGAACAGCATCGGCAAAATCCAGCGTATACGTGGTATTGTCCTGAAGTACCTCCTCCTCGTCAAATTTTATGTTTAGCCTTTGGGCACGAGCATCAATCTTCGGTCTCTTTTTCAAGGGAGGTGACACCACAAATTTCTGATAAACATCGTCTAGCTTAATAATCTCATCGAATTCAATGGTTACCTGGTCTTTTTTGTAGTTTAAAGCATTGGGTTTCGGCGTGGATTTTTTGATCTTTGGAGGAGTTTCGTCCTTTGGGCCACCTGTAGGATAACCAGGGTTAGCACAGGAGTAAAACAGTATTATTACCGCAATCAACCCAAAAATATAATTTCGCATTATTTAAAATATCTTAGTTCAATATAAGTGGCAAATTTAATTCAATTATACATTCATCCTCTAAAATGATGAAAATAATATGATCCTGAAAATGTCTAACAACACTTTTGCACTTTTTGTCCGACCTTAATTGATATCAGACAGTGACCGAAGCATAATCAGCTGACGATTGAAAATGAAACAGATACGTTGATAAAATAAATAAAAATTTCTTTCATTTTAAATGTCCGGATCAATCCCGACAAAGCTTTGTTGCTCAAAGCTTTGTCACGCTATGGGCAAATTTGTCATTCTATGACAACAAATTTGGGATGATATAATTGCCCCCCGGTTATAAGTAATGCAGTAAAAATTTTAAATTTGCCGTTATTAAAATAATAGTACACACATAACAATGGACAATACAGAAAACAATACACCACATAAATCGCACCAAACTACCATAATTGTGGGGGTCATATCCCTGGTTCTGATTATCATATTAGGATTTCTTTATTTTAAAAACCGAAGCGAAATGAAGGTTTTGGTGGACGAGATGATAGAGGAAAAGGAAATGTTAACCTATGAGTTTGAGAACCTGGCGCTAGATTACGACTCCTTACAAACCAACAGCGACACGCTAAATATCATGCTGGAAAAGGAACGTGAAAAGATTTCGCAGTTAATCGAAGAGATCCAGACCATAAAAGCTACCAACTCGTCTAAAATACGGGAATACAAAAAAGAACTCACCTCACTGCGAAAAGTACTTAAAAATTATGTGGTTCAGATAGATTCGCTCAACCAGAGTAACAAGGCCTTACAGGAAGAGAATCTGGAATACCGGAAAAAAGTATCCAACATGCAGACCACCTACAGCAAATTGGAGGAGGTAAAAGAAACTTTGGAAAAGAAAGTAGAAGTAGCATCCAAACTGGAAACCTTTAATATGGAGGCGGACGGGCTCAATTCCAAAGACCGGACGACCACCAGGTCATCCAGGGTTTCCAAAATAAGGATCTGTTTTTCTATTCAAAAAAATATTACGGCTGAGGTGGGTGAGAAAACCATTTATTTGAGAGTGTTAAGACCCGATGGCGCGCTGTTATATCATAGCAAAGATGATTTGTTCCAACACCAAAACAAAGAAATCAATTACTCATCGATGCGCACCATTGAGTACGGAGGCGAAGATGTGGATGTTTGCCTGTACTATCAAGTGGATGCCGGAGAGCTTACGAAAGGTGAATATATTGCCGATATTTTCGCAGATGGCCATAACATTGGAACCATGACGTTTAATTTAAGGTAGAATGAAGGATTTTTACTGTCGAATACATTTTCGTGTACTCTTAGTAGGGATTTTATTAATGTCCTATGGGTTAATAGTAACTGGACAAGAAAAAAACTTGCCCCAATTTCCCACATGGATGGTAGAAAAAAGAATGGAGGTTCTTAACTATCAAACCCCTATCCAACTGGATTACAACGAGCACATTCAGGCTTATATTGACGTGTATACCGTAAAACGAAGGGAACACCTGGCCAACATCATCAGCCGCTCCAAACTATACTTTCCCCTGTTTGAAGAATATCTCGACAAATATAACCTACCACTCGAACTTAAATATCTGGCAGTCATAGAATCCGCCCTCGACCCAAGGGCCAAATCAAAATCAGGCGCTAAAGGCCTTTGGCAGTTTCTTTATCATTCCGGTAATATGTTTGGACTGAAGGTGACCACCTATATTGACGAACGCAGTGATCCCGTTTTGGCAACGGAAGCAGCTTGCCAATATTTAGAATACCTGTACCGGATTTTTGACGATTGGCAGTTGGCGTTGGCTGCCTATAACGGAGGTGCCGGCGTAGTGAAAAAGGCCATTGAACGATCGGGCGGCAAGACCAACTATTGGGAGCTACGCCCTTATCTCCCCTCCCAGGTAAAAGGATATGTACCTGCTTTTATTGCAGCAAATTATGCCATTGAATACCATTCTAATTATGATATTGAGGTAGCACCTGTCAAATTTAACTTCAATCAACTGGATACCGTCCTCGTACAACAAACCATTACGCTCAACAAAATATCGGAAGTGATAGGAATAAGCATGGATGACCTTACCTTTTTAAATCCGGCTTTTACGAAACAGACCATACCTGTTAACAAAAAACCGGTATGCTTATTCCTTCCGAGGGAATACGTAAATATCTTTGTTAAAAAGGAGCCCTTGCTTTACCAAGGTGAAGAGCGAGTGCAAATAAACAGTAACAAACCGTCAAACTTTAAAACCATTCATACGGTTAGTAAAGGTGAATATTTCCATAAAATAGCCATTCAGCATGAATGCACCATTGAGGATATCATGAGATGGAACAACATAAAAGACAAAGATCTGCACCCGGGGCAAAAACTAACCGTATGGAAAAAAAAAGAGGCTCAAAATTTCTTTTTTATAAAGGACGAACTTGATCATTTGACAGAAGTAAATTAGTGTTACAAGAAGTTTATAGTAAAAAACAGATATTAAATTTAAAAATATGAAACAATTAGTTTATTTGTTATTTATTTTATCCATAATAACCACCAGTTGCAAAACAAAACCCAATTCGCATAAACCAAACCCTTCGGGCAACGCAGGTGTCATGATTATAGTCATGAACGATGTGGTAAAGAAGACCGAAGCCGGGAAAAAATTATGGGACATGATGGTGCAGCCTATGATTGGTTTGCCGCAAGAGGAACCCATGTTTGATGTTTCGGTTATCCCGCACAGGTCGTTATCCGACTTTATGAAAACCTACCGGAATATTGTAGTAGTGGAAGTGGGTGAAAATGTTAAAAAAGAAGGTATTTATTTCCATACGGGCACTTGGGCCAAACAACAGGCCCTGGTACGTATTTATGCCAAGGACGATGCCTCCATGCAAAAATTAGTGGAGGAAAACGAATTAAAGCTGGTAGGTTTTTTCGCTAAAGCCGAACGGGAGCGCTTAACTAAATATTTCAAAACTACTTTTAACAAAGAGCTGAAAAATAAAGTAAAGGAAAAATTTGGGATATCCATTGAAGTCCCTCTCGACTTTAGCCTAAGAAAAGAAGTGGACGGTTTTTTATGGATGTCGCAAGAAACCAGCATTTCTAGTTTAGGATTGTTGATATATGAAATTGATTACGTTGGCGAAGGAAGCTTCTCAAAAGAGTATCTGTTAAACAAGCGGGACGAAACAATGATGAAAAATGTTCCCGGCCCGTCGGCGGGTTCCTACATGACAACGGAACATCAATTCCCTATTAACTATCAAGTAATTAAAACACCTGCCGACTCAAACACCGTAGTGCTTCGCGGTTTATGGAAAGTACAAGGCGATATGATGGGTGGCCCATTCATTACCATGGTGCATCACAACACCAAACGCAATAAGCTGATCATTACGGAAGGTTATTCTTACAATCCTCAAAAACCCAAAAAAAGAAATATGGTTCGTCAGTTAGAAGCCATTTTATACTCGTATGCACCAGTTAAAAAGGAACAACCATGAACTTCCCTGCAACATCGCGAGCCGATTTACAACAGGCTTCCCGTAAAAATGAGCTTATTGTTGAAACCGGAAGGCAGATTCAAAAAGATTTTGGCGAGTTCGGACTGGAAATACATTTCTCGGGAAAAGCAGAAATTTTTTATGAAGAATTGTTCGAACAGATGAAAGTTCATGTGGCATCATTAATTTCGGACAGTCAGGATCGCTTCATGCATTTCCTGTATCGTATCGATATTAGCGAAAAACAAATAATGCTGTACGAACAAGAAATGCAGGACAGTGATTATAGCGAGGTTTTAACCGAGTTAATCATTCACCGCGAACTAAAAAAAGTGATAACCCGCGATTATTTCAGGCAACAAAACAGTAACCGCGACCGGTTGGAATTAGATTAGGAGAACAATCCAGTTATAAATACGTTCTTCCATACTGAATACTGAACTACATTAAACAAAGCATATGCATCCTATAATAAAAAACGCTATTGACATCAACCACGAAAAACACTTAGTTTTTTTGGTGAATGATTTATCCACATTAAGCGATTTTAAATTCTCCGAAGAAGAGATTGAATATATCCAGAGCAAAACCGCTAAGGAAAAAACCCTGGTTCATATAAACCGACTGTCGCAACAGGTTTTTATCCGTTTCACCAACCAACAAGGAAACGAAGAAAACGAGAAAATACGAAAGGACGGTAACGCTATCTTCAAGAAACTCAAAGCTGAAGAAGTTTCGGAATTTTCATTGATAGACCTTATCGGCAACAAAAACCAAGCCCTGGCATTGGCGGAAGGAATTGCCTTGAGCGCCTATAGTTTTGTGAGGTACAAAACGGAAAAGAAAGACGAGGAATTTGAACTGAAAGAAATTAACATTGCGAGTACTGCAGTTACCGGATGCGAAATCAACGAATTAAACAATATCATTGAATCCGTATTTCTAACGCGCGATTTGGTAAACCAACCGGTCGACAAACTCAATGCTACACAATTAGCCGATTTTATCCTCAATCAGTCGGGGAAAGATGGTTTTAACGCTGAAGTTTTCAACATAGCCAAGATAGAAGCGCTTAAATTTGGTGGGCTATTGGCGGTTAACAAAGGAAGCATTGACCCTCCTACTTTTTCAGTAATGGAGTGGAAACCGGAGGATGCAGTCAATGAGAAACCATATGTACTGGTGGGTAAGGGAGTTGTTTTTGATACTGGCGGCATTAACCTAAAAACCCCACCTGGAAGTTTAGATACGATGAAATGCGATATGGGCGGGGCAGCCTCTGTAATAGGAACGATGATGGCCATTTCCAAAAACAAGCTTCCGGTTCATGTGATTGGATTGGTTCCTGCCACCGATAATCGGCCCGGCAAAAATGCCTACGTTCCCGGTGACATCCTAACCATGCACAACGGATTAACGGTTGAAGTATTAAATACTGATGCTGAAGGAAGGCTGATTTTGGCCGATGCCCTGAGCTATGCCAACAAATACGAACCGGAACTGGTAATTGACCTGGCCACCTTGACAGGCTCTGCGGTAATGGCTATTGGTGAGTATGGTACCGTTGCTATGGGAACTGCGGATGAGAAGACATTTAACGAATTGGAAAAAACTGGATTTGAAACGCACGAGAGAATCGTTAAATTTCCGTTCTGGAGCGATTATGATGAGTTAATAAAATCGGATATTGCAGACATTAAAAACCTTGGGGGAAGAGAAGCTGGCTCCATCACGGCGGGTAAATTCCTGTCGAAATTTGTGGATTATCCTTGGGTACATTTAGATATTGCAGGTCCGGCATTTCATTTATCAGAGAGCAGCTATCGCGGAAAAGGAGCTTCCGGAGTTGGTGTTCGTTTGTTATATCAGTTTTTCAAAGCAAAAACAAAAAAATAGCCTTTTAACCGGATAGTTCCGCAAAAATGGCGATATTTAAGCCCCACCAGATATTTATGGAGGAAGACAATACGTGAAAAGGATTAATTACTGGCTGTAAAAAAAGAATTCATGAGGACAGATAAAATAAGATTGGGAATAACCCACGGCGATATAAACGGAATTGGTTACGAGATTATATTCAAGGCGTTGAGCGATATCAGAATGTTTGATATGTGCACACCAATTGTTTACGGTTCGTCGAAGGTAGCTGCTTATCACCGCAAAACTTTAAACATTTCAAACTTTAGCCTTAACAACATAAAAACAGCGGATGAGGCACATCCCAAACGTGCCAACATCATCAACTGCGTAGACGACAGTGTAAGGGTTGAACTGGGCAAAGCAACTAAAATGGGTGGTGAAGCGGCATACGCCGCACTAAGTAAAGCTGTTTCCGACCTTAAAGAAAAGAAAATTGACGTGCTGGTTACAGCGCCCATTCACAAAAAAAATATTCAGTCGGATGACTTTAAGTTTCCGGGACATACGGAATACCTGGAAGCTGAATTTGGTACCAGTGGTTCTTTGATGTTGTTAATCAGCGATGTATTAAAAGTAGGCGTGGTTACAGGTCACATCCCCTTAAACGATGTATCAAAAAACATCACAAAGGAAAAAATTGTCAGCAAGCTAAAAATCCTAAATAAATCGTTAAGGGAAGATTTTACCATCAGAAAACCCAGGATCGCAGTTTTGGGTCTTAACCCGCATGCGGGAGACGAAGGATTAATCGGTAAGGAGGAACAAGACGTGATTATTCTTGCCATTGAAGAAGCCAAAAACAAAGGCATCATGGCGCTTGGCCCCTACCCGGCCGATGGATTGTTCGGGTCAAATAACCTTTCAAAGTTCGATGCCATATTGGCGATGTACCACGACCAAGGATTAATACCATTTAAAACTATCTCATTCTCATCTGGAGTCAATTTCACGGCTGGCCTTCCTGTTGTCAGAACTTCGCCCGACCATGGAACAGCATTTGAAATTGCCGGGCAAGGCAAGGCGGATGAGGAATCGTTTAGGCAGGCGGTTTATTCGGCTATCGATATTTACAGGAATAGAAAATCCCATAAAGAATTATCGAAAAACCCGCTCCGATCCTACGACATCAGTAAAATGGACGATAAGTTGGATGACAGGGTTCCCAGCGAAGAAGAAGGACAACGTTAAGGTACGTCATCCACTGTTGGCCATCTGCATCACAACTGCCAGTTTATTTACAAACCGCTTGCGAAAAACCCAAAAGTAGTTTGTTGGATAATTTCAAAACAAAATTTGCATTTGAACGTATTATTTTAAGCCGATAAAACAAGAACTATTTATTATCCGAGATCGGCTGTTAGAAAATACAGTATTTTCTAACGCCAGCAGGCTTTTGCCGTCCCGATAGAAAATCTTACTAATCAGTTTTCCGAAACGATTAGATTTTTCTTATTGGAATTTCTCAATGGGTATTTACAAATGATAATTTTGGGATTATCTTAAATTTTTTCAATAAATTAGTGCTAACAACGAACAAGGAGGGGATAAACCATGAAACGCAAAAAAACATCGGGGTACATCAAGATATTATCAATATCTACAAGCATCATAGCGCTTTATATCGTAACACAATTATTTACTTTTTCATCATCGCCCACGCCCACGGTTGAAAAAGCGCTTACATTTAAGGACAATTATTCTATTTTTAGCTTGAAGATTCCCGACAGTATCAATTTTGCGAACGAAAGAGTTCCGATTGAACAACATTGGGTACGGGAAAGCCTCGACCGGGAATTATTGGTGAATACGTATTGGCAGTCGCAAACAGTTTTATTCATTAAACGATGTAATCGCTATTTCCCGGTTATCGAGCCTATCTTGAAAGAACACGGTGTTCCCGATGATTTTAAGTATTTGGCGGTTATTGAAAGTGGATTGATGCCCCGTTCTATTTCTCCGGCAGGAGCTGCAGGGATTTGGCAATTCATGAAAAGCACAGGTAGCGAATATGGTTTAGAGGTGAACAGTGAAGTAGACGAGCGCTATCATCTTGAAAAAGCAACAGTTGCCGCATGTAAGTATTTTAAAAAGTCCTATGCCAAATATCAGAACTGGACGTTGGTTGCCGCATCATACAATGCAGGCAAAGCCGGTATTAGCAAGCAATTAAACCGCCAGCAAGCTTCCGATTACTACAACTTATTGTTAGGCGAGGAAACAGGCAGATATGTTTATCGTATCATCGCCCTGAAGGAAATCCTTTCCGATCCCGACAAATACGGATTTCATGTTGACAAAGAGGATATGTATCCGTACCTAAAAACAGAAAAGGTCAGTGTGGACAGCACGATACACAACATAGCAACTTTTGCCAAAAAATTTGACATCTCCTACAAACAGTTAAAGGATTTAAATCCCTGGTTGAGGGATAATGAACTGACAAATAGTCGAAAGAGAAGTTATGAAATTCAATTGCCGGTAAATGCACTAAAAGCAGAAAAGCCAATAGAAAATCCCATTACACCTGAATCAATCCCTGCCCATAGTATCAACGGAAACCAGATTCAACTAAAAACACAAGGACTGCGGGTGAAGTAACTTCAGCAAAAAAATCACAATGATAAATCAAAAGCGTTGCATTTAATGTCAGCGCTTTTTTTATTTAAACAAACCTCACATTAAAAACGCTATATCAAAGAACAAAAGTGATTTGTTCTTATATTTGCCTGTTAAAATTTTTTTTGCGAGATATGGGTACAAAAAAAGATATAATTGAACACTCCGATGCAGATATAGTGGAGAACGGAACGATTTCCGTAATGGGAGCCAGAGTGCACAATTTACAGGACATTGATGTAGAATTCCCCCGAAACAAGCTGGTAGTCATTACCGGATTAAGCGGAAGCGGAAAATCTTCACTGGCTTTTGATACCATTTATGCGGAAGGCCAACGCAGATATATCGAGACCTTTTCGGCTTACGCCCGACAATTCTTGGGGAACATGGAGCGGCCCGATGTTGACAAGATTACCGGATTAAGCCCCGTTATTTCCATTGAGCAAAAAACAACCAATAAAAACCCACGTTCCACCGTCGGAACCATCACCGAGATTTATGATTTCCTAAGACTATTATATGCCCGTGCTGCAGATGCCTACTCGTACAACACGGGTGAGAAGATGGTAAAGTACACGACGGAAAAAATACTTTCCTTGATTAAGGATAACTTTGATGGCAAAAAGGTAATGGTTCTTGCCCCTCTAGTTAAAAACAGAAAGGGGCATTACAAAGAACTATTTGAGCAAATCAGAAAAAAAGGTTTTTTGCATGCCCGTGTGGATGGCGAAATAGTAGAGCTGGAGCATGGCTATAAACTAGACAGGTACAAAAACCACAGCATCGAAATGGTCATCGACCGCATTAAAGTTTCTGATAAGGAAGAAAAAAGACTCTCCGACTCACTCGATCTGGCCATGAAAAATGGTAAAGGCATAATGATGATGCTTGACGTGAAGAGCAATGAGGCCAAGTTTTATTCGCAAAAGTTAATGTGCCCAACAACGGGAATTTCGTACAACGAGCCTGCACCCCACTCCTTCTCGTTTAACTCACCACAAGGTTCCTGTAACAAATGTAAAGGACTCGGCACTATTAACATTGTTGATATTGAAAAGGTCATTCCCGATGATAAGGTTAGTATTCATGGCGGAGGAATAGCTCCTTTGGGGAAATATAAAAACACACTTATCTTTTGGCAGATCGAAGCCCTGGCCGAAAAACATGACTTTACGTTAAAAACCCCTATCAAAGATCTTCCCGAAGAGGCATTGGACACAATTTTAAACGGCTCAAGCGAACCGATCACCTTAAAAAACACACCCCTCGGAACCAGTTCCAATTACTTTATAAGCTTTGACGGGGTTATCAAATACATATTGCAGCAACAGACCAACGACACCAGCAAGAAAGCTAAAAAATGGGCCGGTCAATTTGTTACCAATTCTATTTGTCCCCAATGTAACGGACAAAGATTAAACAAAGAAGCCTTGCATTTTAAGATGAACAATAAGAACATCGCCGAATTGGCCGAGATGGATTTAAGCCTGTTGGCAGTATGGTTTAAAGGTATTGAAACGCATTTAAGTGAAAAACAAAACGCAATTGCGGCAGAAATATTGAAAGAAATCCGAAGCCGTCTTGGCTTTTTGTTAGATGTAGGGTTAGGTTACCTCGCCCTGGACAGAAGCGCCATGACCTTGTCTGGTGGCGAAAGCCAGCGAATAAGGTTGGCAACGCAAATAGGCTCTCAATTGGTCAATGTACTTTATATCTTAGATGAGCCGAGCATCGGGTTACATCAGCGCGACAATCATAAGTTGATTCAGTCGCTGCACCAATTAAGGGATACGGGTAACTCCGTTTTGGTGGTGGAGCACGATAAAGATATGATGATGCAAGCCGACTACCTGATTGATATGGGACCATTTGCGGGGAGACATGGCGGTGAAATTGTTGCTCAGGGTACGCCATTGCAAGTCATTCAACAAAACACGTTGACAGCGGATTATTTGAATAACAAAAAATCCATAGAAATTCCGGAGAAGAGAAGAAAAGGGAACGGTAAAAAATTGGTCCTGCACAATGCCTGCGGCAACAACCTAAAGCATGTTACTGCAACATTTCCCTTGGGTAAGTTTATTTGTGTTACCGGAGTTTCTGGCAGCGGGAAATCCACGTTAATAAACGAAACACTTTATCCGATTTTAAACCAACATGTGTACAATTCGGTAAAGGACCCGTTGCCCTTTGAAAAAATTGTTGGCTTAAAGTCAGTGGACAAAGTGGTAGATGTGGATCAATCTCCGTTAGGAAGAACACCACGATCGAATCCGGCAACCTACACAAAGGTTTTCGATGAAATAAGAAAGTTGTTCACCAACCTTCCTGAATCAAAAATAAGGAACTACAAACCGGGGCGCTTTTCCTTTAACATGACCGGTGGCCGTTGCGAAACCTGCAAAGGAGGAGGTGTTCAGGTGATTGAGATGAACTTTTTGCCCGATGTGATGGTGGAATGTCCCGAGTGCCACGGCAAACGCTACAACCGCGAAACCCTGGAAGTGAGATACAAAGGAAAATCCATCAGCGATGTGCTGGACATGACCATTAACCAGGCGGTAGACTTTTTCGAAAACATTCCACAAATAGCGCACAAACTGAGGGTAATCAAAGAAGTGGGATTGGGATATATTACCTTAGGTCAACCCTCCACTACCTTATCCGGAGGAGAATCGCAACGCGTTAAACTGGCTTCGGAACTGGCAAAAAAAGATACGGGAAAAACGATCTATATTTTAGATGAGCCAACTACAGGATTGCATTTTGAAGATATCAGGGTGTTGCTAGACGTACTAAACAGACTGGTAGATAAAGGGAATACGGTTATCGTTATTGAGCACAACCTGGATGTTATAAAAGTAGCTGATTACATCATCGATATCGGAAAAGAAGGTGGTCGCTTTGGCGGCGAAATTCTTTGCGAAGGCACACCCGAAGAGGTCGTTAACAACCAGGAAAGCTTTACGGCCAAATATCTGGCGCTTGAACTAGCCAGGGATAAAGTTTAGAGGTCTGCTAAATACAAATAATTAAAAGCAAGATATAAAACGTCTCCCCGTCTTTTCCCCACAGACAGCGACATCGAATATAAACAGTTCGTACATTATACTTGCTAATTGCTGAAATCAGTTATTTTATTAACGGACTATTCTATAAATATGAGATGCCACCAACATCAATATCAAAGCTTTCAAACTAATGACCGACCCTTATTCCGACCACACATGTATAAAAGTTTGATGCATCTGTAAGTATTTACTATTTTAACACAATAAAATCTTAAAATCACCCATATGAGTCAACAAATAGAAATCAAATGCCTAAACAACAACACCTACAAAAGTTATAAACGGGGTATCACATTAAAACAAATAGCCGAAGACCATAACATTCAACTCCGAAGTGAAATAATAGGCGCCCTGGTCAACAATAACCTGGAACAGCTTCCCTATGAAATATTTCACCCAAAAACGGTTGAGTTTATTGATATCACCAATCCCGATGGTATGCGTATGTACATCAGGAGTCTGTCGTTTCTGTTATATTATGCCGTTGAAAGTGTAATTCCAGGCACAAAACTCAGAGTGGAACATTCGGTTTCAAACGGCGTGTACTGCGAACTTGACAGCCCCGGTGAGGTTACCTTTGACCAGGTAGCGGAAGTGGCCGAATATATGCGCAGCCTGGCAACAGAAGATATCCCATTTGAATATTTCCAGAAAGAAACTGAAAAAGTGATAGCGCTTTTTAACGAACAGGGCTTTGATGATAAAATCGGCTTGTTGGAAAGCAGAGGTCAGAACTACACCTCATACTACCGGCTAAAAGATGCTGTGGCTTCATTTTACGGCTATTTGGTTCCGTCAACAGGATATCTGAAAGTGTTCGATGTCAACAAATACTACAATGGCATTTTACTGCAGATCCCCAAGCGTTTTGAACCGGAAGTAGTGGAGGACCTGGTGATTCAAAACAAGATGTTCGAGATTTTTCAGGAGTATAGCCACTGGAACAAAGTGCTCAAGGTCACCAATATTCACGATTTAAACACGTTGCAAAAGAACGACAAGGCCCAACGCCTTATTAAGGTATCGGAAGCATTTCACGAAAAAAAGATAGGTCATATTGCGGATATGATAGCCGAACGAAAGGACAATGTCCGAATCATCTTGATAAGCGGCCCCTCGTCAAGCGGAAAAACCACCTTTAGCAAACGTCTGGCTATACAACTGATGGTCAACGGACTTAAACCACATACCTTATCTCTGGATAATTATTTTGTAGACCGCGAAAAAACACCGCTCGACGAAAACGGCCAATTCGACTTTGAAGCGTTGGAAGCCCTGGATATCGACCAGTTCAACCAGGATTTAACACTGCTTTTAAAAGGAGAGAAAGTCAACTTGCCCAAATTCTCGTTTGAAGCGGGGAAACGGTTTTACGACGACACCAAGATGAGATTAAAAAAGAACGACATACTTGTTATTGAAGGTATACACGGTCTCAACCCGGAATTAACCCGTAACATCCATGATTCCTTTAAATTCAAGATTTATGTTTCGGCACTTACTTCCATCAACATCGACAACCACAACAGGATACCCACCACCGATAACCGACTTATCAGAAGAATAGTCAGGGACTACAAATACAGGAGCTATTCGGCTGTAGACACCCTTTCGCGATGGCAAAGTGTGAGAAGAGGCGAAGACAAGCATATTTTCCCATACCAGGAAGAAGCAGATGTCATGTTCAACACCGCGCTGTTATACGAACTGGCTGTTCTGAAGCCCCTGGTGGAACCCATGTTACTTGAGGTCCCCCACAATAAGCCCGAACGTGCCGAGGCGAACAGGTTGTTATATTTCTTTAGCTATTTTAATAGTATTCAGGCCAAAAACATTCCACCCACCTCCATTATTAGGGAGTTTTTGGGAGGAAGCAGTTTTAAATACTAGTTTTTTCCTCCTAAAAAACACTCCGTAAGTTTTCGGCGTAGCCAAAAGAGGCTAAGCCCATGTTGCACAAGCAAACCATCTTCAAAATGAAAATTGCTATAAAAAAACAACACTGAAAAGAAGAAATGATCGTTAACAAGCTTGAACCCGGATTATGTATTGGAGGTTCGTCATGAGCATGGCAAGTACAATAAAACAAGGCATTACCCAAACGAGGCATCACTTGTCCGGATTACTTTCGGGAGCATCGTTCTGGTGAGTTGAAGTGAGGCAGCGGAGTGTCTTGTTTTGAAACAATTTCAATGGGTAATAGATTTTCTAATGCATATGGCGGGTTAAACCGTTTTTTCAACATTTACGTTAGTCCTTCGCCATTGGATAAGACCGTCGGGGTAAAAGGTGGGGTAACTAGTTCGCACTACTTACAATCCGTAAGTTCAATATAGAAAACAGCCCCGACGACAGATTCCATCTAACTAGAATGTCCCCATAAAGCAGACAATTCATCCCATTGGTCAAGGGTTGAAAAAATAAAACTTTCCATATATCAACATTTTCACTAACTTTTCTCAAAATTAAGAAAGTGAAAACTGCCACCTTCAAATTATATTTGTTTATTTTAATACTATTTTGTTTAGTACGGGGGTTGTTTGCCCAATCCGAACCAAATCATAAAAAAATTCTCTATATAAATTCCTATAGTATCGGTTTACCCTGGACGGATGACTTGACCGAAGGGTTTAAAACGGAACTGGACAAAAGTGGTGACCTGGAGTACTATATCGAATTTATGGACACCAAACGCCTTACATATCAACCAAATTTTAATTACTTCTACCAATACCTTATTAGCAAATACACCAATATTAATTTTGATATTGTTGTTACTTCCGACAATAACGCACTTGATTTTTTCCTAAGCCATAAGGATTCAATTATTTTTAAAAACAAACCACTGGTATTTGCGGGTATCAGGAACATTGATGATTATCAATTTAACCAGATACATGCCTACGGCATTGTTGAAGGCAGAGGATTAGAACATGTTTTTTATAGTATGCATCGCCTCTTCCCCGACAGAAAAAACGTATATGTCTTTTCAAATGTATCTCATACAGATTCATTGAATCAAGAAACTGTAGCCAAATACGCGCAAGAATTTGGAGTGCCCGACTACAAAACAATAATGAGTAGTAACGAAGACACGTTGATCCGTATCCTTAATTCTTTGGGTAAAAACGATATGGTATATCTTTTTAGCAGAACGTTTAGTCAATTAGGAGCCCATTGGCCTTATTCCGATATACTGAACAAAATTGAAGACCCCCTGGACGTTCCCATTTTTTCGGGATCACATATTCGTGACGGCATTGATAACATTGTTGGAGGTGAAGAAAACGTAGGCATGTTTCACGGTCGTACCGCTGCCCAAATGGTGATTAAAATACTTAACGGCAACAAAATCAGTCCCCGTATTATCCATCCCAAAGGAAAACTGGTATATAACTACGCAGAACTAAAACGATTTAATGTTGACAAGGAATTATTACCCCGCGATGCCATAATCGTTAACAAGCCTGATTCTATTTTTTTAAAATTTAAACAACTGATATACATCAACTTTTTATTTATCGCTGCCTGTATCGCTATCATTATCATTTTAGTTTTAAATAACAGGGATCAGAAACGATACCGAAAAAGGATTGAGGATGCCAGAGATAGGGCATTGCAGTCAGAATCAGTAAAAACGTCATTTATTGCTAACGTTTCGCACGAAATAAGAACACCGCTAAATGCGATAATCGGATTTTCCGATATTTTAAAGACTGAGAACAAGAATGAGAAACTAAACGATTTCATAAAGCATATCCATGACAGTTCGCAAATTCTGGAACGATTGATCAATGATGTTCTGGATCTTTCACTAATTGACTCCAACGAACTAAAACTAAATTATAGGGAAGTATACTTGCCCACCTTTTTGGACGGGCTCATTAATAGAAATAAGGATCAATTGGAACGCTTAAAAAAAACAAAACTCAAACTGAGATTGAAGATACCCGAAGGAGGCCCAAAAAATCTTTATGTCGATCAGTTTAGATTGAACCAGATTATCCAAAATTTGATCAACAACGCCATTAAATATTCCTACACCGGAACAATAACGTTAAGCTATCATTTTTACACCAAAAACGAGATCATCGCTAAAATAAACCTTTATGATTACGAACTTAACCACGACCAGTATTGCCTGTTCTCCGTAAAGGATTATGGAATAGGCATACCCCAGGAACTCAAAGCTTTTGTTTTTGAAAGATTTAGGAGGTTAGATCAAGTGTACATGGGCCATCACGGCGGCGTTGGTCTTGGTTTAAACATCTCAAAATCAATCATAAACCTAATGGGTGGTGAAATATGGTTTGAAAGCGAACAGGATAAGGGATCTACCTTTTTATTCATTGTACCGCACATTCATCCTACGCTCTAAATAATACAAATGAATTTTACCCATATTATTATATATTTAAGGAGACATCTTGAGGCGTTCATTTGGACAGCTGGACTATTGCTTATGGCGTTTTCCGATCCTTATGAAAACAGCCATTATTCAATGTGTTTATTTAAAAACTGCGGTTTAGGATTTTGTCCCGGTTGTGGCCTGGGGCATTCGGTGGGCTTTATAGCCAGGGGAGAGATCACAAATTCATTCAACAGCCATCCGCTGGGTATTTTAGCGGTGGTGATTTTGACATATAGAATATTTCAAATTTTCAGAAACAACCAATTTAAAAACAAACTCAAATGAACAGAATTCTCAACTTTTTTCCCGATCTAGAGCTGGAAGAAGCCTCATTTATTGACGACGTCATCAAAGATTATTCAGATGACGAAGTTAAAACCTTTGCAATGCTATACCGCAGCAGGCGCAAAGATCCACAAATGATATTACTACTGGCTTTGGTCGGTTTGTTCGGGGTTGCAGGCATACACCGTTTTATCATTAATCAAATAGGTATGGGTGTATTATATTTTTTAACAGCCGGACTGTGCTTAATCGGAACAATCGTTGACCTGGTCAATTATAAATCGTTGGCGTTTGAGTACAATCAGAAAATGGCATTTGAAGTTAAAGCCTATATGTCTATGGCAAAGAAGTAGTATAGCAAATATGCTAAAAAAATGGCGGTACCAAAATGCTGATACCGCCTATATTTTTAAGGTGGATTATTCTCAAGTTCCTCTATATATGAATCACCTCATCATACGCCGCCGCCGCGGCTTCCATAATGGCTTCGGACATGGTAGGGTGAGGATGAACCGATTTTATCAACTCATGGCCCGTTGTTTCCAGCTTTTTGGCCACCACAAGTTCCGCGATCATTTCAGTTACATTGGCACCAATTAAGTGCGCCCCCAACAGCTCACCATATTTGGCATCAAAAATCAGTTTCACAAAACCATCCTTGTGACCGGCAGCGCTGGCTTTGCCGGATGCCGAAAATGGGAACTTACCTACCTTGAGTTCGTAACCCGCTTCTTTGGCTGCCTTTTCGCTCATGCCCACAGAAGCCACTTCGGGGGAAGTATAAGTACAACCCGGTATGTTGTTATAATTAATTGGTTCCGGGGTATGTCCGGCAATTTTCTCCACACAGGTAATAGCCTCCGCAGATGCAACGTGCGCCAATGCCTGTCCCGGCACTATATCACCTATGGCATAAACACCATCAACCGAAGTCTTGTAGAATTCGTCTACTTTAATCTTACCATTTTCCACGGTCACCCCTACTTCTTCCAATCCGATTCCTTCAATATTGGGTGAGATACCTACAGCGGATAAAATTATGTCGGCTTCGTGCGTTTCTTCACCCTTTTTAGTTTTTATGACCGCCTTCACCTTATCGCCACTTGTATCTACGCTAAGCACCTCCGAAGATACCATCACATCTATCTTAGCCTTTTTAAATGAACGCGCCAATTGCTTAGATACTTCTTCATCTTCCAACGGAACAATGTTAGGCAAGAATTCCACGAGGGTAACCTTGGTTCCAATGGAATTATAAAAATAGGCAAATTCGCTTCCGATGGCGCCCGAACCCACCACAATCATTGATTCCGGTTTCTTTTCCAACGTCAAAGCTTTTCTATATCCAATAACTTTAACTCCATCCTGCGGAAGGTTGGGAAGCTCGCGGCTGCGTGCTCCTGTTGCCAATAAAATATGTTTGGCGGAAACATCTTGGGTGCTTCCGTCTTCTTTTTTAACCTCCACGGTTTTGTTGTCCTTTAATCTCCCGAAACCGTTGATAACATCTACCTTGTTCTTTTTCAACAAAAACTGAACACCTTTACTCATACCGTCGGCTACTCCCCGGCTTCTTGAAACCATGGATTCGAAATCGGCCTTCGACTCCCCCTCTATCTTAATCCCGTAATCCCCGGCATGTTGAATATATTCGAAAACTGTAGCACTCTTCAACAAAGATTTGGTAGGGATACAACCCCAATTCAGACAAATCCCGCCCAGTTCTGCTCTTTCTACTATGGCTACTTTTAAGCCTAATTGCGAAGCACGTATGGCTCCTACATAGCCCCCTGGGCCACTTCCAATAACTACTAAATCGTATTGCATATTTCTAAGGTATATAATTCTTTAAAATTCGGTCACACCACCAATTAAACCACGTTCAAAATCAATTGATAGCCTAATATATTTTACGGCAACGATAAATTAACAAAGCTTAAACAAAAAGGTTGAATACATTTACCTAATTGTTTATCCCTAAATAGGCACCAGAAAATACCTGATGAACCAATCGATTGAGAGATTCTAAGGTAGAATATTAAACGTAC
The DNA here is from genome assembly GCF_052400645.1 of Saccharicrinis sp. GN24d3. Classification (NCBI taxonomy): domain Bacteria; kingdom Pseudomonadati; phylum Bacteroidota; class Bacteroidia; order Marinilabiliales; family Marinilabiliaceae; genus Saccharicrinis; species Saccharicrinis sp. GN24d3. The sequence continues at coordinate 445,515 of NZ_JBQTGI010000002.1, forward strand.
ACAACAAAAAATAAGTACATGATTTAATTCAATCCATATGTTAAAACTCCTGTCTCATGGAAAATAAACTTATCACATAATTTTATCCCCAAAAAATAAACTTCATCTAACCCATTCCGTTTTTTTTACCCAACACTATCTTTTTCGCACCTTCTTAAAAGGTAGACATTCAGGGTAATTGAAATGCGACATCCCGCATATTCGCAGCCATCCTTCTAAGTAGGTCATTTTAATCTGCTGGAATCAGGTATTTTTTTTAGTAACATTTTGGCATTGTTCTCGTTTAAACCATCTGTACCGAAATGAACGAACTGCAATGCCGCGTTGCGTTAACATGATGTTAAAACGCAACATTCATATTCGGGCGTTGCATTTGTTTTATTAGCTTTGTAGTCTCATAAAACACCGGATAGACTTTAACTAACAGATAACATTTCAAAATACGATTGAAAATGAAAAAGATTGTTTTATATGCCTTTGCTTTACTTTGGGTATCCACCTCGTGGGCGCAGCATTCAAAACCGGCCTTCTCCTTTAACGAAACCCTTCACAATTTTGGTGAAGTTAAGGAAGCGGACGGAAAAGTATCACACGAATTCAGCTTTACCAATACCGGTAGCCTGCCGTTAGTTATTCATAACGTAAGAGCATCCTGCGGTTGTACTTCTCCCGAATGGAGTAAGAAACCGATTGCCCCGGGTGCCAAAGGGTATGTAAAAGCCACGTTTGACCCCAGAAACCGTCCGGGAAACTTTAATAAAACCATTACGGTAACCGCCAACACAGCTAATCCTAATACCGTTTTAAGGATAACCGGTAATGTAAAACCCCGACCCAAAACGGTGGAAGACACGTACCCGAGAGCGGTTGGTCCATTGCGTTTTAAAAGTACCCACATTAGCTTCACGCGCATACAGCCTAATGAAAAAAAGAGCGAAACGGTTGATTTTATAAATACTTCCGACCAAACGATTACACTGGATTTTGACCGTGTACCCAAGCATATTACGTTATTTGCAAGTCCGTTAAACCACGCTACCACGGTTAACCACTCCAACATATTTAAACCGGGAGAAAAAGGAATTATTACAGCCACTTACGATGCTGCCGCCAAAAACGATTGGGGTTTTGTTTATGATCAGGTTTTCTTGAAAATTAACGGGGAAACCAACTATAAGAACCGTATCAGCGTAAACGCGAATATCCAAGAGGATTTTGCAAGCTGGAGCCAGGAGCAAAAAGCAAATGCTGCTAAAATAAGTGTCGATAACAAGGTCTTCGACTTTGGTGAGATTAAACAAGGGCAAAAGGCCACGCACACCTATTATATTACCAACACGGGAAAGTCAAACTTACTTATCCGTAAGGTGAAAGCCTCTTGTGGTTGTACCGCTATCAAACCGGAAAAAACCACGATTGCCCCGGGTGAGAAAACAGCCATTGTGGCAGAGTTTAACTCGACAGGTAAAAAAGGTCGCCAAAACAAATCGGTTACCGTAATTACCAATGATCCATTGGCCAGCAGCACACTATTACGAATTCAAGGGACGGTAACCAACTAATATTATATTCGAATTTTAGTCGAATATTAAAACGATATAACGGAATGCCCTTATCACTGGGGGCATTCCGTTTTTGTTTTTAAAAAAAAGTGACGATTAATGTGGATTTAATGTAAATTCGCAATAAATTTATTGCAGGAATGATTAACGACAACCATCATCATATCGAGAACGACCCGCATTACAGTAACCTGAACGTCAACAAAGGAGTAGAAAATGTTCAGACTGTAAATGCCGCAGCAGCGCAAAGGTTCCTGAAGAAAAAAAGGAAATTACCTACCGCGGACGAATTTTTTGAAGGTATAAGAAAAGGGGACATCACACTATTGAGCAAGGCGGTTACTTTGGTTGAAAGCTCGCTTCCGAATCATCAGAGCGTGGCCCAACAAATTATAGAAAAATGCCTTCCCTATTCAGGAAACTCCATCCGCCTAGGAATTACGGGCGTGCCGGGGGCAGGGAAAAGCACCGCCATTGAAGCCCTGGGGATGCATATTATACAACAGGGTGGAAAATTGGCCGTTCTGGCTATTGACCCCAGTAGCGAAAGGTCTAAAGGGAGTATCCTGGGTGACAAGACCCGTATGGAGGAACTTTCCGCTGAACCGAATGCCTATATCCGTCCTTCGCCATCAGCAGGCTCGCTGGGTGGTGTTGCCCGCAAAACACGGGAAACCATTATTTTGTGCGAGGCCGCAGGTTTCGATACCATCTTTATTGAGACGGTCGGGGTTGGACAATCCGAAACCGCCGTGCATTCCATGGTTGATTTCTTTTTGTTGATTATGTTGGCCGGGGCCGGCGACGAGTTACAAGGCATCAAACGCGGCATCATGGAAATGGCCGACGCCATCGTCATCAACAAAGCCGATGGAAACAACATTCAACGTGCCAACCTGGCCAAAACAGAATACACCAGCGCCCTTCACCTGTTCCCTCCCACACCATCGGGATGGATACCCAGGGTTGAGACTTGTTCTGCCTTAGAAAAAACAGGGATTAACGAAATTTGGGATATGGTGAACGAATACGTTGAAAAAACAAACAAAAACGGATTCTTTTCGTACCGGAGGAACGAACAGTCGCAGTACTGGATGTTCGAATCGATCAACGAAAATTTAAAATCGAACTTTTACAACAATCCTGATATTGCAACGTTAACAGAAAAGTACAAACAAAAGGTGTTAAACGACGAAGTAAGCTCGTTTACGGCCGCGCAGGAATTGTTAAACCAATATTTTGAAAAAATAAACCAGTAAATAATTTCAACCGGGTAAAATATTATCTTACCCTTAAAATGATTCAGAATGAAGAACTTATTTTTAGTGGCAGTAATGGCCATTATTTTCGCTGCCTGTCAGCCATCAACTTTTACCATAAACGGCACCATTGAGGGGGTTACTGAAGGGAAAGCCATCTTGAGAAACATTGTGGACGGTAGACCTGCTTCTTTGGACACAACCGATATTGTAGAAGGTAAATTTACTTTTACAGGAACTGTGGACGAACCTCAGTTGTATTTGATTTTTATTGAAAACAACCGTACCCCTATCGTATTCTTCGGCGAAAACGCCAACATCACCATCGAAGCCAATACCGAAAACATGCAGGAAGCTGTTATCACAGGATCGGCCATAACAGATGTGTACAACAATTTTGTAAAGGAGCTTCCGGGATCAGATCGTCTGAACCAAATTAACGAAGAGTATCAAAAGGCAATGGGTGCCGGCGACAATGAAATACAGAAGGCATTGCGCGAAGAAGCCAGCGAGCTTATGGAAGAGCAAAAAGCGTACTTCATTGATTTTATTAAAAACAACACCAACAGCGTGGTTGGTGCACATATGGCTATGCAGGCGATTAGTGAGTTTGAAGTTGAAGAATTTAAAGCCCTTACGGCCGAGTTTGAGGCAAACCTTGGCGACAGCAAGTATGTGGCCGATTTGAAAAAAGCCCTGGAGCCCATGGAAAAAGCGGCCGCTGCGGCTAAAGCTACCGAAGTTGGTGCCGTTGCACCTGATTTCACCCTGGAATCGGTGGACGGTGATAATGTAGCGCTTTCATCGTTACGTGGTAAATATCTTTTGGTTGACTTTTGGGCTTCGTGGTGCAAGCCTTGTCGCGAAGAGAACCCGAATGTGGTTAAAGCTTATGGAACATATGCCGCTAAAGGCTTTGAGGTATTAAGCGTTTCGTTAGACAGGGATTCTGCCGCCTGGAGAAAAGCCATTAACGACGATGGCCTAACCTGGACCCAGGTAATCGATGGGAAAGGTGACATTGCCAACACATACGGTGTTACGGGAATTCCCTTTACTCTATTATTAGATAAAGAAGGAAAAGTGGTTGCTAAAAACCTTAGAGGCCCTGCCCTGGAAGAAAAATTGGCCGAACTATTGAACTAGTGCTGAACTCGTGAAGTTTCAAAGTATAAAGTTTATATAGTGAAATTGATATTATCAGTTAAGAAACAATTACATACAATCGTTTTTTAAGCTTTGAACTTCTTAACGGAATTTATTGAATGCTCTACTAGTAACCCATATCAATTGTAGTTTCGGTTAAAATTAGATATAACTTGAAAGGCGTCCAAAGGACGCCTTTTTTTGTATCTGAAAGTCTCCACCTTCCCTAATTCCAACTTTTCCAGAGTTTAAAACTTTGGTAAAGTTCATTTCAGCGTGGTTCGTGATCCAATCATTGAGGTTGTAGAATCGTTCAGAGAGGTTCACGATTCGGCAATTATGGTTCGAGATGTAAGAATCAATCTATCGATGTTGGGAATTAAGGATTAAGATTTGCGATATAAAGTATGCACTTCGGGTTTAAAAATTCGTGTAATTTGAGACATTACGGTTTAAATACAAGTCAGTGGTGAAGCTGTTGGACTGAAACTTAGACCATATGAATTTTTCTGTCGACCAAGTACTGCAGTTAAATACACCATGCTTAACCTTAATGCCAAACGAAAGCTATATTGTAAAAATTAAAAACACTTAAGCTCCGCTTTAAACCTTTCATACTGACATTTACATCTTATTCGCCAGATGAATAAATGAACAGAAATCATTTTTATATATTATTTTCCACACGTTGACTCATCATAATACATACGAATTTTTGAGACTGATGAATAAGTGCAAACCAACCAATTCCATATGTTTTTGGGTACACATCCTTTCTGAACAGCAATGCAATCGTATGGAACCGAATCCCATGCTTGGTAAATTACAAAATCATGTTTGACATGGGTAACCAAGTGCTTCATATTCAATTTGCTTTTTGTTGGTTATATTGGAGTTATCATTAGCACGGTCTATAAGATGAATACAACCGAGAGATCAATGCAGCCATTATAAATTCACGGATTATTATTTACCTTGTAATTTGGGGAGTGATGTACCTATTACATACCCTCTCATTTGTTGTGACTAACTGAATCCTAGTCAACAAAGACATAAAAGTTTGGTATTTTCCCAAAATTGGTTTTTTCAGGAAATAAAAGCACGACCACACCTTCGCAGACAGCCAGATCGCTTGGATATAAAAACATAAGCATTACGGCTTTTAGCGCGGTTTTGTAAGCCTCCGCTAAGGCAGAGGATGAATATCCTGGTTAACAGTGCATTCTATTGAAAGAGAATACAAAAGATTGAATGTGAATAGCGATATCGAAAGTTTTTGTCCATCAAGTAAACAAGACTGGAGAAGATGGGTCGAAATTAATCATCAGAAGAAGGAAGCATTTTTTAAGTCTAAGTAAATCCGTTCGAAGAGCAATGTTACAGCGGATTATTTTGGCAAAACGACCGAAAACCAGACGAAAGCGAATTGAAGAAACAGTGAAGAATGCAGGTAATAAAAAAAACAATTCGCTAAACTAAAAATATCAGAACAAAAAGGAAAATAATCCTATTAATCAATTCATTTTTAGCGAATAGTTGTATTTAACAAACAGTGTTACATGGAAACCACCGTTGCCGCACAAATCTCGCATGGTTTGTTAAACATCGCACGGCACTACATCGTGGGGTGGCATGGCTTTATTGTTAACAAATAAACAAACGCATCTTCCATCAGCATTATTCTTTATCAAATAATTCAAACGCCCAATTGACTTGCTCCGGATTACCCAATACATAAACGACATCATTACTCCTGAGAACAGTAGTTGGCACAGGATGCTCAATTATGGATGAATCACGTTTGATAGCCAAGAGCGTAACTCCTGTTTTGTTTCGCAGCTTAATTTCGGCAAGCGATTTCCCATCAACAGGAGAATTTACTTCGATTTTTATGGCTGATATATTCATATGCTGCAGTTCATCCAGTATGCTTGGCTGATTAATGATATCTCTTTCCGAAAATTCCCCTAAATTCAGATTTCGGATATGGGTTAAAATACGATTAACCTCTTTTTGAGGATATAATTTTTTAACCAGTATCCTTTTGAACAAATCTATCGCAATCTCCAGTTTTTCAGGCAAAACCTGGTCAGCTCCAAGTTGGTACAGTTGTTCTACATTTCGGATATGTTTTGCCCGCGCAATGACATATGCCTTTTTATTCAGCTGTCTAACTTTTTCGATGATGGCCATAGATGGTATTAATCTCCCTACAGAAACCATGACAATTTCAGCCGTATCCACATGAGCTTTTAATAATATGGGTTCATTAACAGCATCACCATAAACCACCAAATCACCATTCTGAATTTTTTCATTTGCAATTAAGGGGTCAAAAATGATGGACACGTGGTGCAGATTATTTAATTGGGCCATTAACGATAGCTTTAGGGCACTCGTGTCCGTTCCAATAATTACAAGATGATTTTTAAAATCGGGTATTTCGATTTCTTTTAACGGAAACAACCCGTCAACCCAAAATTTGGGCAGCGGTAATTTCAACAAAAAATTCGACAAGGGTCTTGACAGACTCATTAAAAAAGGGGCAAAAGCCATAGTGATTACTGAAACAGCCAGGAATAGCTGATAAAAATAATCATCTATGATCGAATTGTTTAATCCTATTTTAGCAAGGATAAATGAGAATTCTCCAACTTGACTTAAGGCAAGTCCTACCAAAACAGTACCGCGCAAGGTATGACCTAAAATAAATCCAGCACCACCGGCTATAATTGTTTTAACCGCAATAACCACAACTACAATAGAACCAACCAGCAAATAATTATCGACCACAAATGTCAAATCCAGCAGCATGCCAATGGATACAAAGAAGAAGCTTGTAAACGTATCTTTAAATGGAATAAGATTAGAAAATGCGTTATGGCTGTATTGAGATTCAGAAATCATTAGTCCCGCCAAAAAAGCACCAAATGCGAGAGACATCCCTAACTGGGCTGTTAAAAGTGCTATTGCGAGACAAATGAGAAAAATACTCATCATAAATAGCTCTTGATTTTTTGTCATGGCTATTACATGCAAAAGTTTTGGCAACAGCCACTTATTCCCGACATAAACAAAACCTATAATGAAAATTGCTTTTAGCCCAAGAAATAAGAATTCCCGGGCAATATGAACATCATTTTCCCCAAGTAGATTGGCAAACAATATTAACGGCACCAGTAATAAATCCTGAAATATCAGAATACCTAAAATAGTTCGCCCATAATTAGAAGAGAGTTCTGATCGTTCTTGCAATATTTTTAGTACCAGCGCCGAACTACTTAATGCCACAAGAAAACCAATAAATATACTCGTTTGCCAACTGAGACCATAAAAATGGGCAATACCATAAAATAATGCGGCCGTTATTGAAACCTGCAATAATCCGCCAAGAAATACTATTTTTCTGATTTTCAGCAGGTGCTTTAACGAAAACTCCAGACCGATAGTAAACAACAATAAAACGACCCCAATTTCCGCTAACACCTCGATTTCATGTTCTCCATTTACCAAGGAAAGAAGATGAGGGCCAGCAAGAATCCCCGTTAGCAAATAACCTACAATGGTTGGTATTCTTAATCTTGTAAAAATTAAATTTACCAATGTTGATAGTGCAAATATTATTACAATATCAGTGAGTATTGAAAATTCCATGGATGGTAAAATTTATGTGATTACTATTCGTTTATATTTACAATTCGTATCCTATACCCTCGAAAACAGCCTATTGGCCAACATTACCCAGAACAAGCCAGAACCAAGATAAATCAAAAACGCAGAACGTTGACTTCGATTAGTCACAGCCCAAACATAAAAAATCTCCTACTCCCCATACGCAATCAGCGACTTATCATCGCAAACATGAAATTCCGGCTGAAGGGTAGCATGGTGGATATTAAATTCGTGATGTAGCAGTTCTCGCACCTTGTCCATCACCTTATCTACTTGCGACAATATCAAATCTTCCGAACAATCGATATGCGCCTCGAAATGTATCTCATGATCGGTAAGCTGCCAAATATGCACATGATGTACGTTTTCAACCTGGTTCAACCCACAGATTACTTCCTTTATCTTATCTAGGTCAATATCTTGCGGGGTAAACTGCATCAACACTTTCATGGCACCTATCACCAGTTTCCAACTGGAAACGATCAGGTACACGGCAATAATTACCGACAACAAACTATCCACCCAATACAATTTATAATTCATCATTAAAAAACCACCTATCAATACAGCAATAGAAGTAAGCATGTCGGAGAAAAGATGAAGATAGGCCGCTTTCATGTTCATGCTATTCCTGGCATCTTTTTGTATCAGCAACACACTTAAACCGTTGGCTACAATACTTAATCCGGCCAGCCACATCACCAATTCGCCACCTACTTCAACACTTTTTGACATTACCATGCGTTCAATAGCTTCCACAATTAAATATATAGAAATGCCCAAAAGCGTCGCAGCATTGATGAAGGCCGCCAAAATTTCGGCTCTTTTATATCCAAAAGACTGCCTGTTCGTGGGTTTCCTTTTGGCCAACTTATTAGCCACATAACTAATCACCAGAGCCATTACATCCGAAAGGTTATGCAAGGCATCTGTCATTAAGGATAGGGAGTGGCTCAATATGGCGCCTATGATTTGCGAAACTGTAATCAGTACATTTAGCAATATGGCAATCATCAGGTTCTTACCCTGTAATTCGGGATGATGATGCCCGTGATAATGGTCATGATGATGATGTCCCATATTTTTTTTAGGGTAAAAATAGAGTTTTTGATCTAATTCGGTAGCTCAATGGTAAAATTATCGAAATTTCCTACTACATTTTTTAATCCTATAAGCTAACTGCGTCCACCCGTTACAGGGTTTGCTGCCCTTGTCAGCGCTATATACAATTGCAGGTCATTACAAACATGGAAGAACTGCGATTAACCGAAAGCATTGTCCGTCCTTTAAATCATAATAGTATATTTGCAGGAATCATATTTTAAAAAGTAATTATGGATTTGAAGCAAAAAGTTCAAGAGCTAACCCAAAAATACTATCCCGAAATTATAGAAATCAGAAGGCATATTCACGAGAACCCGGAGCTTTCGTTTGAAGAATTTAACACGTCAAAATATATCTGTTCCAAGTTGGACGCGTACGGAATACCATACAAGGCGGGCTATGTGAAAACGGGCATTATCGGAACCATCAAAGGAAAAAATCCTGACAAAAAGGTGATCGCCTTAAGGGCTGATATGGATGCATTACCCATTATCGAGAATGAGGATAATCCTGTTAAATCGTGCAACAAAGGAGTCATGCATGCCTGCGGACACGATGCACATTCTGCCTCATTGTTGGGCACCGCAAAAATATTAAACGAATTAAAAGACCAGTGGGAAGGGACTATTTTGCTGATTTTCCAGCCGGGCGAGGAAAAATTTCCGGGTGGCGCCAAACTTTTGATGGAAGAAGGGGCGTTAGACAATCCTAAACCGGAAATCATAATTGGCCAACACGTGCTGCCTGATATGGAAACAGGCCATGTTGGTTTTAAGGAGGGAATGTACATGGCTTCGGGCGATGAGGTATATTTGACCATTAAAGGAAAGGGCGGACACGCCGCCATGCCACACACTTTAAACGACAATGTGTTAATTGCGGCCAATATTATTGTGTCGCTGCAGCAGATTGTTGCCCGAATGGTTCCTGCAAATATTCCAACCGTATTGTCATTTGGGAAAGTCATTGCGGATGGCGCCACCAACATAATACCCGAAAAAGTGGAAATAGCAGGTACACTAAGGACGATGAACGAGGAATGGCGCGCAAAAATTAAAGCCCAGATCCGTAAAATATCCACCGAAATGGCGGAGAGCATGGGTGCAACATGCGAGGTGAAAATTAACGATGGATATCCTGTGGTTACAAATGATACGGAGGTCACTGAAAAAGCGTATACTGCCGCGCAAGAATTTCTCGGCCACAAGCATGTTCACAAAATGGATATCAGGATGACGGCTGAGGATTTCGGGTATTACACACAAGCCTACCCTTGTACTTTTTATCGCTTTGGGGTTAAACAACCAAACCATATCCATACCGGTGGGTTACACACCCCGGGATTCAGCCTCAACGAATCATCTCTGGAAACTTCCGTCGGACTGATGGCCTATATCGCCTTAGATATTTTAAGTTGACTACAAAGGACTTAGGGATATTTCAAAGTAATTTTCGACCCATAAAACTTATTTAAAAACATTTCAAATAAACTTAAAACCGATGATATTGTTTTAATATAAAAAAAAAGAAAATACATTTGCTTTTCTAATACTAATTAAAAACATTACAAAAATGGCTTACGTTATTAACGAAGATTGTATTGCATGTGGAACATGCATTGATGAATGCCCGGTAGATGCTATTTCTGAGGGTGATATCTATAAAATTGATGCTGAAGCTTGCACTGACTGCGGTTCTTGCGCTGATGTTTGTCCGACCGAGGCTATCCATCCGGCATAATGATTTATCGAGAAAGAATTTAAACCCTGCTTTTAACAAAGCGGGTTTTTTTATGTCCTGCCGGTTATCACACAATCCATATTTATATCGTGTGGCTCAGTCGGTATACCTTCAACCAGCTGAAAATTAAACCCCACACCGACTTTATAAGCGCTTTGCAATTTAGGCAATAACCTGTCGTAGTATCCCCCACCTCGACCCATCCGGTTTCCGGAAGCTGCAAAAGCGACTCCCGGAACAATAATTACATCAATCACTTCCGGCTGTAGCAATTCAGCACCTGTTGGTTCCCAAATACCATAAGCACCTTTGCTCAAGGATGATTCTCCTTTATACAAATGCAAACTTAATTCCACGCCCACCACTTTGGGAAGGTAAAAATTCTTTTTCCTATACCACTTATTCATAAATTCGTGCGTAGGCAACTCATCGGGCAGCGACCAATAACACAACATATGATCCGAATGAATAAAAGTATCTTGTTGTTCAAGCTGGTCAAAGACCTGCTTTGCCTGCCGATTTCTTATTTCCGCAGTCAGCAGCTTTTTTTGATCGTTTATTTGCTGCCGTAGTATTTTCTTCTGACTTACCACATCCGTCATGGCCGATAATTTGATGCTGCCAGTATTTTACGACCGTCCGTTTCTTCCATTAAATCTTTTAAACTTACCGTTTTGTTTTTATTCATGTAAGACGCTATGATCTTGTATCCGAGAAACTCACCGGCTCTTGGTGCCGAATTATTGCCAAAGTTTGAGGTAAAAGGAGCATCTCCCGTATATTTCTGAATCAACATTCTATCTTCCTTAAAAAGATGTTTCCACTCAACAAGCGATGCCCACATATCCGATTCGTGATTATTGCACCAATGCATCTGTTCCTTTGAATAATCAAAAAGCAAGGTATCTTGAATATCGGGAAACATCCGGTGCACAAAATACCTTACCTTGCCTTGGTAGACCATATTGTTGATTAAGTCGTCCACCTCCCTGGCATTAGAATAATTGGTCATAGCTATGGCTCTCAAAACATCAGGCGCCATCTTTTCCTTAACCATACCCTTCCGAAGATATTTGGGTATGCCCAGCCACGCATAAAACTCACAATCCTGTCCAAGATACTTTTCAATACTCACACCTACCCAGGCCGAATCCACGGCTATGGATTGGCTGAAACCTGATATCATCAGATAGACATCCGGAACAGGCATCTCCGGAAAGTAATACTTGTAATACTTAAATCCTTTCTCCAGTTGCTTCTGAAAATCATTGAAGTCAGGAAATATTTCCTTTGACTTCCGGTAGATATCTTTATTGGCAGGATAGGTAACAAAACCATACAAACGATCCGCATATTCCTGTGCTTCGGGATTGCCAAGTTTTGCTATTTTATAACTGTACGCCGTCATAAACTCTGGATATTTAGCAATGACCGGAGCAATCTCCTCGCCCACTTTCATGGTATCCATGCCGTGTATATCCTGATAGATTGGAATAACGTTTATATCAATCCCAATATCGCTTACATCGGGATACATGTTTTTATCCTTACACGAAAAAAAGGTAACACCCAACACAATACAAAATAACAGTACAAACTTATTAGCAAAAGTACACATCTGATTTCACTTAAAATTTAACGACACCAAACTTAAATATTTTAGCACAAAATACCTATCCTTATCATTTTGCAAATGGAATTAGGCTGATATCAAGTAAGTTTGTTAATACATTTAGTATTTTTGCGGCAAACAAAACAAAATGCTCAAAAAGATAGATGGATTTATTGTTGGCTTGCTGTGCATGATACTACTCGCTTATCTGTATCCTGGTATTGGAGATGAGAACAGCCCCATCCAACTCACAACCGCAACATCCGTTGGAATCTCGCTGATTTTCTTTTTTTACGGATTGAAACTGAGCCCCAGGAACATGGCAAAAGGACTGTCGAATTTCAGACTTCATATCTTGGTTCAGCTAACGACTTTTGCATTATTCCCCTTGTTAATGATCTGCTTACGCCCATTGGTAAAAACAGAAGAAATCCATTTACTTTGGTTGGCATTATTTTTTATGGCAGCACTCCCGTCTACCGTATCTTCATCGGTGGTCATGGTATCTATTGCCAAAGGAAATATACCGGGGGCGATATTTAACGCCAGTATTTCCGGCTTAATTGGTATTATTATTACACCCCTTTGGATGGGTTTATTTATGCACACGGCGGAAAGCGATTTCGACCTTGCGGGAATTGTGACCAGCTTAATACTGAAAATTTTATGCCCTGTAATTCTGGGACTATCACTAAATAAATATTTAGGCAACACTGCCCGAAAATACGGCAGGTATTTAACCTTGTTCGATAAAAGTATCATCCTTATGATTGTTTACAACAGCTTTGGCAAATCCTTTGTCGCCAATGTTTTCGATGACATTAAGTTATCACACCTAATTACAACGGTTGTAATAATCATATGCACGTTCACCCTTATTTATGGTATTGTATTTGTTATCACGCTAAGACTAAACTTCTCGAAAGAGGATCAGATTACGGCTTTGTTTTGTGGTTCCAAAAAGTCGCTGATTCATGGTTCGGTAATGGCAAACGTGCTATTTAAAAACATGGCTTCGCAAGGAATCTTCATTATCCCGATAATGGTATATCATTCGCTGCAATTGATTGCAATAAGTTTTATCGCCCGGCGTTTTGGCTTAAGAGCGGAGAATGTAACAAAGGAACCGGAGTATTAATCGATTACTACTAAAACATGCCATGGCTAAAAGCTAATCGCTATTAATTTATTAAGTTTGCAATATTTTTAACTAATCAAATAATCATTATACCATGAAACCGACACGTCCCCTGTCCGCCATAGGCAGGGAGCAAATAATCAGGTCATAAACAAGCACACGATTGAAATACGCACTGGTTATCATGGTTTAGCTAAAATTTAAGAGATGAAAAACACAACCTTACTGCTCATATTGATGTTACTTGTTGCATCTACGATTTTTGCGCAAACCAGGTCAGGCAGAGAATCTGATTACAGGTTTGCCTTTGTACTTAGTCCCCAAATCAGTTGGTTGAAATCGGACAATACTGCCGCCGATGGAAACGGGAATTTGATGGGGTACAATTTTGGCTTTGAAATGGATAAGTTCTTTGCCCAAAACTATGCTATCTCAACGGGATTAACAATTAACACAACAGGTGGCAAACTACGTTATAAAAATCCAATTGATTTTAATGTGGGAGGAGAAGAAGTTGCTTACGATGCCAATTCAACACTGGAATACAGGTTAAAATACCTTGAAGTACCACTTGCCTTAAAGTTACAGACCAGTGATTTTCAGCGTGCCAGTTACTATGGCGTTTTTGGCTTGTCAGGGATGGTCAACATTAAAACCAATGATGGATCTGGTAAAAACATTAATGATGAAGTAAAACTTTTTAACTTAGGCTACCGATTTGGAGGTGGCATGCAATATTCGGTGGGTGGTGACGCCTATTTGAAATTTGGATTGACATACAACCAAGGTCTTTCGGATATAACTGACAATGGCACCATTGACGATAAAACGATATTGAACCGCCTGGTGTTTAACTTTGGAGTCATATTTTAAAAACACTACCGCTTACCAAGAAATAATTCATAAGTTCCTAATAAATGAAGATAGCGCTTGCTCAATTGAACTACCATGTTGGAAATTTCGCATCCAACACCAAAAAAATTATTGAAGCCATCGAAAAAGCACAAAATGATGGATGTGATTTGATCGTATTCTCCGAACTAGCTGTCTGCGGATATCCCCCGCTCGACCTGCTGGAAAGGGAAGAATTTGTAGAACAGTGCTTGCAACAGGTTGACCTGATTGCCGAAAAATGCAAGCACATTATCGCTATTGTAGGCTGCCCCAGCATAAACCCGGAACCAAAAGGAAAGAAGTTATTTAACTCGGCATATGTACTTAGTGAGGGCAAGATAAAATCAGTTCATCATAAAACGCTACTGCCCAACTACGATGTGTTTGATGAGTACCGTTACTTCCAGCCTAATAGCGAGTTTAGTTTGATTGATGTAAAGGACAAAAAAATAGCATTAACGATTTGCGAGGATTTATGGGATGAGCAACCTGTGGCCAATTCTTTTGCAAAAAGCAAGTTGTACACCAAGTCACCAATGAAAGAGTTAAAACAGCTCAACCCCGATTTTGTGGTAAACATTGCAGCCTCTCCATTCTCCTACAATCAAGGGCAGATTCGTCAGCAAATTATTAGAAACAAGGCTGCAAAAAACGAAATACCGTTTGTTTATGTAAACCAGATTGGTGCGAATACCGAACTGGTTTTCGACGGTAGCTCTTTGGTGGTAAACAGCCAGGGTAAAATTGTAAATCAGCTTAATTCCTTTAGTGAAGATATTCAGTACTGCAAATTGGAAGACATTGAGCATGCCAATGTGATAGAACCGGTTCCAAAGGAAAAACTGGATATGATTCACGATGCGTTGGTATTGGGCGTTAGGGATTATTTTGAGAAAATGGGTTTCAAAAAAGCCACATTGGGGCTGTCCGGTGGTATCGACTCTGCCGTAACTGCAGTTATTGCCGCGCGTGCGCTTGGTCCGGAAAACGTGAGAGTGCTTCTTTTACCCTCGAAATATTCTTCGGATCACTCTATTAAGGACGCGGAAGATCTGGCCAACAATCTGGGTATCCGATACGACATTGTCCCTATTAAGGACATAGTGGGTAGTTTTGACAGCACAATGTCCTCCCTGTTCGAAGGTTTAAATCCTGATGTTACAGAAGAAAACATTCAAGCCAGAATACGAGGAACCTTGCTCATGGCACTGTCTAATAAATTTGGACATATCTTATTAAACACTTCCAATAAAAGTGAAGCCGCTGTTGGGTACGGTACTTTATACGGCGACATGAATGGCGGGCTTTCCGTTTTAGGTGATGTGTACAAGACCGATGTGTTTGCTTTGGCAAAATTCATTAACCGAAACGATGAAGTAATACCAGAAAACACCATTGTAAAACCACCATCTGCAGAGCTTCGTCCCGACCAAAAGGACAGCGACTCTCTACCTGACTATGATGTATTGGACCAGGTTTTATTCAATTACATCGAAAAAAATGAATCTCCTGCAAAAATTATTGCCGCAGGATTTGATGAAGCAGTGGTAAAAAAAGCGGTCAGAATGGTTAATATCAATGAGTACAAGCGCTTTCAAACAGCACCTATTATAAGGGTTTCATCCAAAGCCTTTGGATTAGGCAGGAGAATACCATTGGTATCCAGGTTCTAATTTCAACGTTGAAATAATACGGTTCAACCACCTTTATTAAATAAAAAAGTCCGCATTACCCTGTTTTACTTGTGAGTATGTGGGCTTTTTTCTATTTTTGGCTGAAATTTACATGTTGTACAACATATCCAATATGCCAAGAAGAGCCGAAAAAACTGAAATCAAAGAACCTACCATCAAAGACATTTCTCAGCTTTACGATGTACTTACGGAAGAAGAAAAAGAGAAAGTACTGCACAACCATAAGGCCATACATTACAAAAAAAATGAAGTGATTTATCAGGAAGGTGAAGTCCCTGATGGTTTGCTTTGCCTTGGATCGGGGAAAGTGAAAGTATACAAGCTTGGGTTTGGTGGCAGAGATCAGATTGTACGCATGGCAAATCCCACGAGTTTTATTGGTTATCGGGCTTTCTTTGCGGAAGGTCCTCATGTGGCTTCGGCAGTTGTTATTGAACCCTGCACTATATTTTATATTCCCAAGGCACTTGTTTTTGAGCTTTTGGAAAACAACCATAAATTTAGTTTAAATATAATCCGTTCCCTTGCGCAGGAACTTGGTTTCTCCAGGTATAGAACCGTAACACTTACCCAAAAACATATCCGCGGAAGATTAGCTGAGAGCTTATTGGTGTTAAAAGAGATTTACGGGTTTGACGAAGATGGCACTACCCTAAACGTGTACTTGTCGCGCGAAGACTTGGCCAATTTTTCCAATATGACCACATCCAATGCCATCCGCACCTTATCTACCTTCGTGAACGAAGAGGTAATTACCGTTGATGGCAGAATCATTAGAATATTGGATCCCGAAAAATTGGAGAAGATTTCTAAATTGGGCTAGTCCTTTGGAGTTAAGAGGCAAAATTGTTAATCTAATGAAAAAAGTTATTCTTACTCGTAATAGTAAACCCTTTTCACTCTTCTGCTAATGCTTGTAAACACTTCGTAAGGAATGGTATCCAGGGCTTGCGCAATATTTTCTACCGGGTTGTGTGGGCCAAAAACCTCTACCTCATCACCCTCTTTTGCCAAAAGTCCTGTTACGTCTATCATGCACATATCCATACAAACATTTCCAACAATGGCTGCCAATTGCCCTTTCACCATCATTTTACCCGCTCCATTACCTAACTTTCGGTTTAATCCATCAGCATAACCTACGGGAACTATGGCTATTTCAGCATCATACGCCAACACTCCTTTACGGTTGTAACCAATAGTTTCGTCCGCCTTCACGCTTTTAATTTGTGAAATATAAGATTTAAAACGGGTTACAGGCTTAAGATTTTCTTGTTCAATTGCACCTACCCCGTACATGCCAATTCCCAAACGAACCATATTAAACTGTGCCTGGGGAAACCTTAAAATACCTGCCGAGTTTAAAATATGCTTGATAAAAGAATATCCCAATTCTTTTTCCAATCGTGTTGTTAAATCAGAAAACCTATTTATCTGCTCCTGGGTAAATTCATCGAACTGAGCGTCATCGCTTCCCACTAAATGCGAGAAACAAGACTTTACACTAATTTCGTGAGTTTGTTTTAATACTTGTGTGAGTTGTTTTATTTCGCTGGACACAAATCCCAAACGGTTCATCCCTGTATCTAACTTTATATGAACGGGATAATTTGAAATCCCTTCCTTTGCCAATAAGTTTACAAACTGATTAAAAACCTTAAACCCATATAATTCCGGCTCAAGTTGATGCTCTAACATCATAGGAAAACTTTTTGCTTCAGGATTCATCACAACAATAGGTAACGAAATCCCGGATTTACGTAACTCAACGCCCTCATCCGCAAAAGCAACGCCCAGATAGTCTACCTTTTGATGCTGCAAAACATTGGCAATCTCAAAAGAACCACTACCATAACTAAATGCTTTAACCATGGCCAAGACCTTGGTTTTATCGTTTAGCTTAGAGCGATAATAATTTAAGTTATCCACCAATGCATTTAAGTTAATTTCCAAACTGGTCTGATGATGTCTCATCTCCAGTACGGAAGAGACCTTCTCGAATCCAAAATTTCTTGAACCCTTTATGAGAATAGCTTCGTTTTTAAAAGAATTGGGAACCAAACTTTGAAGCAATTCCTCTGTAGTGTCATAAAATATGCCATCCAAATCAAACATATAAGCATGTGATTTAAGAATATTTCCCACACCCACCAGTTTAGTAACACCTACTTGTTTTAGCAATTCATTAATTTGAAAACACAACTTTTTGTTCCCGATGCCACTTTGGTAAATATCCGAAAGGATCAAAGTACGCTTTTCTGTTTTATCCCGACTTTGCTGAACTAAAAACGCCAGTGACAAAGCCAAAGAGGATAAATCGGAATTGTAGGAATCGTTTATCACTATGCAATTGTTAATGCCCTCTTTTAATTCCATTCGCATAGCCACGGGTACCAAATCCCTCAGTGATTTTGATATATATTCAAAATCGTAACCCAACACTAGAAGAACGGAAATGGCGGTTAAGGCATTTTCAAAAGAAACGTCATCAGAAAATGGAATAAAAACTTCATATTGCTGGGCATGATACTGTAATTGGATAGCGGTTTCTGTTCCTTTGGCTTTTTTTGATAAATACTGCAGGCTAGCCTCATCTCCACGCCCCCAAGTAAACAACTTTTTGTTTGCATATTCAGATTGAATTTCATTTTTAACAAAAGTAGAATCTGAACAAAATATGATGGTACTGCTATTTTTAAAAAGCTTAATTTTTTCCTTTAGTTTTTCGAGTTGAGAGGTAAAGTTCTCCTGATGTGCAGTGCCAATATTGGTCAGTACGCCAATCGATGGCGAAATAATCGGGGCTATTTTTTCCATTTCGCCTCTCTGGGATATCCCAGCCTCAAAAACACCCAGTTCGGTTTTCGCATCCATTTGCCATACCGAAAGAGGCACACCAATTTGGCTGTTGTAACTTTTGGGAGAACGAACTATTAATTTTGAATTGCCTATCAATTGTGATATCCATTCTTTCACAACCGTTTTGCCGTTGCTTCCTGTAATTCCAACAACCGGGCAAGAATATGCGTTTCTTTTTTTGGCCACCAACTGTTGAAATGCCAACAAGGTATTTTCAACCACCAAAAAATTAGCCCCATCCAGTCCTGTAGCATAATCAAAATCACGCTCCACCATAAAACAGCGAACTCCTTGCTGATAAAGGGAGGGAATATAATCATGTCCGTTATGGTTTTGACCGGAAATAGCTACGAACATCGCTTTTTCAGGAATACCCACTGTGCGGCTATCGGTAATTAGGTTCGAAAAAACCATGTCATTATTGACAATAGACTTACATGGTATCCACTGGCTTACTTCACTAAAGAGATATTCCTGCATTCTTATTATTTTTTATTGACTTTACAATAGCAGGTGCGACATAAAGGCTCATACTCAACCCTTTCGCCCAACATTACTAATTTTTCCTCGTCAGACAAACGGTGAGAAAATTGTGCCAAATCGCCACACTTCATACAAATGGCATGTACCTTAGTCACGTATTCGGCACAAGCCATTAACTGAGGCATAGGTCCAAAAGGTTTACCTTTAAAATCCATGTCCAGCCCGGCCACGATAACCCGAATGCCTTGATCGGCCAGTTGCGAACAAACATGTGTTAATCCTTGGTCGAAGAATTGTGCCTCATCAATCCCAACCACATCAACATTTCCGGTTAACAACAAAATATTTCCAGATGT
This sequence comes from Saccharicrinis sp. GN24d3, assembly GCF_052400645.1. Classification (NCBI taxonomy): domain Bacteria; kingdom Pseudomonadati; phylum Bacteroidota; class Bacteroidia; order Marinilabiliales; family Marinilabiliaceae; genus Saccharicrinis; species Saccharicrinis sp. GN24d3. Next base: position 465,034 of record NZ_JBQTGI010000002.1, read on the forward strand.
TTCCACAGGTGTCGACAGAATTGAGTTTTCATCATGTGAAACAACTTCTTCATCACTATAACGCACATCTAAATGGGGCTTAAATATTTCGACCTGTTGCCTGGCTATTTTCGCCCTTCGCAACCGCCGAAGCAATTCCTCTGTTTTACCCGAAAACATAGAGCCTGCAATCACTTCTATCCAACCGTGCTTTCCTTCTTTGTTTATTTTGTTCTCTAAAAACATTTTATCATAAAAAAATAAAAAAGCATCAAGATGGCAAGCTATTCTGTTTTTGGTATTTTTCTTGCTACTTTTATATTGGTATTTAATACTGGATATTATCACTAACTTTGCAAAATAAGAAAAAAGAGCTTGAATTGATATTATTATGGACAAAGAAACACTACTCAATATTATTATTAAAGATATTTCCGAAATAGAAACCCTTGTCAAATCATTTCATGGTCAACAAGATATCCCTGGTGCATTTCTGGATTTAACGGAAAGTAAGCTCGCAAATATTACCGAAGAATTTAAATTACTTAAACATATAAATGGGGCAGAAGCAACTACTGCACCAGTTAAAACTTTGACTGTTGCGGCAACACCTGTAGAAGAAACACCCCAAGTTGTTGAACCTGAACAAAAGGAAGAGCCTGCAAAGGAAATTATAAATCCAGAGCCGATTACTAAAAAGACTGTTGCTGAAGAGAAGCAGGCCATTGAAATACCCCAGGACGTTTCAAAGGAGGATAAACCAGAGATAATCGAACAGGCTGATTCAAAATTTGAAAATATAGAAGCCAAACCGGGTGATAATCCAAAAACCATTGGCGAATCATTGGTTTCCGAAAAAAAATCGGTAAACGAGTTAATTGCCAATACTCAGGTCTCTACTATTCAAAAGCCCCTCAAGGGCAAACCCATCCAGGATCTAACCAAAGGTTTAGGAATTAACGACCGTTTTATGTTTCAAAGGGAATTGTTTGGTGGTAAAATTGAAGTATTAAACCAAACGCTACAACAACTTAACGATATGCCAGATTTTATAACGGCCCAATCATTTATTCAATCGAATTTTAACTGGGACGAAGAACAAGAAGTCACTAAGGCGTTTTTTAGTTACATTGAACGAAAGTTTTAATCAGTCAACAGTCGACAGTCAACAGTCAGCCGTACATGCTGATAATTTGTTTTCTGAATACTGTTAACTGCTCACTGAAAATAATAATGGGCAAATTATATATAGTACCAACCCCGATCGGGAATCTCGAAGATATTACGCTGCGAGCGCTGACTGTTTTAAAGGAAGCAGATTTTATTTTGGCCGAAGACACACGTAAGACAGGTTTTTTGCTGAAACACTTTCAAATTGGGTCGAAAATGTTTTCCCATCACAAATTCAACGAGCACAAAACATCAGATATGATTGTGCAAAGAATTTTAGGTGGAGAAAACGGGGCATTGGTTTCGGATGCGGGCACGCCTGCCATCTCCGACCCTGGTTTTTTATTGGTAAAACATGCTGTTGATCAGGGGGTGAATGTAGAGTGTTTACCCGGAGCTACAGCTTTTGTTCCGGCGTTGGTTAATTCTGGCCTGCCCAACGACAGATTCTGTTTTGAAGGATTCTTACCACAAAAGAAAGGCCGGCAAAAGAGGCTGCGATCACTTACGGAAGAAACAAGAACCATGATATTCTACGAGTCTCCCTTTAGGCTGGTTAAAACCCTGGAACAATTTATTGATGTGTTTGGCGAAGGAAGGAAAGTTTCCGTTAGCAGAGAGCTGACAAAGCTACATGAAGAAAACAAACGAGGCACCTTAAGCGAAGTAACCCAACACTTTGCCGCCAAAACCGTAAAAGGCGAAATTGTAATTGTTCTGGAAGGCAAAGAGGACAAGCCTGCCGGAAAAAAGGAAAATAAATACGCCAAAGTCAACGTTAATGAAAAATAAATCTTAATTTAATTTAGATTTTAAATCAATCATAAACAACACATCATGAGAAAAACACTTATTGTACCATTATTGGCCATAGCAATTATTGCTTGCAACACTTCCAAGCAAAAAGCGTTGGAGCAGCAAAACGATTCGCTGGTTTCCGTTGCCATTGAACAGCAACAGATCACGAACGACCTGGTAAACACTTTAGTGACCATCGATCAGAACCTTCAAGAAATCAAGGAAAAAGAGAAACTCATTGATGTAAACATGGGAACACCCGAGGGAAATTCAAGGGACATCCAAAGGAGGATCAATCAGGACATTCAGGATATTTACAAACTGATGTTAGCCAACAAGGAAAAAATCGCCGAACTTGAACAAAACCTACAATCCTCAGGTTTGGAAAACAAGAACATGAGTAATCTGATAGGCCGCCTTAACCGACAGCTTAAAGACAAGAGTATTGAAATAATAGCGTTGAAAGAACAATTGAACACCAAGGATATTGAAATTGCTTCGCTTAATTTCACTGTGGAAGGAATGACCGAGGTGATCGATTCAATCAGAACGGTTAAACAAAACACACAAGAAGTTCTCGACTCTACAACAATTGAATTATATGCGGCTTACTATGCCTTTGGCACTAAAAAAGAATTAAAGGAACACAATGTTATTTCAAGTGAAGGTCTTCCGTTATTTGGAAAACAAAAGGTGTTAAGTGAAGATTTCAACGAGGACTATTTCACAAAAGTGGATATCCGGGAAGTAGAAAACATTCCACTGTTCCGCCCCAAAGTTAAAATGTTAACCAGCCACCCGGAAGGATCATATGAACTGGTTAATGGTGAAGAAGATACCAAGACAGTTAAAATATTAGATAAGGAAGCATTCTGGAGCATCTCAAAATTTATGGTGGTCCAAGTAAATTAGATAAGGACTACACAAAGAGATTTTTAGATTACCTGTCCCCCAGGATTGCGGGAAGAGATCAGATACATAAACTCCGCGATTCGCGGAGTTTATGTATTTATGGATTTATCCCAAAACTGTCATTCTAGTTCATTATAATAACCATTCGATGAAGAATATCCTGACATTGCCATAAAACTAAAAATCTGCGTCAATCTGTATAATCTGTGGACAATCAAAAAAAGTTATTTATAATAACTTTATCTTTGCTTCCAAATTTATGCATTATGCAAAAATACAAACACCTTTTTTTCGACCTGGATCATACCTTGTGGGATTTTGAGACGAACTCTGTTCAAACGCTGGAGGAGCTGTATGAAAAATACAAATTAAGCGATTCTTTTAGGAGTTTTGGAGCGTTCTATGAACGTTACGAACAACATAACGAACAACTTTGGACGCAATACAGGAAAGGAAAAATTACAAAAAACCATTTGAATTTTGACAGGTTTTACACGCCATTTTCAGAAGTAGGAATAACCAACGAATCTATCGCACAGCGTTTTGCCCAAGATTACATTACCGTTAGCCCCACCAAAACAGCCTTAATGCCAAATACAAAAGAAGTTTTGGAGCAACTTAAACAAAGATACACCTTGCACGTTATTACCAATGGCTTTAAGGAAGTGCAATTTGTAAAACTAAAGAACAGTAATTTACAGCATTATTTTTCTAAGATATTTATATCTGAAACTATTGGAGCTTCAAAACCTAAAACCGCATTTTTTGAGTATGCCGTAAAAAGTGCCAATGCCAGAAAGAAAGAATGCTTGATTATTGGCGATAATCTGGACACAGATATCGACGGTGCTATTAATTTTGGATTGGATTATGTATTTTTCAACCCTAACAAAAACAAACACGACCGACAACTGATGAACGAGATTTCTGACTTAAAACAAATCATACAAATAGTCAATGGATGATTAGTCATTAGTAATTTAAACGTAATGACTATTAACTAATGTTCCGTGACTTATTAACTAATAATTATGCTAAAAATTCACCCGCTAACTTACAATCCCTGGCAAGAAAACACATACATAATCGCTGCCGAAAATGGAGATTGCATTATTGTTGACCCCGGCTGCTTAACAGATGAAGAACAGCAACATCTGGTTTCGTATTTAGAGGATAACCATCTTAAACCGGTAAGATTATTGAATACGCATTTGCACCTGGACCATGTGTTTGGAAACCGTTTTGTTTGCGAACACTTCAAGCTGGGGGCCGAGGCACATCAGGGAGATGAGTTCTGGATTGAACAGACAGTGCCTTATGCGACTCAAATGGGATTTGCAATAAAAGAAAACCCGCCAGCACTAAAAGGATACCTACAACATGCGCAGGTGATTGAATTCGGTGGCTCAACCATTAAAATGTTACATATTCCCGGGCACTCTCCCGGTGGAGTGGCCCTTTATATGGAAAATGAAAACACAGTTATTGCAGGCGATGTTTTGTTTAGAGAAAGTATTGGCAGAGCTGACTTGCCTGGTGGCGATTTTGATACCCTTATTTCGGGAATTAAAACACACCTTTTAACTTTACCGGACGAAACCGTAGTATACCCGGGCCATGGTCCTTCGACCACCATTGGACACGAAAAAAAGCACAATCAGTTTTTGTAAAAGAAATAAAAAGGGAGATGCCTTGGTTCATTCAAGTGCATTTCTCTTCAAGCTTTAATTGCACCCTATCCCTTCTCCTTCCATGTTTATCTTCTCTCCAACTCATCCATTTTTAAACTGAATAACCATCATTAATATTTAATTACAAAAATCTTTTAAAAAATAAAAGATATGTTTTAGTAAATTATTTTATTTTTACATGAAAACCTATTGAGATTTATACACCACACACATCCCCATAATAACAAATGAACAATGAATTAACCCAATATGAGATACAACCTTTACCTTTCGTATGTTCTGTTATTCACAATAAGTATATTTGGCATTGATGCCCAAACTGTTAAAACCGACAGCCTTAAAAACCTTCTACAGATCCGCTCAAAAAAAGATAGCACCAGGGTTAATTTATTAAATGAAACTGCCAATGCATTTCAAAACATTAACCCCGAGACATCAAAAAAATATATAACAGAGGCATATAATATTTCGATTGCCTTAAATTATTCCAAAGGTAAAGCAGAAGCCTTTTACCAAATGGCAAATTATTACAACACAATATCCGATTTTGAAAAGGTGCTGGAATATGCCCAAAAAAGCCAGACTATTTTTGAAGATATTTCTGATAAAAAAGGAATGGCGAAGAACATGCTGGCTATTGGAGACATCTATTATTTCCAAGGTGATGTTGTAAAAGCGTTGGACTTTAAGAAAAAAGCGTTGGATATCAACATTGAATTAAAGGATAGTTTAGCAATTTGCCATAGTTACGCCAACATAGGCACAGACTATTGTGACATTGGCAACTTTGCTTTAGCATTAGACTATGAAAAGAAAGCACTTGATATTGCGTACAACTTAACCAACAAAAAATCCATTTCCTATGCGCTCAACAATTTAGGGGTTGTTTATAATGTGCAAGGAAATTTTCCAAAGGCATTGGAGTGCTATCAAAAAAGTTTTTGGATAGATGAGAAGCAGAAAAATTACAAAGATGCGGCAGTATCTGCTTCCAATATTGCTTTTATTTTAAATATACAAGGCGAATTCTCCAAAGCCATAGAATATTGCCAAAAAGGATTAGACTACTCTGAACAAATTGGCTTTAAGACAGGTCTGACATATAATTATGAGTATTTGGGACTAATTTACAAAAACAAAGGTGATTATGAAAAGGCATGGGAAAACCATCAAAAAGCACTGACTTTACAAAAGGAAATTGGGAATAAAACCGGTTTGGCCAACGCATATAAAGATCTCGCTGAAATATACTATCTGCAAAAAATGTATTCAGAGGCCATTTCGTATTATAATCAATCATTAAACATTGGCAAAGCTATTGCTAATATGCAAATTGAAATGAAATGTTATGTAGGTCTTTCTGTCCTTTATGCAAATCAAAAGAAATACCTTTTAGCCCAAAAATACGGTAATAAAGCCTTTTCTATGGCCAATGATATTGGCAATATTGATTTAATAAAACAAAGTGCCGAAATATTAGCTCAAAGTAAAGCTGCTTTAGGTGAATATAAAGAGGCCTACAAGTTTTTTGTTTTATTTAAAAATATGAGCGACAGCTTGTATAACGAAGAAAATATAAAATCCATGGCAAATCTGGAATATCAGTACAAATACCAAAAAGAAAGAGAAGCCATGGAGTTTGAACAACAGAAAAAAGATGCCATACACACTGAACAAGAAAAACAACAGAAAATCATCAGAGATTCTTTAATTGGCGGTATTATTCTAGCAATTGTTTTAGCTTTGGCAGTCCTTCATAACCTATTGCAAAAACGAAAAGCGAATCTTATTCTGGCTAAACAAAAAAAACGAATAGAAGAAGTAAACAAAAAGCTTACTATCCAAAAAGAAGAAATACAAGCTGTAGCCCAGGAACTAGAAAAAGCAAACAAAACAAAGGACAAATTTTTCTCAATAATTGCGCATGACTTAAAAAGTCCGTTTGGAGGCATATTAGGTTTTACCGAACTCTTACTGGAAAATCATGCTATGTATAAAGATGAAGAAAGGGAAACATATATTCAGTACATTAACGACTGCTCATTAAAAACCTACAAACTACTTGAAAACCTACTAACCTGGGCACAATCTCAAACAGGAATCATTAAATTCTCACCTGAAAAAATAAATATTAAAACATTAATTAATGAAATAATTACCTTATTAAAAGAAACTGCGGAAAACAAGGAAATAAAGTTGGGGTTGAAATCCGAAAAAGAAATATTGGTAATTGCCGATAAAAACATGATATATACGATAATTCTGAATTTAGTGTCCAATGCCATTAAATTTACACCTAAAGGCGGTGACATTATAATAAAATCTCACGTCATAACAAATAAAAACAAACAACAGCTTGCGCAAATATCTGTCGAAGATACAGGAATTGGAATCTCACCAAAAATCCAACCCCAGCTATTTGACATCAACGAAAACACATCAACTAAAGGCACCGAAAATGAAACCGGCACTGGCTTAGGCCTAATCTTATGTAAAGAATTCATTGAGAAACATAACGGAAATATTTGGGCTGAAAGCAAAACTGATATAGGAAGCAAATTCCTATTTACTATACCTTTATCAAAAAAATATTACAACGTTCAAAAATAACTTTGTACTTATATCAGAACTGCCTGCTACAATTGCACATTGTGTCTTAACCCACATATTATGCCATAAAAAACACTGCTTGTGCCGTTTTCAAATGAGATTAGAAAAAGTTGACCTGTAAGTGCCAAAATACAATTATACTAAATCAGCTGGAGAATTGGAAAAGGCCAACAGGGGGCGCTGACAAAAATCATCATTAAAAGCCATAAACATCATTTTTATAATTTTCTTTAAATCTTACCTTTAACACCATCATTTTAACAGGAAAGCCTGGCGGCATTACTTTGCTTCCATAGGCAATAAACTATAAAACGGATATGGCTACTGATAAATTTGTTGCAAGGCATATTGGACCTCGTGACCATGAGATTGACGAAATGCTAAAAACCATTGGTGCAGATTCAATGGAAGCATTAATTGACGAGACTGTTCCTTCAAACATTAGATTAAAGGAACCCTTGCGATTGGCGCAGGGAATAACGGAACGTCAGTATTTTAGAAAAATATTGGACATTGCCGGTAAAAATAAGGTTTACAACACCTATATTGGGATGGGTTATTACGATACCATAACACCTGCCGTTATCCATCGTAATGTTTTGGAAAACCCCGTGTGGTATACATCATACACACCTTATCAGGCTGAAATTTCCCAGGGTCGCCTGGAGGCTTTATTAAACTTTCAAACGGTAGTTATTGATCTTACCGGAATGGAGATCGCGAACGCATCCCTATTGGATGAAGCCACAGCAGCGGCAGAAGCCATGGTGATGATGTTTAACTCTCGCCCAAGAGCTATGGCCAAGGCCGGTGCAAATATTATTTTTGTGGACGAAAAAGTATGGCCCCAAACCCGCGCCGTTTTGGAAACAAGAGCTAACCCATTGGGTATTGAATTACAATTTGGCGACTGGAGAAGCTATGAACCAACAGATAAACACTTTGGCGTAATTGTTCAGTACCCTAACTCTGATGGTAACATTGAAGATTATAAGGCACTTGTTGAAAAAGCCCATGAAAGCGAATGTAAAATAGCCGTGGGGGCCGATTTATTGAGCCTTGCTTTGTTAACTCCTCCGGGGGAATGGGGAGCCGATATCGTATTTGGATCTACCCAGCGTTTTGGGGTACCTATGGGTTATGGTGGTCCTCATGCCGCTTTTTTTGCTGCAAGGGAATCGGCCAAGCGCTTCTTGCCAGGCAGAATTATCGGAATTACCAAAGATAAAAACGGCAACCGTGCCTTAAGGATGGCTCTACAGACACGCGAACAGCATATTAAGCGCGAAAGGGCTACTTCTAATATCTGTACTGCACAGGCACTACTTGCTACTATGGCCGGTTTCTATGCCGTGTACCATGGTGCAGAGGGTATTAAAAGAATTGCCGGACAAATTCATAATATAGCATCCTTATTAACAGAAGAAATTGAAAAATTAGGCTACAAACAGCTTAACCAAAACTATTTTGATACCATCAGGTTCTCGATGGCTCAACATGCTTCGGTTGATTTAATTGAGAAGTATTCTCTGGAATTGGAAATGAACTTCCGTTATTTCGAGAACGGCGATGTTGGTTTAAGCATTGACGAAACAACCAATCTGGAAGATGTCAACTGGATATTGGAGGTGTTTGCCCGTGCTGCCTGTATCGAGGAACCTGAAATTAGAGAAATACCAGATGCCTGTACCATCAATAATGAATATTTAAGAAGCAGTGATTATCTGCAACAAGAAATATTTAAGCACTATCGCTCCGAAACAGAAATGGTCAGATATATCAAAAAGCTGGAACGCAAGGATATTTCTTTGACACACTCGATGATCTCGTTAGGTTCGTGTACCATGAAACTGAATGCCGCTACCGAAATGCTTCCGCTGAGCTGGATTGAGTTTGGGGGCATCCACCCCTTTGTTCCCGGAGACCAGGCAGCAGGTTATCACCTTCTTTTTGCCGAATTAAAAAGAGATTTGGCCGAGATAACGGGATTTGCTGACGTTAGCCTTCAGCCAAACTCCGGAGCAGCAGGCGAATATGCAGGCTTAATGGTCATTAGGGCTTATCACCAAAGCAAAGGCCAAGATCAAAGAAACGTGGTCATCATCCCATCGTCGGCTCACGGAACCAACCCGGCGAGTGCCGTAATGGCCGGAATGAAAGTAGTAGTGGTTAAATGTGATGAAAGAGGAAACATTGATGTAGCCGACTTAAAAGAAAAAGCAGAAAAACACAAGGATACATTATCATCCTTAATGATCACCTACCCTTCCACTCACGGCGTATTTGAGGCTTCTGTAGTTGAAATTTGTGAGATTATCCACAAGAATGGTGGACAAGTTTATATGGACGGTGCCAACATGAACGCCCAGGTTGGGCTGACCAATCCGGGCTTGATAGGAGCCGACGTTTGCCACTTGAACCTTCATAAAACCTTTGCCATCCCACACGGTGGCGGTGGACCTGGGGTTGGCCCCATTGGCGTAGCCAAACATTTGGTGGAGTTTTTACCCACACACCCTGTTGTTCAGACCGGACGCAAAGGTATTTCAGCTGTAGCTGCTGCCCCATGGGGAAGTGCCAGCGTATTACCCATTACCTATGGTTATATAAAAATGCTGGGAAGTGATGGCTTAACCAAGTCAACAGAGATGGCTATTCTTAATGCAAATTATTTGGCACATCATTTAAAAGATGGCTACGGTATACTTTACACCGGAGAAAAAGGAAGGGTAGCACACGAAATGATACTTGAATGCCGCCACTTTAAAAACAGTGCTGGGATCACAGAACTTGATATTGCCAAACGACTGATGGACTATGGCTTCCATGCGCCAACATTATCATTCCCTGTACATGGAACTTTAATGATAGAACCTACGGAAAGTGAATCTTTACAAGAATTGGATAGATTTATTGAAGCACTGCAAGGAATTTACAATGAAATTAAAGAAGTAGAGTCCGGTGCTGTGGACAGGGAAGATAACGTTCTTAAAAATGCTCCTCACCCCGATTACAAGGTGGTATCCGACGAATGGACACACCCATATGGACGTGAAAAAGCGGCATTCCCACTGGAATGGATTCGTGAGAATAAATTTTGGCTGACCGTAGCCAGGGTTGACGATGCCTTTGGCGACAGAAACCTGATTTGTGCTTGTGGTACTCCCGAGGAATACGAGTTAATTGGAAAGTAATATCATCTTGACCCTTCGCCTTGGGTAAGAATTTTACACAGGGCGAAAATTAATGCTCGATAATTCTTTAATTATATGGAGCAATTCTACCGATAACCTACCCGATTTTTTCGAGGTAGTAGGTTTAACGATACATCATTAACATGTCGGTATAAATTATAACAATAATGGTAAACAAGGGCTGCTTTTATGATTTGAAGGCAGCCTTTTATTTCCTCGAAAACAAACTGTTTTTAATATATACATTGAAAATAGCGATGTCCGAATAATCGGAGAAGTTAGTATTGCTGTGGGTGTGCTGATAAAATAAAGTTCCTTCTAGAGAAGTTTTTGAGTTTAGCTTATAACCGATTCCAATCCCATGTCTCCCCCTGTTGAATAAAATATGGTCATGCTCCATTTTGCCTACCGGGTTAAAAAAGAACTCAACCGAGGCCATCCAATATGGCGTTTTAGCTTCAATGTTTTTATTAGTGTTAAAAGCACGCTTGGTTTTAATCTCATATCTGAACCGTGAGGCATTTTTGTTTTCCCGGTCACGATTGTAAGTATAGAACTGCTCTTCCATCCTAAACCGGTGCGAGAATGACATATGTGCCATCCGCGGATACATAAACTTTATAGATTGATGAGGACGAAATTCACTTTGCACAACCTTATCGGGAGTTGCGGTGCGATTATACATAAAACCAACGTCCACAGATACATTCCCGCTTAATTTGTAGGCGGTAAGATTTCTAATGCCCCAACGTGTCCAATCTGCTCCGTTATATCCCTTATAAAATCCACCATCAAAAGTGGTTGTCCAGGACGGATCAATTTTAAATTGTTCCAGAACCAACACTCTAAGCTCTTGTTTCTGAGCATTTAAAACATTAGCAAGTAATAAAATACAAATAAAAACTATCGTTCTTTTAAAAATCATTTTCCCACACTAATATTCGGAGCGCAAAAATCCTTGTTAGCAACACAAAGAACAATGCTGTGTTAATTTAATGTTATCGACGACAAAAGTGTAAAAAATGACCTAAAATTCAAACTATTGAGACATAGAACTTTCGATAATCTCTGTGAAAACTTCCTTTATATTTAAGCCCGCAGCTTTAATTTGCTGAGGAATAAAACTGGTAGCCGTCATACCCGGTGTGGTATTTACCTCCAGCAAAAAGATGTTGTTCTCCTTTAGAATATAGTCGATTCGTACGATACCTTTACAGCCGAGTATATCATAAATCAGCGAAGTAATTTTTTGCATCCTTTCAGCCGTTTCCTGTGGCAAACGTGCCGGCGTAATTTCCTCCGCTTTATCGGCGTTGTATTTGGCTTCAAAATCAAAAAAATCATTGGCAGGAATAACTTCTGTAATTGGGAAAACGGTTTCTTTTCCCACGATTTTATATAATCCGCAGGTAAATTCCTTTCCGTCGACAAATTTTTCGATGATCACCTCGTTGCTCTCGCTAAAGGCTTTTTCGATGGCAGGTTTTACTTCCGATATTTTTTGAGCCTTGGTAATTCCAAAGCTGGAACCTCCCGCGTTGGGCTTAATAAAACACGGTACACCAAGAGTATCGATAATATGATCTATGTTATATTCTGTGCCTTTTCTGATCAGCAGCGAATCGGCCACCAATACACCAAAACCTTTTAGGTACGTATTACAGGCAAACTTATTAAACGATAGCGATGCCGGCAACACTCCACAAGTAGAGTAAGGCATACCTATCATATCAAAATACCCCTGCAACTTGCCATCTTCGCCGGGAGTTCCATGAATAGTCACATACGCACAATCAAAAAACTTTTTTTCCCCATGTATCGAATAAGAAAAATCATCTTTATCAATTGGAAATTCCTGCCCGTTTACCTCGGCCACCCATTTATCCGAAGTAATTAAAACAGGTATCGAATCATATTTAGCGTCGTCGATAAAAGACAATACTCCCCGGGCGCTTTTTCGCGACACAATTATTTCCGATGAATCGCCGCCATAAACAACAGCTATGTTTTTTTTATTCATGGTTGTTTGATTATACTTATAACTAACAATATGTTTGTTCCGACACACAATTGTACATTTTTTTTGAGTTTAGTGCTGCGTCGGATTTATTTTTGCCTTGTAACTATGCAGTCTTTCCAATACTAGTTAGGGACAGGTTATGATATCTTCCCGCAATTTTTCGGGACAACCTGTTCCGCAAGATCGGAAGGTTATCTCAATATCTAATGTTTTACCTGGTGAACACTACGGACTTCTTAGTGTCCCCTACTTGAAATATAACCCCTCCATTTTTCAATAGCCATGGTCATATCCTCAGGAAGTTCAGTATCAAAACTCATTTTTTCCCCTGTGCGGGGATGGATAAAACCGAGCGACTTGGCATGAAGTGCTTGTCGCGGCAGTATCTTAAAACAGTTTTGCACAAATTGCTTGTATTTAGTAAACGTTGTTCCTTTTAATATTTCGTTACCTCCGTATCGTTCATCGTTAAAAAGGGTATGTCCAATGTATTTCATATGGGCACGGATCTGATGGGTACGTCCTGTTTCCAACACGCATTGCACCAAAGTAACATATCCGAATCGTTCCAACACTTTATAATGCGTAACAGCATGCTTCCCAAACTCTCCTTCCGGAAAAACAGACATCTGCATTCTGTTTTTAAGACTACGCCCGATATGTCCGGTTATCGTTCCTTCCTCCTCGTCTATATTTCCCCATACAATGGCAGTATAGGAACGTTCCGTTGTTTTGTCGAAAAACTGACGTGCCAAATGGTTTTTGGCCTGCTCCGTTTTGGCGACAACCAATAAGCCTGAGGTATCCTTATCTATTCTGTGCACCAAACCGGGTCGTGGGTCATCGGCATTAAAAAGCGGAAGATCTTTTAAATGATAAGCCAGGGCATTTACCAATGTACCTGAATAGTTCCCATGTCCGGGATGCACCACCATCCCCGGCTCCTTGTTTATGACCATCAAACAATCATCCTCATAATGAATATTCAATGGGATATCTTCTGGAATAATCTCGATCTCTCTGCGAGGATATTCCATTACAATGGTAATGGTTTCGTTGGGCTTTATTTTATAATTTGATTTTACCGAAGTTCCATTTACCAATATATTCCCTGCGGAAGCTGCTTCCTGAATTTTGTTCCTGGAAGCGTTCTCCATTCTATTGACCAAAAATTTATCAATACGGATTTGTTTTTGACCTGCGTCCGTAACAAAACGGAAATGCTCAAACATTTCATTTTGCTCTTCCTCCAGTCCTTCCATTTCTTTTCTATTATCCTTCTGCTCCGTCATTACTTAGTTTATTTGAACGGCCAATGAATCCACCATTAAAGTATCGGGCATTATCTTAAACGAATCGATGGTCAACCATACGTCCAGCGAAGAACCCAGTCTTAATTTCTTCCCGGATTCAATCTCGGGCAACTGCTTCCATATAAAGGCCCTCGCACTGTCTTCAAGCGTAGGTATGCTATCATCGTAAATAACGGCGTTTATGTTTAATGCGTTTGATTGGCACAAAATCCTTGCTTCTTCCAGGGTCATCCCAAACAAGTCCGGCACTTCCGTTTTTTCGTCACTTAATCCTTGCCCCACCAACAAGTCGACACTTGAACCTTTGGCAATCAACACACCCTGTTCAATGGGTTTACCTTGATAATGCTGACCCAACACCAATTGGGTATATTCCGAAGGAATGTAAATCAACTTCCCAACCCTCAGCCCATAAGACTCCAAAGTTACCTGGGCATTACGTAACGAAAAATCGACTAACTGCGGCATGGGTACCTGTTCTGCCGAATAGGCATTGATGGTAAAAAAAATGGTTCGGTTTTCCTTCACCTTACTGCCTGGCTTGGGTGTTTGTTCAACCACAACACCCGGTGTCATTTCAGAAATATGAACCGAATCAATGATTTTATACCTAAGTTTCTTCTGTTGCACCAAATCGATAAACTGCTTCTCTGTTAAACCTGAGAAATCCGGTGTGGCGTAATTTTCACCGTGATGGGTATAAATATTCAGCGTAATAAAGGTGCTGATCAATATTAAAGCCACCAGACCAACGGCTGATGCTATATGCAGAAAAAACTTTTTGCTGACCAGAAATTTAAGAACCGACATAAGTTTGTGTTTTATTCAAGACGAGCTCAAAAATAATACAAAAAGGCAAAAAAAAAGGATTCACGAGGAATCCTTTTTAATATCTGATGAAGCATTAATTATGCTTTATGTCTTTTCTCGCTTGAAACACTCAGTTTCTTCCTACCTTTAGCTCTTCTCGAAGCTAAAACTTTACGTCCGTTAGCGCTGGCCATTCTAGCTCTAAATCCGTGCTTGTTTCTTCTTTTTCTGTTCGAAGGTTGAAATGTCCTTTTCATCGTATTACTTTTTTATATCTTTCGACAGTTCGTTAGTTTCTATTTTCGGACTGCAAAAATACATCTTTATTTTCTTCTTCCAAAAAAAATAAAAGATTTATTTAAAATGTAAGGTGAATTAATTTCTTGGTTTCAAAGAAATCTTCCGAATAATATTCTTTCAACGCTATAACGGACGTGCTTTTCTTAAACGGTTTTATTTCTTCCTCAAAGTCGCCTCCCTTAAGATACAAGATCCCGTTGGTAACGGCATTTTTGCTTTTATTGCTTATCAAGTGCCTTGTTAACGAAACAAAACGAGGGAATGCAGTTACAGCCCTACTTACCACAAAATCGTATTTTCCTTTAATATTTTCGGATCGGGCCTGTTGTGCCATTACATTGTTCAACCCAAGTTCCTGGGCGATAGTTTCAACCACCTTAATTTTTTTGCCAATAGAATCTACCAAATGAAACTCGCAATCAGGAAAGTAAATAGCCAACGGGATGCCGGGAAAACCGCCACCTGTGCCTACATCGATTATCTTTGTCCCCGGTTTGAATTTTATGTATTTCGCTATTGCCAGCGAATGTAAAACATGACGAATATTCAACTCATCAATATCCTTGCGTGAAATCACATTGATCTTGTCATTCCACTCGGGATATAGCTCCTCAAGTTTTTGGAACAGTTTTACCTGCTCTTCCGATAATCCGGCAAAGTATTTTTGAATCAAATCCATTAATATCCCTTCCTCTTTTCTCCCAATAACAATGCATTATAAATTTTGCTTTAGCTTTATGCAAATTACATACTTATATGTAGAAAACGTGTAATTTGTATAATGCTAATCTAATTTAACGTCGGTATTTTTAAGGGTGTTGAAAAGGAGTTCGCGAGCCCTGAACAACTGCGCTTTTACTGTTCCCAAAGGTAAATCAAGCTCTTGCGCAATCTCCTCGTACGAAAATTCGTTGAAATAACGCAGCTCAATTAAAGTACGGTATCTTGGCTTCAGTTTTTTAACAACCGTTCGCATCAATACAGCCTTCTGTTGTTTTATCAAACCTTCTTCCGGATCCGGAGTTTCATCCTTCAAATGTATAGGTGAATCGTTCTCTTTCTCCTCACTGATGTGCGTTCCATCTATAGAAACAATATTATTGCGTTTCTTACGCAAATAATCGATACAATTGTTGGAAGCGATTTTAAAAAGCCAAGTACTAAATGCGTAGTTGGGAGAATATTGATGAATGTTTTTAAAAGCTTTTCCAAAAGCCTCAATGGTTAGATCCTCTGCATCACTTTTATTATTTACCATCTTCAACAACATAAAGTAGATGGCATCGCGATATCTACCCATAAGTTCGGCAAACGCTTTTTGATCGCCCTTCACAGCTAATTGAACGAGTGCATAATCGTGTCTAGCCTTTTCTGATAAGTTTGGATTTAAGTCCATTTATATTTTTTTGCTTGTCTTTTTCCACTAAAAAGCAATGTTCCCGTTACTAAGGGCAGAATAAAATCTAACAATAACCCGCCCCAAGGTAATTCGGTTGTTTCTAATTGCCTGGCTATTTTACTTTGAATAAAAAATTGAACTGCCAATTTAATAATTATTACTGCAATTAAAACTACGGCAAAATTAGAAAAAAAAACAGATATTAAAGATATGCCCCAAAATATTTGTCTCGATAAAGCCTCCAAACCAATCAGCATCTTAGTTTTAAACTTATAGAAATGAGAGGTTGTCAAATGTCTGCTTTTTTGTCGTTTCCACTCCTTTAAGCTAGCTACCGGAACCGATTTGGTTTGACTTTGCGGTAATGCAACAACAGCTACATTATCTTTTGTTGCTGCATCTCGTATAAATAAATCATCATCTCCCGACAATACGTGCTGGTGGCTTTTAAATCCTTCATGTTTTTGAAAGAGCGACTTTTTATAAGCCATGTTTCTCCCCACCCCCATATACGGAACTCCCTTTAAGGCGAACGATAAATATTGTATCGCAATCTGAAAAGTATCGTACCTATGCCAAAGGTTCACAAATCCTTTTTGTTTTTTATATGGGCCATATCCCAGCACAATATCTTTACCGGATGCAAATCCTTCGGCCATGTTTTTTATCCAATATTTTCCTGCCGGTTCACAATCTGCATCTGTAAATAAAAGATGCTCATACTTTGCCGCTTTCACTCCCAAAGTAACCGCCAGCTTTTTACCATGATAAAATTTTTTATCATAAG
Source organism: Saccharicrinis sp. GN24d3 (assembly GCF_052400645.1). NCBI lineage: Bacteria > Pseudomonadati > Bacteroidota > Bacteroidia > Marinilabiliales > Marinilabiliaceae > Saccharicrinis > Saccharicrinis sp. GN24d3. The sequence continues at coordinate 482,017 of NZ_JBQTGI010000002.1, forward strand.
GTATACTCGTAAAATATAAATTATTGTACTTTTCGTTTAATTGAGCCAATACCAACTCCGAATTATCCTCAGAAGCATCATTAACAACAATCACCTGAAACGGTGCTGGATAATCCTGTTCTAATACAGAAGGAAGATGTTGCTTCAGATTTTTAGACTCATTCCTAGCACAAATTATTACTGAAATAGGTGGATACGAAAAATCATTTTCTTCCGTATAGTTCTTCAAATATTTATCCAATACGTTGTAGAAAAACAAATGGTAAAATATTTGTATAAAAAAAGCACTTAGCAATACAATAAATACATAAAGCCAAGGGCCATGGGTTGGTATTAAATTTGATAATTCCACTTTTCAAATATGTTTAATTAATAAGACTCTGGCAAGTATAACTCATTTAACTTTGCTTCTATAGCATTACGCATTAAAAAAATAAAAGTTCCCCTTTTTTATAGATTGCGGCCATGTAGACAATAATCATTGGGTTCATTTTCTACAATCTCATATCCAACACCTTACCCACCCTTAACCATATTTATGCCACACTTACATTCTAACACTAAAAATTACTTAAGATGAGGTGTTGTATTGTGATGCATTGGCTGTTAAACGTAGACTTACACTAATTATAACATAACGCTCTTTTTAATCGAGTCAAAAAAATGCATCCATCCACTTTTTTTTTGTAAAAAGTAAAATAATTTGGAGGTTTTTTATTCCTGTCCGGATAACCTTTTTTAAGGTTTTTCCAATTGGCTAAAATACCAGGATGTTCGAAATATTTGTCTTGCAGAACAAAGTAAGCCTGCCTATCGGCTAAAAAAAAATTTTCATTCAACCTTTCCTTTCATTTCAATATTGACTGACACAAGTGATTTATTTTTATAAAATATACAGGGTGAAGTATATAATGTATTTTTATATTTGCAGCCCCAAATGTAGACCGAATGGATTTTGAATTACAAGTAACAGACCCCAAAAGCAGAGCACGGACAGGAAAAATAACCACGGACCATGGAGAAATAGAAACGCCTATTTTTATGCCCGTAGGAACTGTGGGAAGCGTTAAAGGCGTGCACTTTAACGATTTAAAAAAGGATATTGAAGCCCAGATAATCCTCGGCAACACTTACCATTTGTATTTACGCCCGGGATTAGAAATAATTGAAAAAGCTGGAGGGCTGCACAAGTTTAATGGTTGGGACCGTCCTATATTAACAGACAGCGGCGGCTATCAGGTATTTTCCTTAAGTGGCAACAGAAAACTAAAAGAAGAAGGGGCTGTTTTCAGATCACATATAGATGGATCGAAACATTTATTTACGCCTGAAAACGTGGTTGATACACAAAGAATCATTGGGGCGGATATTATAATGGCCTTTGACGAATGTGCACCTGGGGATGCGGATCACAAGTATGCTAAAAACTCTATGGAGCTTACCCACCGCTGGCTGAAAAGAGGAATCACTCAATTTGATGCAACGGAAGCGAAATACGGTTATTCTCAAACATTTTTTCCCATAGTACAAGGGGCAGGTTTCAAAGACCTCAGAAAACAGTCGGCCGAATACATTGCTTCTTTTGAGAGAGCGGGGAATGCCATTGGCGGTCTTTCTGTTGGAGAACCCGCAGAGGTAATGTATGAAATGACGGAAGTGGTTACCGGCATCCTTCCCGAGGACAAACCTCGCTATTTGATGGGCGTTGGAACTCCGGTGAATATATTGGAATCCATTGCGCTTGGCGTGGACATGTTTGATTGTGTGATGCCCACACGAAACGGACGAAACGGAATGCTCTTTACTTCGAGAGGTGTGATGAACATGAAAAACGAAAAATGGAAAGATGATTTCTCGCCTATAGACCCAGAAGGAACCTCCTTTGTCGACCGTCATTACACCAAAGCTTACCTTCGGCACTTGTTTGTTTCAAAAGAACTTTTGGCGGCACAAATTGGGAGCTTGCATAATTTGGCCTTTTATTTGTGGTTGGTGCAGGAAGCACGTAAACATATTCAAGCCGGTGATTTTAGCGAATGGAAAGACAAAATGGTAAAACAGATGTCGTTAAGACTGTGATCAATCAGCTTCTTAACTTGGTTAAACCAATATCGAAATAAACCGGAGCAATAGTTTTGTCCGTTATTTTTTTGTTCTTTTGTAAACAATTTAAAGTATACCACTTCAAATGAGAGGAGCCATACAAAAGCTTGACAGGTACATCATTAAAAAATTCTTGGGCACCTACTTCTTTGCCATTTTGCTTATCATCAGTATAGCGGTAGTGTTCGATTTCACCGAAAAAATCGACAACTTTCTCGATAAAGAAGCACCCCTGAACGCTATTATCTTCGATTACTACGCTAATTTCGTGCCCTATTTTGCCAACCTGTTTACTCCGCTCTTTGTTTTTATCGCGGTAATATTCTTTACCTCAAAGATGGCATACGATACAGAAATAATTGCCATTTTATCGGGAGGCGTAAGCTTCAGGCGATTGATGTTTCCTTATTTTGTAGGAGCCCTAATAGTGGCCATTTTCTCATTTTTACTGGGCGCATATGTCATTCCGCCTTCCAATAAAACCAGGCTCGAATTTGAGTCCACCTACGTAAAAAACAAAAAAGACACAGGGCTAACCGACATCCATTTACAGTTGGAACCCGGATTATTTGTTTACATGGGAAAGTTTTACGGGTACAGAAACAAAGGAAGTTACTTTAGTGCTGAGCGGTTCGAAGGAACCAGGTTGATTTCGAAGCTTTCATCACAAAGCATTACTTACAATAAGGACAAAAAAAACTGGACGCTGACCGACTATATTCAAAGAGATTTTATTGACGAAAAACACATAGAAATAACCGAAGGAAGCAAGATTGATACCGTATTTAACATGACACCATCGGATTTTAAATCGGAACACAATTGGTTTGAGACCATGACCAATACCGAACTTGATACCTATATAGAAGCTCAGACCCAGAAAGGTGTCGGCTCGGTTAAACCGTATATTATTGAATATTACAAGCGTTGGGCCAATCCTTTTTCAGCTTTTATTCTTACCTTGATAGGCGTTTCACTGGCTTCCAGAAAAGTGCGGGGAGGTATTGGATTGCATATTGGAATTGGCTTGGGACTTAGTTTTGGATATATCCTGTTTATGACTGTGTCTACCACATTTGCTATTAACGGAAATATGAATCCCCTTATAGCAGTATGGCTTCCGAACCTGGTGTTTGCTCTTATTGGTGTGTATTTGTATAACAAAGCGCCTAAATAGCATTAAAAAGAATGATACTTGGGCAAAAATATCGGTAATATCAGTGCTAGTGCAAAATGATTTTTTCTGCAAGTTTTCGTATCAAAATAATTTTTGTATTTATGTACCCTGAAATTGCAAGCATATTCTTATTTTTAAGACATTGATTTGTATTAGGTTAATTAAAAATGTTTAACTATGTCATTGAAAAAACACATCCTTGATCTTCGGAAAAGAAAAGAAAAGGTTGAAATGGGGGGTGGCGAAAAAGCCATCGAGAAACAAGTGGCCATGGGTAAAATGACTGCCCGCGAGCGTATTCTTGCCATTCTTGACCAGGATTCTTTTACAGAGTACGATCTTTTTGTTGAGCACGAAGCCAAAGACTTCGGGATGGACAAAAAGCAACTTCATGGTGATGGTGTGATTATCGGAACCGGTACTATTTATGGCGCACCCATTTGCGTGTTCGCCCAGGATTTTACCGTAGCCGGTGGTTCTTTAGGGCTAATGCACGCCCGTAAAATTACTAAAATCATGGATCACGCTTTAAAGATGCGTGTGCCTTTAATTGGAATTAACGATTCCGGCGGTGCCCGTATTCAGGAAGGGGTTAACTCTCTTGCCGGGTATGGAGAAATCTTTTACAGAAACACCATTGCCTCCGGTGTCATCCCTCAAATCTCAGTAATTCTTGGGCCTTGTGCCGGAGGAGCTGTCTATTCACCTGCTTTGACAGACTTTGTGTTTGTGGTAGATAACATTTCTAAAATGTTTATCACAGGTCCGGGTGTGATTAAAACTGTTCTGGGAGAAGAAATCTCGATGGAAGAACTTGGTGGAGCACGTGTACATGCCGAAACTACCGGTAACGCACACTTCTTTGCCGAAAGCGAACAAGAGTGTTTCGAACAAATTAAAAAGCTAATCACTTATATCCCTTGGAACAATAGCAAAAAAGCGAAGGAATTTCCTCCAAAAGAACCAGTTTTCAAAGGAAATATCGAAGACTTGATTCCTTCTGACCCGCGCAATCCATATGATGTACGCGACGTCATTAAAGGAATCGTGGATGACGGTGACTTTTTCGAAATCCAGGAACTTTTTGCTGCAAACATCGTAATCGGTTTTGGCCGATTGAACGGACAGACTATTGGTTTTGTGGCCAACCAGCCACTTGTGTTGGCTGGGGTATTGGATTGTGACAGTTCTGACAAAGCAGCTCGTTTTATCCGTTACTGTGATTCATTTAACATTCCAATCGTTACCCTTGAGGATATGCCAGGTTACCTTCCGGGAGCGGATCAGGAACATGCAGGTGTTATCCGACATGGTGCAAAAGTACTATATGCTTATTCCGAAGCTACCGTAGCAAAGGTTACCGTTATATTACGTAAAGCCTACGGAGGTGGTTATATCGCCATGAACTCACGTCACTTAGGTGCTGACTTTATGTTTGCCTGGCCTACCGCGGAAATTGCTGTAATGGGACCGGAAGGTGCTGCTAACATTATCTTCAAGAAAGAGATTGAGGGAGCTGAAAACCCGGATGAAATGCGTCAGCTTAAAGTTCAGGAATACCGAGAGAAATTTGCCAACCCTTATGTTGCTGCAGCTAAAGGTTACATTGACTCGGTAATTGAGCCTAACGATACACGTAACATTCTTTTACATGCTTTGGAAGTTTCTGAAGGCAAGGACGTTCATCATCCTGAGAAAAAACACGGTATCCCTCCATTTTAAATCGACTAATAATGAGTAACAAAAAAGAATTGGTTGGCTTTAGGGTACATACCATGGAGTACCAAACAAAGGTTACTAAAAAGTATACCGATAGAAAACCTTGGCAGGCTCCGGATCCTTGCGAGATCCGCTCTCACATCCCAGGAACGGTAATTAAGTTTAACGTGAAAGTTGGCGATGTAGTTAAAGAGGGAGATTCTATAATGGTGCTGGAAGCCATGAAAATGCTAAATCAGATTACGATGCCGTTCGACGGTAAGATCAAGGAGATTTGCGTTAAGAAAGGTGATAAAATTCCTAAAAATGAATTGATGATACTTATTGAAGTATAAACATCGATTTAAGAAATCATATTAAAGCCCTGGAGAAAACCGGGGCTTTTTTTATAATATTTCGGCCCAAGAAAAACAATTAGCAAATTCAATATCAGGCTCCTCCTTAAATAATCCAAAAACAGCCGCACCACTTCCTGTCATCGAAGCATAAACCGCTCCTTTGGTATACATCTTTTCCTTTACATCCTCAATTTCAGGATAATTTGGGAAAACAGCAGTTTCAAAGTCGTTTTTTATAATACCTTTCCAGTTTTCAACAGGTAACCTTAATTGATCTTGAAAATCTATTTCGGGCAGTCTTGGCGTAATTCCGCGATAAGCCACAGGTGTTGAGACATGGATATCGGGTTTAACCAACAGCAAATGGTATCCTTTTAGGTCAATATTACATGGAGATAGTACATCACCAATGCCGGTTGCCGTATGTGGTGTATTATATATAAAAAAAGCACAATCGGCTCCAAGTTCTGCCGAATACTCTAGCAACTTCCGTTCTCTAATTCCCAAATCAAACATCTGGTTTAAAGCTTTTAGGGTGAAAGCAGCATCTGCCGATCCCCCACCCAAACCTGCTCCAAAAGGAATAACCTTATGCAAATGCATCTTAACCGGTGGTATTTCATAGTCTTTTTTCAAAAGCATTAACGCTTTTACGCAGAGATTATCTTCCGGATCAGCATCTACATCAATACCACTGTAACTCCAAACAAAATCCTCCTTGCCATTTTTATTCTCTATAATTTCCAGTGCATCCTTCAGTTGCGTTGGATAAAATAAAGTTTCGATATTATGGTAGCCATCCGGTCTTTTTTGGGTTACATATAAACCTATATTAATTTTTGCGTTGGGGAAACAAATCATAATGCATCTTAAAAAAGTTGACCAAAGATATATAAAGTATCAAGATTAAAAATCAATTATAAACAAGCAAAATCATCGGGTAAAAATTATTAGGCTGATTTAAATCTAATTACACAATTACTTAAAAACATTTTGACAAGCGGTATTGATGACTAAATTTTGTTGATTAACTTTGTGACCCGTTTGCAGAAATTACGAATCAGGTTATGGCAGAGAAAAGAAGTTACACGAACAAAAAAGCACCACAAAATATTGATTTAGAGGTTGGAAGGATGCCGCCACAAGCGTTAGAACTTGAGGAGGCTGTATTAGGTGCGTTGATGTTAGAAAAGGACGCCTTTACTGCTGTAGGCGAAATACTTAAGCCCGAGTGCTTCTATAAAGATACACATCAAAAAATTTATACGGCTATCCAAAACCTTAACTCAAAGGATTTACCTGTGGATATGTTAACCGTAACCCAGGAATTAAGAAGTCTAGGTCTTTTAGAAGAGGTAGGTGGTGCATTTTTCATCACTCAATTAACCGGCAGGGTTGCCTCTGCAGCCCACATCGAGTATCATGCCAGAATTATTTGGCAAAAACACCTTCAGCGCGAGGTAATCCGAATCAGCTCGGAAATTCAAACCAAAGCTTTTGATGAGGGATATGATGTGGATGATTTGTTGGATGAATCGGAAAGTGCTTTCTTTAAGTTGAGCCAGGGCAACATGAAAAAGGGGGTTACCCAGATTAACCCTGTGATTGACGAAGCTATTGAGATGATTAAAATAGCATCGCAGCGCGAAGATGGATTAAGTGGTGTTCCTTCCGGTTTTCATGACCTGGATAAAATAACCTCTGGTTGGCAAAAAACAGATATGATTGTAATCGCTGCCCGACCTGCTATGGGTAAAACAGCCTTTGTACTATCCATGGCACGTAACATGGCCTTGCAGTTTAACCAAAGTGTCGCCGTGTTCTCCCTGGAGATGGGTAACGTACAATTGGTAAATCGTTTAATTGTATCGGAAACGGAGCTTCCTGCCGAAAAAATAAAGAAAGGTAATTTAGTGAGCTACGAGTGGGAACAACTCGATCATAAGATTCAGAACCTGATTGATGCACCCATTTATGTAGATGACACGCCTGGCTTGTCCGTTTTCGAGCTAAGAGCCAAATGTAGAAAACTCAAAAAAGAGCATGATATCCAAGTCGTGATTATCGACTACCTTCAGTTGATGAATGCAAACGGGATGAACCCGGGATCCCGTCAGGAGGAAGTAAGTTTGATTTCCCGAAACCTTAAGGGACTGGCCAAAGAGTTAAATATCCCTATCATTGCTCTTTCACAGCTGAACCGTGGTGTTGAAGGACGAGCGGGTGCAGAAGGAAAACGCCCCCAACTATCTGACCTAAGGGAATCGGGTGCGATTGAGCAGGATGCCGATATGGTATGCTTTATTCACCGACCTGAATATTATGGAATCACAGAAGATGAACAGGGCAACAGCTTAATTGGAATGGGGCAAATTATCATTGCCAAACACCGTAACGGTGCCACGGGTGATGTTAACTTGCGGTTCCGGGGTGAACTAGCCAGGTTCGAAAACCCAGACACGGGTGTATTTGGTGCCGACCTTGGTATGGATAAAGGAGGTCAATCGGTCACTTATGGTTCCAAAATGAACGAACCTGCCGGGGGAGACAACTTTAACCGGGCTCCGGCCGCAAATGAATTTGGCCTCCCGGATTTCCCGCAAAGTCCTCACGACAAGGATATGCCGTTTTAATTTGGTCAATAAAGGATTAGTCATTGGGTTATAATAAGTAGTTGACTATGCGAAGCTTCTATTGACTGTTGACCGATGACTATTTCACTATTCCTTTTAACATTGGCACAAAGGCAAAACGGCCAAATTCCTCTTGGCTGAATTCTGTTTTTGATTCGCGCGTTATTCGTGTCATTATCTGAACTTCGTCCCCTCCTACCGGGACAACCATCATTCCACCTAAACAAAGTTGGGTAAGTAATTCCTCTGGTATTTTGGGTGCGCCTGCGGTTACAATAATCTTATCGAAAGGCCCAAACTGGGGTAAACCTTTGTAGCCGTCTCCCAAGAAAAAACGAAGTTTATATCCCATCTGAGGAAGTATCTTGCTGCTTTTTATATAAAGTTCTTTCTGGCGTTCAACGGTAAACACTTTAGCATCCAACTCACATAGCACAGCTGCCTGATATCCGGAACCCGTTCCTACTTCAAGTACTTTCTGCCCGGGTACCACCTCCAACAATTCCGATTGAAAAGCGACAGTATATGGTTGCGAAATAGTTTGTCCGGCACCGATAGGAAATGCCTTATCCTGATAGGCAAATTGTATAAAACTACTCTCGAAAAACATATGGCGAGGAACCGCTCCTATAGCCCTTAACACGCGTTCATCTTTAATTCCTTTACGAGTAATTTCCTGAACCAACCTGTTCCTTAATCCTTTATGCCTAAATGTATCCATGTTCATAATTATGTAATCCTCAAAAATAATGCTTCCCGAGAATTTAAAGGCCATACAACATACTTTTAATTGTAAATTATTTTAATTCTCATACTTAATCGAAAGCAATAACGTTATATTAGCAATTGTATATGTTAGCAACATGCCTGGGATAAAAGAAAAGGAATCTACTAAGTTTAAACGAATTGTTGATAAAGAAGTAGCTTTATGGCACTTTGCAGGCGATATTATAGCGCTTATTCTATGCCACATCCTATTTTTGGGCAAATATCGGCTACCATACCACGAAATTTTTTCTCCACTAATTCCGGTTCAAATTGAGCATATGAGTGTTGCAATTGCAATAGCTACCGTGATTATTCTGTGGCTTTTTGCTTTTTATATCTCGGGTCATTATAGCAACCCGGCCCGAAAATCAGGGCTTCAAATAATTGGCCCTACCGCAGCCACTTGTTTTATTATGTCCGTTTTGTTGTTTTTCATGTTAGATAATTATTCCCCCATTGAACTAACAACAAACGCGATAAGCTTATCCTTACGATATCTTTTCGTGGTTTTTGTATTTACTTTTTCGTTCCGGATGGCAATCATTAGCCGACTACATCATCTTATAATAACAGGAAAAAGAGGGTATAAAAAGATATTCGTGGGTAATAATCAACAAGCTTTAGAAATATTGAAAGAACAAAAAGATGCGAATGCATTAAGGCAAAAGTTTGTGGGATATTTAGTTGAAGATAATGAATCCGGTTATGACATGACCGAATTAATACCCTGTCTCGGAAGTGTCTCCGATATTGAAGAGCTGGTCAACCTAGAAGATATTGATGAGGCGGTTGTGTGCTTAAACCAATCGCACCACGAAACAATAAATCACGTTATTAATATTCTAAAACAGAAAGACATACTCATAAAACTATCCACCAACATTAATCAAATGCTGGAGGGAACTGTTAAAACACAGAATCTGGAAAGTTCTCCCTTCATCACCATCACAAACCATAAAATACCGGTTTGGCAAGGATTGGCGAAAAGAATTTTCGACTTCGTCATGGCTTGGACAGGTCTGATAATTTCAACGCCTCTTTTCATTGGGATTGCAATCGCCATAAAAAACAATTCAAAGGGACCGGTTTTCTACCAACAGGAACGTATTGGTAAAAACAAAAAACCATTCATGATTTATAAATTCCGATCAATGTATACGGATGCAGAAAAAAATGGTCCGGCACTAGCTTCGCACAATGATCCCAGGATTACAAGCGTAGGGAAATTTATACGTAAATGGCGAATGGACGAACTGCCCCAGTTGATTAATATCATCATGGGAGACATGTCTTTTGTTGGCCCCAGACCCGAAAGACAGCATTTTATCGACCAGATCCTCCCCAAAGCTCCTCATTATGCGCACTTATTTAACGTTCGGCCAGGCATTACCTCCTGGGGTATGGTAAAATATGGCTATGCCGAGAATGTTGAAGAAATGATTGAAAGACTTCAGTACGACATACTTTACCTCGAAAACAGAACGCTTGTAATTGATTTTAAGATTATGTTATTTACTTTGAGGACAATTCTTAATGGAGAAGGAAAGTAATATTCTTTTTTGACGAACCTGGGAAAAGCGATTCATTTATTAATGCTTTATACTGGATACCGCAATTGGGTAAAGCACAATAAAGCTATTTATTCTTGCCTTTAAAATCGCATCATACCAAACCCGACCACATTCAATACCCATCACTTACGTGAAAAATCACTAAAAATTGGTATATGAAACTCAAACCAGATACAATACTTTTGTGTTTCAATTATAAATATAGAATATGGAGAAGCATCAACATGAGAAGAAAACACTTTGGGTAGTTTTGTTGACTGCCATTACTATGGTAGTCGAAATTATATTTGGAATCACAACAAACTCGATGGCTTTATTAGCTGATGGTATTCACATGGGTTCCCACGTTCTGGCAATTGGTTTAAGTTGGTTAGCTTATGTTATTGTAAGAAAAGTTTCCCAGAATGAAAAATTCAGTGGCAACTCCAATAAAATCCTCTCCCTTTCGGGATATAGCAGTGGCTTGATGCTATTAATATTTGCTATTGTTATCGTGGCAGAAGCAATTGAACGATTCTTTAATCCTGCCGACATTGTTTACAAAGAGGCAATTTTGGTGGCTACTATTGGGTTGGTCGTAAATATTGTCAGCGCATTTCTGTTGCATCACGAACATGAACAATCCGACCATAACATTAAAGCTGCCTACTTACACGTAATCGCTGATGCTTTAACCAGTTTGGCTGCTATTTTAGGATTAACTGCTGCTATGATTTGGGATATACCTTTTATTGACACGATTGCGGCGATTCTAAGTTCTATAGTAATTATTAAATGGTCTATTGGATTATTAAAGGATTCAGGCATTGTTTTATTGGATATCGACAAGGAACATAAAGGACATATCCACGGACATGGGCATCATCATTAACATCAAACGAAATGTACAAATCGTTATATCATTTTCCCAAAATGGATTGTCCGTCCGAAGAAAACATGATACGCACGAAACTGGATGGACTACATTCAATTAGAAAATTAGAATTTGATATAAAAAACTGAAACCTCACTGTATTTCATGCATAAGAAGATAATGAAATATTATCTCGCTTGGAATCATTAAACCCGCAATATGCATTAGAAATTTTATTACACATTGTGAAATTACTTTAAAACAAGACACTTCGTTGCATCACTTCAACTCACCAGAACGATGCTCCCGAAAGTAATCGGGCCTAGTTATACCTCGTTTCAGTAATACCTTGTTTTATTGTACTTGCAATGCTCATGACGAACCTACAATACATAATCCGGGTTAAACTTTGGTGTAAAACTGTCAAATTCAAGTTTGGCAGACGATAAAGGTATTAAAATAAAACGTTGCTATTTGCAATCAAAATTGCTTTGGTCTGTTCTAATAATTAATTTTGGTTTCTTTATAATTGAATTAACAACAGGCTTAATCTCCAAATTAATGGGGTTGGTAGCCGATTCGTTGGTATATGGACTTAGCTTATGGGCTATTGGCTCTGCTGTTCTTAGAAAAAAGAAAGTAGCCCGTTTAAGTGGTTATTTCCAGTTGACACTTGCCATAGCAGGAATTATTGAAGTGACCAGAAGGTTTGTTGGCTTTGAAGCTATGCCTGATTTCCGAATTATGATTGATGTATCTATCTTTGTCTTAATAGCCAATGCAATTTGCTTATACCTACTCCAAAAATCAAAAAGCAAAGAAGCTCACATGAGAGCGAGTATGATATTTACATCCAACGATGTGATCACTAAAGCAGGGGTGTTTCTTGCAGGATTATTGGTATTACGCACACAATTCAAATATCCCGATTTAATTATTGGCCCAATGGTTTTTTTGATAGTTGTAAAAGGGGCAATTAGAATATTAAAATTGGGAAAATCATGAAGTTTATCGTACTAAAATCAACAATTACCTGTCCTAATTGCGGATTTCAAAAGGAAGAAACCATGCCGGAAGATTCATGCCAGTTTTTCTATGAGTGTGAAAAGTGCAAATCTGTCTTGAAACCAAAGAAAGGTGACTGTTGCGTGTATTGCTCCTACGGTTTGGTAAAATGTCCCCTAATGCAACAAGGTCAAAACTGTTGTTAATTGTATCTTTGCAATATGAATTCAACAACTCTACATATCAAAAACATGGTCTGCAAGCGCTGTATAAAAGTGGTCAGGGACGAGTTTGCAAAGCTGGATTTGATTATTGAAGAAATAGAGCTAGGCAAAGTCATTGTTTCTCCCCAGCTCTCAAATGATAAAATTGAAGAAGTCAGACAAATTTTAGATGAAAATGGTTTTGAGTTAATTGATGATAAGAAAAGCAAATTGATTGACAGTATTAAAACCTTAATCATCGAAAAAATACACTACGCTGAAAACTCATTTGAGTCAATTAACAACTCTGATTACATCGCAAAAGAGTTAGGTTTTGATTATTCCTACCTTAGTAATTTATTTTCGTCGGTAGAAGGCATTACCATTGAGAAATATATTATCAATCAGAAAATAGAAAAAGCAAAAGAGCTGCTGGTTTATGATGAATTATCCCTAAATGAAATCTCCTACCAATTAGGATATAGCAGTGTCCAGCACCTTTCCAATCAATTTAAAAAAGTTACCGGACTGACGCCTTCCCACTTTAAAAAACTCAAAGAAAACAAGCGGAAACCACTTGACGAGGTGTAATCTCCTGATGCAAATCCGAATTTAATTCTACAAGCAAATTCCAATCGGCTATCATGAAACTTGCGTCTCAGAAACAAAAATGATATAACTTTTTTCCAAAATCGTGTAATAGCCATCACATATTTACTTCCTTACTTTGTAATATTAAAAAATGGAGGTTTAAAACAGAGCCATGGAAGTACTAAAATATGTTACCACGTTTCTAAATGATTTGGTGAAGATATTGAGTGAAATGTCTCCTTATCTTTTGCTTGGTTTCTTTTTTGCCGGATTGCTTTATGCCTTTATTCCAAAGAAGAAAATCGAAAAATATTTTAATGGTAAGCCTTTTAGGTCTTCGGTATTAGCTTCTTTGTTAGGTGTGCCATTGCCGTTATGCTCATGTGGCGTTATTCCAACAGGTACGGCTTTTTATAAAAATGGAGCATCTAAAGGAGGTACGGTTTCCTTTTTAATATCCACACCGCAAACCGGGGTTGATTCAATATTAGCAACTTTTTCTTTGTTGGGATTACCCTTTGCGATAATCAGACCATTGGCAGCTTTGGTAACTGGTATAACAGGTGGGTTAATTACAAGTGTTGTTACTAAAACCGAATCAGATACACGAACATTTCAGAAACAAACCGAGGAACATAAAACATTTACTCAAAAGGTAGTCGATGCGTTTCGTTATGGATTTATTGAGTTTATTCAGGATATATCCAAATGGCTGGTGATTGGATTGGTATTGGCAGCCATTATTTCTGCATTAATACCCAATGAATTCTTTGAGCTTATGAATATGCCCCCTATTGTTCAAATGTTCTTAATTCTGCTTGTTTCTATCCCACTTTATATTTGCGCTACAGGTTCAATCCCTTTGGCAGCAATATTGATTCTTAAAGGTATAAGTCCGGGAGCTGCATTTGATTTATTAATGGCTGGCCCGGCAACCAACGCTGCCACAATAACCATGATAGGTAAAGTATTGGGAAAAAGAAGTTTGATTACTTATTTGGCAACCATTATTGCGGGGGCTGTGGGATGTGGATTAATAATTGATTACGCTTTGCCCACCCAATGGTTTACCGAAATCGCCCATCAACATTTGGGCCATAATCATGGGCAAAGTATAAACTTGTGGCAATTTACATCAGGCATTGTTCTAATTGTCCTCATCATCAATGGATATGTTCAGAAATATCTGAACACCAAAAAGAGTACTATTCAATTAAATAATAATACCATGGAAATTAAAACAATAAAAGTGGAAGGAATGACTTGCAATCATTGCAAGGCAAATGTAGAAAACAACCTCGAAAAGTTAGATTTTCTAAGTAAGGCAGATGTTAATCTAAGCGATAAAACGGTTACGCTTAAAGGCGACAACTTTGAAATGGAGAAAATAAAAGAAGTCATAGATTCTCTTGGTTATAAACAAATCGAATAGCTAGTAGTTGAAGAAAACCGGGGTTAACATTTTGTTAACGGCCACCATTTTATAAACATTTATTCAATAATTTCGTTTCTTTGTATATAACCTCTATATAATGCTTAGAAGAATTACACATATTATAATGGCACTATTCCTGACTACAGCAACAGCAGGAGTAACCATTTCTATGCATTATTGTGGGGGAGAATTAATCTCAACTTCTCTTTATGTGGAGGCTGAGGCTTGTTGCGATTCAGACGATTGCTGTAAAAACAAGACCGAAGTATATCAGTTAGATGAAGATTTTTCTGTTTCAACGGCAATAGAAATACCCGAATCAGTTCATTTTTATTTATTGGCAGTATCATTAGTAGTCTTCAATTCTATGATTGAGGAAAATTCAATTGCTGAGGATTATGAATTAATTGATTCGCCGCCACCGCCAAAAATTCAGACTTCCCTTGCCATAAGGCAAACTTATCTTTTATGATTTTGAAACATGGAAGCAAAGCTATGGTAGTTGTACCATGGCTTAAATGCTTGTGCATTTAATTTGTGTTTGAAATAGAATTATAAAAGAGAATCATGTTGAATAAAACCATAAAGTTTTTTCTTGAAAACAAACTGGTTACGTTTTTAGTACTCATTGTTTTCATTTCGTGGGGAATTGTAAACTCTCCTTTCGGTTGGGATACCGGTATTTTACCCTCCGACCCCGTCCCTGTGGATGCCATTCCCGATATTGGCGAAAACCAACAAATTGTTTACACCGAATGGCCGGGCCGTTCGCCACAGGATATCGAAGACCAGATTTCGTATCCACTCACCACTTCCCTCTTGGGTATCCCGGGAGTTAAAACTATCCGGAGCAACTCCATCTTTGGCGTTTCCAGTATTTACATCATCTTCGACGAAGATGTAGAATTTTACTGGAGCCGTACCCGGATATTGGAGAAGTTAAATTCGCTGCCCGCCGGAACGCTGCCCGAGGATGTAACGCCCGCTTTGGGACCCGATGCCACAGCATTAGGCCAGATTTACTGGTACACTTTAGAGGGCCGTGACAAAGACGGTAATCCCGCAGGAGGATGGGACCCGCATGAGTTGAGAACCATACAGGATTTCTATGTGCGTTATTCGTTAACATCTGCAAAAGGCGTTGCAGAAGTAGCATCCATTGGGGGTTTTGTCAAGGAGTATCAAATAGACATTGACCCGAATGCCATGAAAGCCCATGGGGTGAATGTAGCGCAAATAATGGCTGCCGTAAAAAACAGCAATCTCGATATAGGCGCACGAACCATTGAATTTAATCGTGTAGAATATCTGGTTAGGGCATTGGGGTATATTAAAGACCTCGAGGACCTTGAGAAGAGTGTGGTTGCAGTAAAAGACAATGTCCCTATCCACATTAAAGATGTGGCAAAAGTAAACTTTGGTCCATCTACCAGGCGAGGCGGCTTGGATAAAGGAGGAGCAGAAGCAGTTGGCGGCGTTGTGGTTGCCAGATATGGTGCAAACCCATTGCATACCATCGATAACCTTAAAAAGAAAATAGCTGAAATTGAACCGGGCTTACCCTCAAAGACATTGGCAGACGGCACTGTTTCAAAAGTAACCCTCGTACCTTTTTACGACCGTGCCGGATTAATTAAAGAAACTTTGGGCACACTGGAAGAAGCCATTTCGCTTGAGTTGTTAATCAGCATTTTGGTGGTTATTGTTTTGGTGTTTAACCTAAGGGCTTCATTCTTAATTTCAAGCTTATTGCCCATTGGTGTATTGATAACTTTCATAACCATGCGCCGTTTTGGTGTCGATGCAAACATTGTAGCACTCTCAGGTATTGCTATATCAATTGGGGTTATGGTTGATGTGGGGGTGGTGTTTACCGAAAATATAATCAGGCACATAGAACTGCCTGAACACCTCGGCGCAAAAGGTAAAAAACTTTTAAATGTGGTCTATAAAGCCACAACAGAGGTGGCGGGTGCGGTGATAACGGCCATTTCTACAACCGTTGTTAGTTTCTTACCCGTTTTTGCTATGGAAGCAGCAGAAGGCAAGCTATTCAAGCCATTGGCTTTCACCAAAACATTTACAATGCTTGCTGCATTGCTCATTGGGTTGATCATTATTCCAACCCTGGCCAATTTTGTATTCTCTATACGTTTCGACAAAAAAAAATACCGGAAAACCCTGAACATTACATTAGCTGTTGCAGGTATTATCATCTCAATTCTTAGCGGATATTATATCGCTTTAGTTTTGACCGCATACGGAGTAAATGCATTTTTTGCAGACAGGTGGTCTAAAAAAAGAAAAGGTTGGACAAACTACATCAACATCATTACCACAGGTGTTACCATCATCTTTTTCCTGACAAAAGCATGGTTACCACTTGGGGCGCAAAACAGCTTGTTTGCCAACTTCCTGTTTGTAATCGTAATTGTTGCAATTGTTTTGGGCGCTTTATCCATGGTGGTGTTGTTCTACCCAAGGCTTTTGAATTGGGCATTAAACAATAAATGGAAATTTTTAACCCTACCAATGCTGATTGTAGTATTTGGAATAACTACCTGGCAAGGTTTCGATAAGCTCTTTGGATTTATACCCGATTTTGTAAAAAAAACAAATTTATACATCACCTTATCAGAAAAAATGCCGGGTATCGGTAAAGAATTTATGCCATCGCTTGACGAAGGTTCGTTCTTATTGATGCCAACCACCATGCCACATTCTGGAATTGAAGAAAATCTGGAAGTCATCAGAATATTGGATAAAAAAGTAAATGCTATTCCTGAAGTTGAAAGTGTAGTTGGAAAATGGGGACGGGTAAATTCTGCACTTGACCCTGCACCAACCTCCATGTACGAGAATGTCATCAATTATAAACCGGAATACATTCTGAATGAAAAGGGGCATCGAATGCGTTTTAAAACCGATAAAAATGATGCATTTGTTTTGGTTGATGGTTCAACTTACAATCCCAAAGAAGAGGGATTCCGGTTAATCGAGAAAGAGAATCTGACAGAAGATAAAAACGGTGAATATTTCCGGCAATGGAGAGATGAAATACAATCTCCCGATGATATTTGGGACGAAATAATCAAACAATCCTCCATACCGGGATTAACTTCGGCTCCCAAATTACAACCTATCTCAACCCGTTTGGTAATGCTTCAAACAGGCATGCGAGCTCCCATGGGAATAAAGGTGTATGGTCCTGATTTGGAAAGCATCGAAAAAGTTGGCTTTGAAATTGAAAATCATTTGAAGCATGTGGAGGGTGTTGAAAGCATGTCGGTATTTGCCGACCGTGTAGTTGGCAAACCGTATTTGGAAATGGAGATAAACCGGGATGCCATTGCACGATATGGAATTACCGTAAAAAGCTTACAAAATGTAATCAGTAGCGCTATTGGCGGCATGCAATTAACAACTACAGTTGAAGGTAGGGAACGATTCCCGGTTCGCTTACGCTATGCCCGTGAATTTCGTGACAATCCCGAGGACTTAAAAAAGATATTAATTCCAACAGCGAGCGGCTCCCAAATTCCATTGGGAGAATTAGTCACATTTCATTACGTAAGGGGCCCGCAATTAATTAAAAGTGAAAATACATTTCTTGTAGGGTATGTAATCTTCGATAAACAAGATGGCTTTGCCGAGGTGGATGTGGTGGAAAATGCACAGGAGTACTTATCTGGAAAAATCGAATCGGGTGAATTTATTGTTCCTGCGGGCGTAAACTATGTATTTACCGGAAACTACGAGAATCAAATCAGGGCTACAAAACGTTTAATGATTGTTATTCCAGTTTCGTTGATAGTCATATTCCTGATACTCTATTTTCAATTCCGTTCGGTAACATCAACATCGTTAATCTTTACCGGTGTTATTGTTGCGTTTTCCGGTGGTTTTATCATGTTATGGCTGTATGGTCAGCCCTGGTTTATGGATGCTACAGTAGGAGGCATACATCTTCAGAATTTATTCCAGATAAAAACCATTAACCTCAGTGTTGCTGTTTGGGTCGGCTTTATCGCCCTTTTCGGTGTGGCAACCGACGATGGTGTGCTCATCAGTACTTACATTAAACAACTTCAGGAAAAGAATAATCCGAAAAGCGTAAAAGAAATTCGTGCGCTTATTTTAGAAGCTGGTTCAAAAAGGGTGCGCCCGGCCATCATGACAACCGCAACAACAATAATCGCTTTACTTCCAGTGCTGACTTCAACGGGTAAAGGTTCTGATATTATGGTCCCAATGGCCATCCCACTGTTTGGAGGTATGACTATTGAAGTGTTAACCATGTTTGTGGTTCCGGTGCTGTACAGTATGTGGCAGGAACAAAGAATAAAAAAGGAAATGAGACAACAAAAAGTATAAGCCATGAGGAAAATCAAGATAATAACACTCCTATTGTTTGTGTTGCTTACTTCATGGGTTACGGCACAACGGGAAGATTTGGACAATTATTTGCGAATAGCATCCGAAAATAATCCTGAATTAAAGGCAAAGTTTAACGATTATATGGCAGCTTTGGAAGTTGCACCGCAGGTTAAAGCTTTGCCCGACCCGCAAGTTGCTTTTGCATATTTTATAAGCCCTGTTGAAACCCGTGTTGGTCCGCAGCAATTTAGAATATCTGCATCCCACCTATTCCCTTGGTTTGGTACTTTGGCAGCCAAAGAAAACGCAGCCATTCGAACGGCAAAGGCGAAATACGAATTGTTTGAAGAGACTAAGTCCAAACTTTTTAATGAAGTAAGAGGCGCATATTTTAATCTATATTTTAATAAAAAGGCGATAGCAATAACGCTTGAGAACATCGAAATACTGCAAACCTTTCAAAAGTTAGCAACGATTAAAGTTGAAGTGGGGAAAGTTTCCGTTGTTGATGAATACCGCATTGAAATGGAGATTAATGAACTGGAAAATCAACTCGCGCTGCTCAAAGACCAAGAATATGTTCTTGAAGTGATGTTTAAGAACTTTTTAAATACGCATGAAATTGAGTCGATTTCTGTACCTGACGATTTGTGGCGAAATGATTTTCCCATTTCAAAACAGGCTGCACTTGATTCTGTTACAACTAATAACCACCAATTACTATCCATCGAATTACAGCAAGCCGCTTTGGAATACCAACGCGATGTGGCCAAACGCAGCGGTAACCCGAATTTCAACATTGGGTTCGATTATATTTTGATGGGTAAAGGTGAAAATAACCTTGCGGGAAAAGACGCTTTTATCTTTCCATCGGTTGGTTTAACCATTCCGCTATACCGTAATAAATACAAAGCAAAAGTGCAAGAGGTAATTTATTTGGAAGCCACGAAGTCATTCGAAAAAGAGAATAAAAACAATCTTTTGGAAACACTTTTTGAAAATGGGTGGAAAGACTATCATGATGCAAAAAGAAGGATTCAATTGTACGACACGCAACTTGACCTGGCGCTAAAAGCAATTAAAATTCTGGAAACGGGGTACGTAACCGGAAACAAGGATTTCGAGGAAATATTAAGGATGGAGCGTAAAGTATTGACATATCATTTAGAAAAAGAAAAAGCGATTGCGGATAAGCAAGGTGCCATTTCATTCCTCAATTACTTAATGGGTAAATAACAGTTCGACTGCGCTCATTGCAATGTCAGACTAAGCAAAGACCAATTTAATTTATTATCATGAAGAATATCACAGAGAATATAAAACAAAACTTAAAGCTTGTAATTGGCGCTTTAGTGGTTGGATTACTTTTGGGGTGGCTTTTTTTTCACTCAGGAAGCTCAAGTACAACTAACAAAGAAGAACAAGAGCTAACGGGTCATGAAGGTCATGACCATGAATCGGAAGACCCTTCATCCTGGACTTGTTCCATGCACCCCCAAATCAAACAAGATGAACCGGGCGATTGTCCAATATGCGGCATGGATTTAATCCCGTTGGCATCGATGGTTGCAGACGGTGAAGATGTGGATCCTAATGAAATTATGATGTCTGAATCAGCGGCAAAACTGGCTGCGATTCAAACTTTGGTGGTAGATACCGGAACTCCTGAAAAATCGATTCATCTTCAGGGCAAAATACAGGAAGACGAGCGAAGAATTGCTGAGTTAACAGCTCGTTTTGGAGGAAGAATAGAGGAACTGTTTGTGAACTTTACCGGGCAAAATGTTAAAAAGGGGCAAAAGCTGGCCACCATCTACTCCCCTGAGTTAGTCACCGCACAACGAGAACTTTTGGAGGCTATTGCCTTTAAGGAATCCCGACCGGCATTGTACACAGCAGCAATAGGCAAACTGAAGCTTTGGGGTTTAACCGACAAACAAATTAAAGCGATTGAAGAAAAAGGAGAACCACTGTTGTACTTTGATGTACTTTCTCCAATTTCAGGAACCGTTACCATGCGCCATGCAGCCATTGGTGATTATATAAAGGAAGGTTCGGCTCTTTTCAAAGTGGTTGATTTAACCAAAGTGTGGGCTTTGTTTGATGCCTATGAAAGTGATTTACCCTGGATTAAGTTAAAGGATGAAGTTGAGTTTACTATACAATCATTACCAGGTAGAAATTTTAAAGGTAAAGTTTCATTTATCGACCCCTTTATTGATTCAAGAACCAGAATAGCAAAGGTAAGGGTAGAGTTAATGAATCCCAAACTTGAAGTAAAACCAGAGATGTTCACAAAGGGTATTGTAAATTCGAAATTTGCAGCAGCGGGCACTGAAATACTCATCCCTAAAACGGCATTGCTTTGGACGGGAAAAAGAGCAGTGGTATATGTAAAAGTTCCGAACAGGGAAAATCCATCATTCCTTTATCGTGAAATTGTTTTGGGACCGGAGGCAGGTAATTTTTATGTAGTAGCCAAGGGCTTGCAAGAAGGAGAGGAAATTGCGGTAAACGGTGTATTCAAAATCGATGCAGCGGCACAACTGGCGGGAAAAACAAGTATGATGAACCCTGATGGGAGAGCTGATTCAACAGGGTACAATCATGATGACCAACCCATGTCTGCGAACGGAAGGAAAGACCTGGCGAAAGAACCACAAAAATTTAATGTTAGCGTTGAATTCAAAAAGCAACTGACTGATGTTTACAACAAATACCTATTGATGAAAGATGCATTCATTACATCTGATGCTCAAAAAGTTATAACAATGGCCGATGAATTGGTTAATAGCATCGAAAGCGTTGATATGGGATTACTAAAAGGTGATGCCCATATGGCATGGATGGAATACGTTGCTGTTCTTGAAAAAACATCCAAATCAATAAGTAAATCGATGGATGTTGAAAAACAACGAACCGAATTCGCCAAATTCAATTTGACCTTTTACAAAAGCCTTAAAGCTTTCGAACTAAACAATGTGACAGCCTATTACCAGTATTGTCCCATGGCTGAAAGAGATAAAGGTGCTTATTGGTTCAGTTCAGATGACGAAATACGGAATCCATATTTTGGGGATATGATGGTGAATTGCGGGGAAACCAGCGAGATACTTGATTATGCGAAATAACAATTAAAATTAAAATAATATGAAAACAAAAATGTTAAGTTTAATAAGTATGTTCCTTTTAGGAACAAGTATGCTATTGGCTCAGGCAAAAACAGAAAAATTTAAAGTGTATGGCAACTGCGGTATGTGCGAAAACCGTATCGAAAAAGCGGCCCAATCGGTTGAGGGGGTAACCGGTGCCGACTGGGATAAGCAAACCAAAATGATAAAAGTTTCATTCGATGAATCAAAAACCAACGTCCATAAAGTCCACATGGCCATTGCCAAGGTTGGGCATGATACTGACATGCACAAAGCCAAGGATGAAACTTACAGCTCATTACCCGGATGCTGCAAATACGATAGAACAGCTTCAAAAAAAGAGGATCATAGTAAGCATTAAAATTTAACGTGGACAAGCCAAAACCAAATAGGATTTTGGCTTGTTATGTTTAGTCGGAAAAATTTAAGAATGCATATATTTAAAATAAATTTTTACGGCTTTCATCTTTGATTGTTCAACAAAAATGCATTATAAATTTTACTTAAGTACGTTAACCCCCATATTCTACCATCAAAGGGCAGAATATGCGTTTATAATATTGACGTCTACTCTGGACAAACCCAAACACTATTCCCTAGTTTATCCATAAAAAACCGGAGGTTGCAAAATACTCCCCCAAGTATATAACAAAAGTACGAGCCTATCCATATATTAATGCTTTATCACTTTAAATGCCCGATAACCATTATTATCGCCTATCAAGTGGATTAAATAAATACCAGTAGGATAAGAGGATAAATCAACACTGTCCTCTCTTCCATTAATAGCTTTATCGATTATCAATTGCCCGGTTATAGAAGTTATCTTAATTCTTTCGAATGGGTTATCACCAGAATAAATGCGCAACACAGCAGTAACCGGATTGGGCGCTATCCATGCGTTATTAAAATAAGTGGGATCGCCAATACCCACATGAGGAACAAAACCATCCAGCTTTTTCTGAGTAAACAGGGCAAACTCACCTGGTTGTAAAGTGTATGTCATATTTGTACCGGTAACGTTTATGCTATCACCATCGAAATGATTAAACCAATATCCTGTGGAGCTGAATTTTGGCAACACTGTTTTCTCAATTAAATCGAAGTTGCCCACCAAACGAATATCAGAGCCGCTTTCATTAAGCTCAATAAGTTTGGTTGAAGCAGAAACTTCCATATTGAAATCTTCGGTTGAAAAAACGGACTCGTTTTTCTTTAAGTCGATGATTTCTGAATAAGTATTATAAAGTGCCTTCCTGTTTTCATCTTCGTAATATTCCCATTTAATAGGCTTCTTACCTGTTCTGCCATTCTCGTCAATGGAAATATCATAACCTAGTTCGCCAAACTGCCAAATCATCTTAGGTCCTGGTATAGTCATTAAAAACACTGCGGCAGCCTCTGTACGCTCCAGGGATGTTGACAATTCCGTAACGTCGTAACTACCTGAACTTGCGCCATAGGTCAGGTTCTTGTACATGATACGTTCCTCGTCGTGACTTTCCATATAATTAACGATATGAGGCTTTGTCCAGGATCTTTCAATATATGAAGCCCATGAGAAATCAGACTTGTTATTCTCGTTATACCCCATAGTGGCTTCATTGAAGGTACGGTTATGGTTACCCCACAACAAAATACCGTACTCAGCCAACTCCTTCTCCTCTGGATTATCACTTAAATGTTCGAACGAAACAACAGCATCGCTTTTCACACTCCAGATTTCATCGGCCATTCTTTTTAAATTTGCAATACGGGCACCATCATATTTGCTAGCCCAAGGATCATCTGCGATGGTAAATATTGTGTTAGAGAAACCCTTCGTAAAGTCAAACCTAAAACCATCAATCTTATATTCTTTTAACCAGAATTCATTGATTGAGTCAACCAATATTTTAGTTTCGGCACTTTCATGGTTAAAATCATATCCCCAATGAGCATCAGGGATTTCCAAATTATGCTCCCTGTTATACCAGGGGTTGTTATCTGCCGGCAATCCCCCATCTAAATACATCCGGGCAAACGGAGATTGTCCGAATGAATGGTTCAGTACCATATCCATTAATACAGCAATACCGCTCTGGTGGCAAACATCAATAAATTCTTTGTAATCTTCTGCGGTTCCATAAGCCTTGTCCGGCGCAAAATAAAAGGATGGATTATAACCCCAACTGTCATTACCTTCAAACTCGTTAAATGGCATTAGTTCGATAGCCGTTACTCCAAGGCGCTTGAAATAATCAATAGAATCGGTCACTGTTTTAATGTCTCCATTCTCAGACCAATCACGAACATGCAGCTCGTAAATCACCAATTTTTCAGGCTCTGGCACCTCAAAATCTTCCACCTGCCAATTGTAACTTTGATCGGCAGTTGCAAAAACGCTTACGATTTCCTCTGTTTTATCATCAGGATAAGCTTTAAGGCTTGGATAAACGCTTTCCGGAATATACTGGTCGTTCCAGGGATCAAGCACTTTATTGGTGTACGGATCAGCTACTTTCAATCCCTCATCAAACCAAAATTGATAAGCATATTCTGTTTCAATGTTTAAACCATCCAATGTCAACCAAAAATAGTCCCCATCTTTTTTCATCAGGGCATCGTTGGAAGGTTCCCAATCGTTGAAATCGCCCATTAGGTATACAAACTCCTTATCCGGAGCAAACAATAATACGGTAACAGTATTTGCGTCAATTACATTAACTCCCCTGCGTAACCCTGCAGGTTTGGTTTCGTTAACCACCTCTCCCCTCACGTAAAACTTGGTGCTGGACTCAACTGTCTCAGCACCTTTGGTTGCTACAGCTCTTAACTCATATTCGTCGAGAGATACATTTGTAACCGTATGAGTGAGTGATTGGGCAGACGTACTGGCAACAGAAGTCCCATTTACAAAAAGCTCAAGGTTTTCGTTGAGCAAGGCATCTACTTTTACCTCAACATCAGCTCCGCTCTCAAATACACTATTGTCTGCCGGAGTGGATATTGACACGGTTAATATCTCCTCTGATACATTCACAAATATATCTTTACCTCCCGTATCTTTGCCTTCCTTGTAAGCCCCATCTACTTCTTCCCCACTGCGGAAAACAAAAGCCATTTGTTCTATCTTCTCACTTGCAGGCACACCATAATAATCACGAATATTCGGTGTAATTGAAAGGGTATAAGTATTAGTAGCGGTTCTTGTCAGTTTATATTTTGCATCATTGTCCCCCCAGTCAGGTGCATATTTCCAATCCGAGCCACTGGTACTTTGATCCGTAATAACACCGGTATGGGCATATACTTCACCTGTAAAATTCTCCAAACCTCCTGTTCCCTGATCCGCATAAAATGTGATTGTAACCGCATCGCTTTCCACCGGAATGGTTGGATCGGATGTAACTACCTGCGCACTGGCGAATATCGTACACCACGTTATTAATAATAATATTGACCAATTCCTCATCTTATTTATAGTATTAATTTTCCACTTCTTTTAACACATGCCCGGAAATCCCTTCTACAAGCATTTGATTTCCTTCAAAAATTTCACCACTTAGTATATCCATATACTTTTTGCCAGATGAAAATTCATAACTTAGCCCTTTTTCTCCTGCATTTAAAACCACTAGAACTTTCTCGTTGCCATTAATTCTGTTGTAAACCAATAAGCTTCCTTCGGCTTTTACAAACTCAATACTTCCTTCTTTTAAAACAAGATTTTCGTTTCTTAGTTTGGTCATCTGCCTGTAATATCCGTGTAAATCAGCATTAAACCCAACCTCTACATATTCAGGTTCCTTATCATGGATGCTATTCTTGTTTTCATCATCAAATGTATACTCCGGCCACCAAAGCGGCTTACGACAATCCGGGTCGTCACTTCCCCACATGCCCATTTCATCGCCGTTCCAGATATGAGGAGCCCCAATACTGGTAAACTGGTGCAACAAATAAAGCTTCACCCTTCGATAGGTCTCTTCGTCAGGCTTTCCTGTTATATAGTTTTCATCATCGTTGGGCTTAGCCTTGTATTTGTATTTTCCAGGATTGGCAAAAGAAGTCAACAGTCGAGGTGTATCGTGGGTGGCAGCTACATTCATCATTCCTTTGGCTGTGGCATCACTTATTCTTCCCCATTGATAGTTCAGGCTATCTACCAATTGAGCTGCATCAATTTGATAATCGGACTTGGCAAAAAAGTAACGTGCCGGACGGTAAACCTGATAATGCATTACTGCGTCAAATACACCTCCCCTTAAATATGGAACAGGATTCATCAGTTTATCCGGCCATTCCTCCCACCAGATTTCTCCCACCAAATAAGCTTCGGGATTGATGGTTTTTACATATTTATAGTAGTCTCTCCAAAATCCCATGGGTATATGATCGGCAACATCCAAACGGTAACCGTCCAGCCCTTTGCTTACATCCCCGTTTGGGGCCAACCAACGTTTGGTTACATCATACACATGTTTCTTCACTTCGGGATGCAAATCTCCTTCAAATGGATGGCCTGGCTTATGCTCCCCTTGTGTATTTACTTTTGTTAGGGCAGGCAGGCTCATAATATTTAACCAACCCTCATACTCAAATTCATTTTCCTCAGTTGTTGGATCATCAAACGATTTGATTTTATACCAATCTTTATATTTAGATTCCCCCTGGTTTTTAATAATATCTTTCCATGCCCAGAACTCAACTCCGGTATGGTTCCAGGAATAATCCAGCACCACCCTGATATTTCTTTTGTGGCATTCGTCGATAACCTTTAAAAACAATTTATCCGCCGATGTCCACTTCCATGTGGATGGATCATTGGGATCCTCCGATGCCATAATTTCCATATCTCCCTTTGGATCGGGGCCAAAAGTCACATCTATATGATGATAGTTGCGGGCATCGTATTTATGAAGCGATGGGGCATCGTTCAACGGGTTAAAATAGATAGCCGTGATTCCCAGGTCTTGTATATAATCAAGTTTATTTAACACGCCTTGCAAATCACCTCCATACCTCCGCAATTGTAGGTTAGCATAAAAATCCTGCACGTCTTTTCTAGCCCACTCTTCTTCCTGATACCATTCCTGCGTCCATGAGGTTACCGACCAGTTTTGGGGTGTTTCTATAAAGTTAGATGCAGCATACATGGTTTCCGGCGAAGGATCATTTGAAGAATCCCCATTATTAAAACGCTCCACAAATATTTGGTACCAGATTACATCCTTTGCCCAAGCCGGAGGTGTATCTGTTAATTTTTTGGGTTGGTTTGATTGGTTATAATTGCAAGCGGCAATTAATATTAAAATAAGGAAAGAAAGGTAAAAATATCGCATGATAAATCAGTTTAAATGGGATCTTAACGGAACCTAATTACAAACTAAAAAGCCGCCACTGAGGGCGGCTTTTTAATTATTATTTCCTTATTATTATTCAAATACTCCTGATTCAGTACTAAAGTTCAATTTAACTTTTTGGCCTGTTAAAATAGGAGCCGCAACCTGATCATTACCAACACCTCTGTATTCAATTCCTCCAGGATAAACATTAAATTCTGCCTGCCACCAATCAATTACATTTCCATCAGCGTTAGTCAATGTAGTTGCAGATACATACATTCTGGCATTATCATCTGCCACTGCAGCAGGAGAAACAAGAACCTTGGAATCCATCGCATCAGTAGTGAACGGATAAGCACCCATAGTCCAGCCCCCAAAGGCACTTCCCATAGCATAAACTGCAGGATCTGTAACTTGAACCGTATTGGTTAACAAATTCACCACTATCATCTTATAACCTTCTGCACCCGTTGGAATATCATCATCTCCTTTATTCCAAGCTCCATCAGCATCGGCATTATCGCCAGTTTTACCAAATTGACCACCATCCCATGCTTTGGCCGAATTAAACTTTATTTTTGCATCCGCATCGAACCAGGTGATTTTCCAGAAAAGATGAGGGTTGCTATGTACCGGAATCATCTCAAGGGCATTATCCCAGTTCCAACCAGCAAAACTACCAATCATATACATTGTCGTTGGAAAAACGGGAACAGCTTCAATCATATAGGTTCCTTTGTTCAAATCCAAGGTAATTGTATATGCCGCATCGCCACCATCAAATTGAATATTACCATTGGTACCTTTAGGACCAATAACACCTGTATTTCCATCTCCTCCAAGGTTACCCCAATCCAGGTCACCCCAACTTTGTTGTCCAACAAATTTAAGTAAAGCACCATCTTTTATTACAGTTTCAATGGTATAAACACCTTCGTTTTCACGAGTAAGAGCAGGACCTGATTCTGGTGACCATGCAGGGTCTGTAGCATTATAATCTCCAACCAAGTACACATTAGGATAATCAAAGGTATAAGTTTCACTGCCCTCAACATATGGTGCAATTGTCAAATTACTGTTTACAAAATCTGCAGTTACGGCGTACCAACCTGTTTCGCCAGTAAATTTGAAATTCCCTGCCTCATCACCTGCGGCAACTATGTTATCAGAAACAGTGGCAAATTTACCAAAGTTATAATCAAACCCACCGCTTTCTTTCGCATCCGAAAACTGGAATACACCACCTTTTACAAGTTTCAAGTACTTTGTAAAGACGTCATCTGCACCATAAGCAGCAAGACCATCTGTTACTTCTGCCGAAGCAGTTGCAGAACCATAAATATACAATTCGGTAGGAATAGCAACATCCAAATAAGGAGTTACTTTCATGGTAAACGAATTTGAATACAAATCATCAAGATCTTCATTAGAAACAGCTTTAATCCTTACATCAAGCTCAACCTTTACCGCTGGCGAAAATCGACCAGATATTAAAGTATTTAAGTCTCCAACAATAATTGATGTAGATGTCTTCGCTACTCTGTCAAACGCCAAAGCATTTGTAAATCCATTACCAGCAGCATCAACTTGCACATAGTATCTTACTCCTATAGGATCAGCATAGGTAGCTGCCGACCAGCTTAAATCAACGACAGTTTCACTTTCATTCTTTTTTGCAAGAATAAGATCAATATCTTCGGTTACTTCTGCAAGAACTGGTGCAGTTCCTTGAACTGGCTCAGTTACATTGGGCGTCTCAAAATCGTCTTCGCAAGCGATAAAGAGAACAGCCAACAATGATATAAATAAATATTTAAGATTCTTCATTTTTATTCTATTTTACCAGTTTGATTAATAAAGTCAAGCTCTATAGTCTGTTCACCTGCGTTAACATTAACTCTATCCTGATCACCACCATCCGCTCGGTATTCAATTTTACCGTCAATGAATATGAACTCAGCATGCCACCAGTCAGCAGCAGAAATGTATGGATGTGTGACGTGAAGTCTCAGTTCTCCACCTAATAAGCTTTTAGTTAAAAACATCGTCTTGTTTACAGCATCTAACTGAAATTGATTTTCTTCGATAACTGAACTTACAGGCCATGCATCAACGTTAGGTCCACAAATATATACGTTAGCAGGTTCTATAAGTAGTTTGTTGGTTTCCAAATTAATACCTACTGTATAATATCCTGCAGTCCCTGGCACAGGAATATCATCTCCCCTGTTATCTACTGTTCCTAATGTATACTCGCCAGTTGCAGCATCAGCATCACCAATTTTCCCTATCACTCCTTTGTAGTTCTCTTCAGAACACAGTTTAAAACTTCCTGTAGCTTCCATCCAAACGATGGACCAGGAGTCATTCGGTTCGCTGTTCACCTTGATGAATTTAAGCTTGTTGTTTTGCGCAACTCGCCCTACACCATCGCCAAACAAGTAAAAGGTATTAGGAGCAAATAGAATATCTAAATAAGGTGTTGTCTTAAAATTCACAACAGAAGAGTAAAGTGTTTCGACTCCATCCAACGAAGTGGTTTCAATCCTAGCATACACATCAACCTCTTCATCCACAGTCAACTCCAAAGATTCTGTAAACAATTCGTTAATCGCTCCTACGGTAAATGTGAAAGCATTATCAGCTGCATCTACATCAAAAGTAACTGGATTAGTAAAATCTGATGAGGAAGAAAACTGAAGTTGATGCGTTGCAACAATATCCACTCCATAAGAAGCAGGTGTATACGACACCTCGATAGATTCCGTTTTTGTAGCTTTTGATATCGCCAAATTTTCACCAAAGCCGCTTATATTAGTAGCTGGAGTGTACTTTGAGTCATTTAATTTCAAAATATCATCATCTTCGCAAGCAAAAATGCTAACAGCGAGAAGTAATATTAGTACATATTTTATATTTTTCATATCGCGTCTTTTTAACCTATTAATAACCTGAGATATTCGACAGATTTGGATTCGCATTTATATCCGACGATGGAATAGGGAATACATCATATTTACCGTTGGTAGATTCACCATCCACTACAGCACCTTTCCAAGGCCATAGGTAATCACCACCCGTCAATTTCCCATATCTAACTAGGTCAGTTCTTCTGTGACACTCCCAGTATAGTTCACGTCCTCTTTCGTCAAGAATAAAATCAAGGGTTAGATCAGCCTCAGCAATATTCCCTGAATCATCTCCATATGCTCTTTCTCTAAGTTCGTTGACATAACCAACTGCAGTTGCCATATCTCCACCTGTTCCACCGCGCACTACAGCCTCGGCATAGGTTAGATAAAAATCCGCCAATCTGTAAAGTGGAAAATCAGTATCCGGAAATGATAGACTTGAACCTACAGCTCCTGCTGAAGTAATATTTTTGAACTTGCGTAGAGCATACCCATGTCTAAAGTTGAAAATATCTCCTATTTCAAGCTCTTGCCCTTCCGTATAAAACATTCCTCTTTTGTCCGTTCCTGTAACATCGGGGAAAAGATTTACAAAAGCTTTCGTGGTTCTGTTTCCACCCCATCCGCCATCAATTCCTGACTCGCTCGCAGGCATATCTCCTCCAACTGTAGAGTGAAGTATAAATGTCATACCTCCCCATGTTTGAGTATTGTTACCATCTGATGTAATTGGGAAAATAATCTCGTTAGTTCTTAGGTGATTATCTGCTAAAAACAAATTGGCATAATCAGATTCTATTGAGTAACCACCATCAATTATTTTGTTACAATAAGTGATCGCTTCTGTGTATTTTGGTGTATCAATATAAACTTCTGCGTTTAGGTACATTTTAGCCAGGATTGCCCAAGCTAAACCTTTATCAGCTCTACCATATTCGTTTGTTCCGGGATCCGCTAATTCAGTTTCAACTGCAGTAAGTTCCGACTCGATGTATTCAAATATTTGTTGTTGCGTAGCCATTTCCGGGAAGAAAAATGAACCAATCTGATCTTCTTCTGTAACAAATGGTCCACGACCGAACATATCTAGCATATGGTAATAACTTAAAGCTCTCAAAGCTCTGGCTTCATCACTATAAGCTTTGTATTCCGATTGACCATCCGTTAATTTAATCAAATTATTACAGTAAGCTATTTGAAGCGTTATACGATAATACATAGCCGTAACAAACTCATTTGAACTGTTCCAGTCCTGATCGTGTAAATCTCTAAGGTTACCATCATTCCAGGCACAAATAGCCTCATCCGTTGGAAGTTCCTGATGATTCCAAAGTAGTCTTAAATAAGATGAAAACCCACCATTAATACTACTTATATCAGGTTCACCATCAACCCCGGTTTGACCTCCTAAGATTAAACCTGCATAACATTTTGCCAAAAGCTCCTTATAAGATTCTGCATCAGTCAAAACATTCTCTGCGGTTTTTATATCCTCATCCAGAGGTAAGGTATCCAAATCATCAGTACATGACACAAATGCAAATAATAATGCAAATGCAATCATGATAGATTTTGTTTTATAATATCTCTTATTCATAATTAAAAACATTTATCAATTAAAAATTTACATTTAATCCAAACAAGAAAGTTCTTGGTCTTGGATATACGTCATTGTCAATTCCTCCGTTCACTTCAGGATCTAATCCACTATAATCGGTTATCACAAACGCATTTTGAACAGATGTATATGCTCTTGCATTAAAATCAAAACCTAAAAGCGGTTTTAATAATCTAGTAAAATTATACCCTAACGTTATATTGTCAACTCTTAAAAATGATGCGTCTTCAAGAAAATAATCAGAATATTGCTGAGCTGTTTCAAACTGAGATTTGTTAATTTCAGACGGCATATTCGTTAAGTATTCATTAACGGTCATTTCCTGATAACGACCACCTACAATTACATTGTTGTAAATTTGTCCGCCAATACCTATTCTACCATTAAAGCCAAAATCAAAATCTTTATATTTAATGTTTGATGAAAAACCCATACTATAATCCTGTGCAGGATCTTCAGCATAATATTTATCGGCTGATGTGATTTGACCATCTTTATTCCTATCTACATAAAGACCTTCAATTGGTTTTCCGTTTGCGTTATATACTTGCTCGTAAACATAAAAAGTGTTCAATGGATGCCCAATTGCATTGATTTGAATGGTATTACCAACACCAACACCACTAATATCTCCTGTTTCAACTCCTCTGTAATCAGGGTCGTCATAGTTTGTTAAACGAGTAATTTCATTCTTGTTATAAGCAAGGTTAAAGCCAACTTCCCAATACAAATCTTTTTTGTCAAATACTATTGCATTGATAGAGAATTCAAATCCGTTATTTTCCAAGTCTCCAACATTTGTTAATAACCTGTCTGTAAAGTTTGTTCCTGCCGGAACCGGGATCGTGTTTAACAGATCTTCAGTTTCTCGTTTATAAATATCAAACGTACCATTAATTCTGTTATTGAAGAACCCATAATCGATACCGGCATTGTATGTTGTCGTTTTTTCCCATTGTAAACCTTCGTCGTATCCATCAGGTCTTATTAAAGTATAAAACTGATTACCGAATTGATATTGTGTTCTTGAATCACTTAATCGATAAGTTCCCATGTATGGATAGTCTCCACTATTTAATTCCTGCTGACCTGTAATACCGTAACTTAAACGAACTTTAACATTACTTATAACATCAATATCTTTAAGGAAAGACTCTTCACTTGCTCGCCAGGCCAATGCTGCAGAAGGGAAAGTACCCCACCTGTTATCTTCGTGGAATCTTGAAGAACCATCTTGACGTACTGTAGCCGTTAATATATACTTATCCTTAAAAGTATAATTGGCTCTACCAAAGAATGAAACCAGGTAGTTTTCCGTTTCATCTTCAGAATCTTCTATTGCTGTATTAAATCTGTCAACCTCAAAAGCTGTAGACTTCGACCAGAAATGCTGCCACTCATAACCTCCCATTACATTGAATTTACTGTTTAAGTCTGGAAGATCTTTATTATAGGTCAAGTAAAAATCGAATAATTCATTCTTTTTCTCCTGGGTATAATCTCTTTCTACTCCATTTGAAGCAGTTTGTACCCATGAGGCATCCAAATCAGTATCTACATCACCTTCACTGTCAGAATAGTCATAACCCAATTTCACACTTGCCTTTAATTCAGGAAGGAAATGAAGTTTGTAATCTGCCTGAAAGTCTGCAATTATTCTTGATACATCAGAAACATCTTCTTTTTGCTGTAATTGTGCAACAGGATTTCTTGTTCCATTCACATTCCTGGAACCATCACTCGTTAACCAGGTTGTATAACCTCCGTAGATTCCGGTATTGTTAAAAACAGATTGTGTAGGATCCATGCGTAAAGCACTTCCTATAGCTCCTTTATCAGCAAATCTATTATCAATCGCCATATACTTAACCCCAGCATTTATTTTTAAATGATCATCTAAAAAGCTAGGATTAATATTTAATGTCCCTGTAGTTCTTTGCATTTCCGAAGTCTGCAAAATACCGTTTTGATCTGTGTAACCGGCCGAAACTCTAAACGGAACATCTTTGATTGAACCAGAAACTCCAATATTGTGCTCATGCCCGGTTGCATCTCTGTATATTTCATCTTGCCAATCAGTTGAAGCATTCCCCATCAATGCAGGGTTAACAGAAGAATTATTTACTGCTCTTTCATTTACTAAAGTTCTATACTCATCGGCACTTAAAACATCTATAGTCTCTTTAATTTTACCTATTGAAAACTTAGAGTCATACGTAACTTTTAATTTTTGTCCTGCTTTTCCTTTTTTAGTTGTAATAAGAATTACACCATTGGAAGCACGTGATCCATAAATTGCAGTTGCCGATGCATCTTTTAATACGGTAAAAGTTTCAATATCATTAGGGTTTAATGAGCTCAATACATTACTCATTCCATCAATACCCCTATTATCCAAAGGCATTCCATCAATAACAATTAACGGATCGTTGCTGGCAGACATAGAAGAACCACCACGAATCCTAATGGTTGACGCTGAACCTGGAGCACCTCCATCATTTACAATTTGCACACCCGCAATTTTACCTACGATAAGATCTTGAGGAGAACTGGTAGAACCTTGGTTAAAGTCATCCGATTTTACAGTAAAAACAGACCCCGTTGCATCTTCTTTCCTTACCTGACCATATCCAACCACCACAACCTCCTCCATGCCAATAACATCATCTTCCAACTCGATATTAATGGTTGTTTGGTCTCCTACAACCAATTCTTGTGAAAGAAAACCAATAAATGAAAACATGAGAACATCACCTTTATTTGCACTTATAGTATATGTTCCATCCGGAGTAGTAATCGTACCGGTGGTTGTACCTTTAATAACCACGGTAACACCCGGTAACACATCACCTATACCGGCATCCCGTACGGTACCGGATATAGTCACTTCCTGAGCCAGGGCTACGCTTGTTATAATAAACAAACCGGCCAGCACCAGCATGACTTTGTTAAAACGAAATGATTTAATCATAAAACTAAAGATTTAACAGTTAAAAAACTTGTTTAATTTTCTTAATTGATAGTAGATTTTAAATTTAGATGTTGATTTAATATACAAACATAACACGCTGCTTTGCAATCGCCTTACGCTCATTTGGACTTTACAAATCTACAATAAAAACAAGCTTGAGATAAACATTTATTAACATCATTGGGTTTATTATTGACATTTTTTAACGCAAACGTTTGCGAAGACGTTTGCGAAGACGTTTGCAATACGCACGTATGTTTTATAACATATTTTTAACCTTTTGCACTTTTGTTCAAAACATGATATATGTTGGTTTTTCATGGCAATGAGGAAATTACTCTACAAAAGAAGCCTGCAGAACAACTTTATTTTGCACAATTATTGTACTTTTAAATATTACAACCCCATGGCATGGGAAACATAACCAATACATTTATTTTTACATGGCTACACATCAGGTTACTATAAAAGACATCGCTAAAATACTGGGCATCTCCGCATCTACTGTATCCCGGGCACTAAAGGATCATCCGGATATCAGCCCGAAAACAAAACAGATGGTTCAGGCTTTTGCCGAAAAGGTTCATTACAGACCTAATGCTTTAGCCTTGAATTTGAGACGTAGCAAAACCAACACCATTGGTATTATATTACCGGAAGTTG
This sequence comes from Saccharicrinis sp. GN24d3, assembly GCF_052400645.1. Taxonomy (NCBI): domain Bacteria; kingdom Pseudomonadati; phylum Bacteroidota; class Bacteroidia; order Marinilabiliales; family Marinilabiliaceae; genus Saccharicrinis; species Saccharicrinis sp. GN24d3. The sequence continues at coordinate 517,433 of NZ_JBQTGI010000002.1, forward strand.
TACACCACTTTTTTTCTTCTGTTCTTGCAGGAATCGACAAAGTAGCCTATGCTGCCGGATATAATGTAATGATATGCCAGTCGAACGAAGATTATCACCGGGAGGTTAGCGACGCACAAGCATTATTGGACAACCGTGTTGATGGAATCTTAATGTCGATGAGTAAAACCACGTACCAACTGGATCACATACGTAACTTAATTGAACATGGTGTACCTGTGGTTTTCTTTGATAGGGCACCGGAAGAAATTGAAGCAGACAAAGTACTTATTGATGATTTTTCAGGCGCAAAAATTGCCACACACCATCTTATGTCTATTGGATGTAAAAAAATATTGCACCTGGCAGGACCTCAGAATCTGGCCATAGGTAAACGAAGAAAGGAAGGATACCAGGCAGCACTAAATGAAGTTGGTATAGATTATAACCCAGAATACGTCATTAAATGCGATACCAGAGACGAAGTTTTTGCCAATGCGGGTAAAATACTTCAGTTAGCCAACCGGATAGACGGTATATTTGCCGTAAACGATTCAACGGCCATTGCAGCCATGCAAGTACTTATTAAAAACGATATTAAAGTTCCCGAGCACATTTCCGTAATAGGCTTTGGAGATGGTCCTAATGCCACCATTGCCTACCCTCCTTTATCAACTGTGGAACAAAAAGGTATTGAAATGGGGAAAGAGGCCATTCAGTTATTAATTAATCAAATTGAAAACGAGGAAGAAGTTCACATACCCCAAACAAAAGTACTCACCCCTGTATTGCGCATTAGAGAATCTACGACTAAGGTGAGGGATTAGTTTATAGCTTTTGGCTGGTAGATATTAGTCCAAAGCGGATTTTGCAAACGGTTGCAGAACCACGCCCTGATATTTTTTTAGCTTTTTTTTATATTTTACGCATGTACCGCAAACGGTTGCAATCTGATGTTTCTATAACACACCCACAAACAAACAGCCATAACTAGCTATAAATGATAGCTTAGAATTAATATTTATAACGTATCTTTGATGCAGATTTTAAATCATTGGACACGATTTGATATAAGTCAACACCTGCATAACTCCAATTCTGGAATTAGCAAAGTATTTTACTCTCTTGGATAAACAAATCCGGGTTAATAGCATTTATTGTATATTCCTGCGATTTATCTCGTTAACCGAGATACATAGTAATCATGTAATTATTTTTGATTTTATGAAGAAGATGCCTCGATTATCCTTTTGGCAAATCTGGAACCTAAGTTTCGGTTTCCTGGGAGTTCAATTCGGCTTTGCCTTACAAAATGCCAATGCAAGTAGGATATTAACCAGTTTAGGTGCGGATCCGCATAACCTGTCATTCTTTTGGTTGGTTGCTCCCATCATGGGATTAGTTGTGCAACCAGTGGTTGGCGCAGCAAGCGATAAAACCTGGACCAGGATAGGAAGAAGAACACCTTATATTTTGTTTGGGGCCATTATTTCAATGGTAGCTATGTTTTTTATGCCTAACGCTCCTCTTGTTTTTAAAGCGGGAACAGCAGCAGCATTAGCTTTTGGCGTTATCATGCTGGCCCTGATGGACGGCTCGTTTAATGTAACCTTTCAACCTTTTAGGGCACTGGTTGCAGATATGACGCCTGAAGAGCAACGAAACGTTGGGTATTCCGTTCAGAGTTTCCTGATTAATTTTGGTGCGGTAATAGGATCTGCTTTGCCCTTTATTTTAACTGCTGTTGGTGTATCCAACGAAGGTGAAACCGGAGAGGTAGCTCCATCTGTGATATGGTCGTTTTATATTGGAGGTACCTTACTGTTAATAAGCGTCTTAGTTACCGTGTTAAAAACCAAAGAATATCCGCCCGAGGAATACGAAGCGTATAAAAACATAACTGAAGAAGACAAGCAGAAGAAAGAGAGTTTTTGGGAATTATTAAAAACGGCTCCTAAGGTTATGCGACAGCTTTCTATTGTTCAATTGTTCTCGTGGTTTCCGTTTTTCCTGCTTTGGGTTTATTCCACCACAGCCATTTCGCAACACTATTTTGGGGTTCCGTTGGATTTTAATGCTACCGAAAACACCGACACAATTTTAAGAAAAGCATTTGACGAAGCAGGTAACTGGGTTGGTATATGTTTTGCCATGTACAGTTTAGTTGCGGCAATTTATTCAATTTTACTACCAAAACTGATCGCCTTAACAAGCCGAAAAACTATTTACAGTTTCTCCTTACTTCTTGGAGGGTTAAGTTTTATAAGTATTTTCTTCTTCACAAATCAGTATTACATTCTTATATCAATGGTTGGAATTGGGATGGCCTGGGCAGCTATACTATCCATGCCTTATGCCATTTTATCGGGCGTATTACCTCCCAAGCGCATTGGGGTATATATGGGACTTTTTAACCTGACTGTAGTAATTCCGCAAATTTTGAGCGGTGTTATCGGAGGCCCTATTCTTAGATCTTTCTTTGGCAATCAGGGTATTTATATTTTAATTCTGGCAGGAATAATTATGGTGCTGGGAGCATTTTCAGTAGCCTTTGTAAAGCAGGACAAAGAACAAGAGGCTTAAAACAGAAAAATAAAACGTCAACATTTAACAATAATTTATAAAATGGGAAAAGTAAAAGCTTGTCTTTTCGATTTAGACGGGGTAATAGTAGATACCGCCAAGTATCATTACATAGCATGGAAGGAACTGGCTAATGAAATGGGGTTCGATTTTACCATTGAGGATAACGAAAGACTTAAAGGTGTGAGCAGAATGACGTCCTTAGACATACTTCTTTCAATAGGGCAGATTGAAAAAACCGAAGAGGAAAAACTGGCTTTGGCGGCAAAGAAAAACGAAAATTACTTGACATATATTCTAAAAATGGGGCCGGAAGAAATCCTTCCCGGAACCAAGGAATTTTTAGAACTATTAAAAAAAGAAGGAATTAAAATTGCCTTAGGTTCGGCCAGTAAAAATGCCATGACTATCCTGGAGCGATTGGAATTAACATCGTATTTCAGCACCATAATAGACGGAACAAAAGTATCTAAAGCAAAACCCGATCCGGAAGTTTTTTTGAAAGGTGCAGAAGCATTAGGTGTTGATCCTGAAGATTGCGTGGTTTTTGAAGATGCGGAAGCTGGGGTTGAAGCAGCTTTGGCCGGAGGCATGAAGTGTGTAGGCATTGGCAATGAAGAAGTATTGGGCAAAGCTCACTTGGTGGTAGCTGGGTTGCACAATATGAACATGCAGAAACTGGGTCTGTTAAACGGCTAACCCAACCGTAGGCAGAGAACTTATGAATTTGTCACTTAAAAATTATTTGACCCGACCGACGGGAATAAAAAATTTTAATCATGAAAAAATATCTTAAACATAACGAATGGTGTGTGATTGAAGAAGGATTTGATCCCGTCAATCATCAGGCTTCGGAAAGTATCTTCAGCATTGGTAACGGAAAGATGGGACAACGGGCCAATTTTGAAGAAAAATATTCGGGACCAAGTTTACAGGGAAGTTATATTGCCGGAGTTTATTATCCTGACAAAACAAGAGTGGGTTGGTGGAAAAATGGGTATCCTGAATATTTTGCCAAGGTTCTAAATTCTCCAAACTGGATTGGTATCGACGTTACTATTGACGGTACTGAATTAGACTTGTACAAGTGTAAAGTGGAAAACTTTGTGCGAACACTGAATATGCAAGAGGGATATTTAGAGAGGGAATTTGATGCTATTTTGGATGATGACAGAAAAATCCATGTTAAAGCAAAACGATTTGTAAGCATGGCAGATACCGAAAACGGAGCTATCCGTTATGAAGTAACACCTGTTAACTTTAATGGTGTTATCAGCTTTACCCCCTATATCGACGGAGATATTGAAAACGAGGACGCTAACTATGATGAGAAATTTTGGAACGTTTTAGATGTAAATGCTTCTGAAGGTGGTGCCTATTTAGAGTCTCAAACCAAGAAATCGGACTTTAGGGTTGGTATCGCCATCAAATACCATGCAATGATAGATAACAAACAGGTGCAAGCCAAACCTGAAGTTATTCAATTAAGCAAATGGGTAGGCAACAAGGTTGAGTTTGAAATAAAAGCAGGTCAAACGGCTTGTCTTGAGAAATTTGTTGGCGTAACCTCATCTTTAAATTACGCTACCAACGAATTAAAATCCAATGCCGAAGAATTAGTTTCGTACGCTTGCCACAAAGGTTTCGATAAATTATTTGCCGATCACCGACAAAAATGGGCCGAAAAATGGGTTCTCAGTGATATTAAAATTAAAGGTGATGTAGCTGCGCAGCAAGGTATCCGGTTTAACATCTTCCATCTAAACCAAACCTATACCGGTGAGGACGAAAGATTAAATGTGGGGCCCAAAGGGTTTACCGGCGAAAAGTATGGCGGAACTACCTATTGGGATACTGAAGCCTATTGTGTCCCGTTTTTTTTAATGACCGCTCCTCCAGCAGTTACCCGTCAATTATTGATTTACCGATATAAACACCTGCCAAAAGCCATTGAAAATGCCGAGAAACTGGGCTTTAAAGATGGAGCCGCACTTTACCCCATGGTGACAGCCAATGGCGAGGAGTGCCATAATGAGTGGGAAATTACCTTCGAGGAAATTCACCGTAATGGCGCTATTGCTTTTGCTATCCACAATTATATCCGTCATACCGGGGATAAAAAATATTTGGCAGAGTACGGCATTGAAGTTTTAGTTGGTATCTCCAGATTTTGGAGCCAGAGGATCACATTCTCACAGGCAAAAAATAAATACGTGATGTTAGGGGTTACCGGCCCTAACGAATACGAAAACAACATCAATAACAACTGGTACACCAACAAAATGGCAACATGGAGTTTAAAATACACCATGGAATCTTTGGATTACGTCAAAGAAAACAGTCCGGTCAGATATAACGAGTTAGTCGAAAAGCTGCGCTTTGACGGAGATAGCGAAACACAGCGCTGGAAAGACATTGTTGCCAACATGCATTTCCCATACAACGAGGATCTTCAGGTTCACATGCAACAGGATGGGTTTATGGACAAAGAACAGATCATGGCTGATGACCTGGACCCCGGGCAACGTCCAATTAACCAACACTGGTCGTGGGACAGAATACTCCGTTCAAACTTTATTAAACAAGCAGATACCTTACAGGGAATGTATGTTTTTGAGGAGGAATTCAGTAAAGAAGAAATTGAGCGAAACTTCAACTTTTACGAACCGCGTACCGTACATGAATCTTCCCTGTCTCCTTGTGTGCACTCTGTTATTGCAACAAAAATTGGGCGCGTTGAGAAAGCTTACGAGATGTATCTGCGGACTTCTCGCCTGGATTTAGATGATTACAATGCCGAAGTTCATGAAGGATTACATATCACGAGTATGGCAGGAACATGGATGTCAATCGTTGAAGGATTTGGAGGCAAAAGGGCTTATGACGAGAAGTTATATCTGAACCCGGATATTCCTGCACGATGGGAAGAATATGCTTTCCGTATTACCTTTAAAGGAAACGACCTGGAAGTAAGGGTTAGTGTGGCAGATGTGGAAATTATTTCCCATGCGGAAAAAACCATTGAACTATACGTTTATGATAAACTAGTGACTGTTGAACCGAATCGTTCGCAGACTATTTCCCGATAGTATATGGTACATAGAGACACTTTGGCGCTGAGTGATCCCTCTCCCGCAGCCCCTTGTGTCTCTGTTTTTTATTCCTCCCTCACCCTTTTTACTTAACTTTAGGTACCCAATTAAAAATGAAACTACTTCAAATTTTATATGTTGCCATGATGATATTATCCAGTTCAAACATACTTGAAGCCATGAGCACAGCCGTTATAAAACGCATTGAGCCTACCAATTGGTGGGTAGGAATGCATTCTCCCGAACTACAACTTTTGGTTTATGGCCCGCAAATTGCTTCCACTGATATTCGTATTGATTATGGAGGCGTTTCTTTGAAAAAAGTCACTAAAGTAGAAAACCCCAATTACCTGTTTGTTGACTTGTTGATTTCGCCTACAGCCAAAGCAGGAACTATGCCTATCGAGTTTATAAAGGGAGGAAAGGTTATTTGCACATACGAATACCAACTATTAGATCGGGAAGCCGGGTCCATGTACAGAAAAGGATTTGATTCGGGAGACGCCATTTATCTGATTATGCCCGATAGGTTCGCCAACGGGAATCCCCAAAACGATAATATTGAAGGCCTGCTCGAAAAAACGGATCGCAAGGCACCTTATGGGCGTCACGGCGGTGATTTACAAGGCATTTTAGATCATTTAGACTACGTTGAGGAGATGGGATTCACCTCCATTTGGCTCAATCCGGTGATGGAAAACAATCAGCCCATGGCTTCTTACCATGGTTATGCTATTACCGATTTTTACCGGATCGATGCCCGGCTCGGAACCAACGAAGAATTTAAAACACTCACCAAAGAATGCAACAAACGCGGCATCAAGATGATTATGGATATGGTGTTTAACCACTGTGGAAGTAACCACTGGTGGATGAAGGACTTGCCCATGTTCAGCTGGATTAATCAATGGGAAGAGTTTACACGTTCCAACTATCGTTTATCAACCATTTCCGACCCTTACGTTTCCCGGGCCGACAAAGATCAATCCGTAAAAGGTTGGTTCGACACCACCATGCCCGATCTCAACCTGGAGAACGAGTTTATGATGAATTATATGATTCAAAACAGCATTTGGTGGATCGAATATGCAGGTTTAGAAGGCATTCGAATGGATACCTATCCTTACCCCGATAAACATGGGATGGCGGTTTGGACACAACGTATTTTAAACGAATACCCCAATTTTAATATTGTTGGAGAATCATGGATTACCGAGGCTTCGAAACTATGCTATTGGCAAAAGGACTTCCCCAACAAAGACGGCTACAACTCGCACTTGCCCAGCCTGATGGATTTTCCGATGCAAGATGCCATCAAACGTGCGTTTAATGAAGAGGAGGGTTGGGAAACCGGCATGTCGAGACTCTACAACACCTTGGCCGACGACCACCTCTACCGCAACCCCATGAACCTGGTTGTATTCCCGGACAATCATGACGAAGGGCGCATTTTGCATGCCTTGCAAAACGATACGGCAAAACTAAAAATGGCGTTGACTTATGCAGCCACCACCAGAGGCATATTGCAGATATACTATGGAACCGAGTTACTGATGAATGGAAACGGGTTGGATGGCCATGATAAAATCAGGCTTGATTTCCCAGGCGGATGGAAAAACGATAAGCTTAATGCTTTTACCAAAGAAGGACGAAATACAGACCAGAACAAGATTTTTGGGCTGATAAAAAAACTGCTGAATTACCGCAAGCACTCCGAGGCCTTAAAATACGGCAACACTTTGCATTTTATTCCAAGGGATGGAGTATATGTGTATTTTAGATATACTGATAATGAAACCATCATGGTCATTCTAAACAACAACACAAAAGGTATTAAACATATTGATACTTCACGATTTAAAGAAATTACAGGTGGCTTTAATCAAGGCACTAATATTCTAACGGGAAGAGCCATCGGCAATCTTAAAAGTATTAATATCAAAGCAAAATCAGCAATGGTGATTGAGCTTAAATAAATTGAATAGATACGTTCAACTCAAACAATGACAATTCTGGGGTAAATTTTGCTTTATACCCAACAAATCATATTCTGCCAATAAACGAAAGAATATGATTTGCAAACAACAATATCAAACCTTAAAAGTATTGAACTTTCCTTTGATAATATGCCGCTTGCTATTCAACCAGTTTTTCAGCTCAGATGCGTATATCTCCCTGAAATACATAGTGTACGTTTTATGAAAAGAACCATGTTTAGCTGGATTACCGGGAGTAATAAAAGTTTAATGACATATGGCAAGAATTAATTGACAGTGCATTAATTCAAAAAAAATGATGAAATTTGTTTTGAGAGGATTGTTTTATGGCAAAGTATTACAAAAACGAGATTAAGGTACCACGGTTTAGCGAAGCCAACGGATTTTACACCACAAAAAAACGATCCAGGATGATGAGCAAAGTTCGTGGAAGAGATACAAAGGCCGAAGTTAAGCTGCGTAAGTTTCTGTGGAGTATTGGTATTCGTTACTATAAAAACGTAAAGCGGCTACCCGGCAAACCAGATATCGTTATTGGAAAGTACCGGTTAATCATTTTTATTGATGGAGAGTTTTGGCACGGTTATAATTGGCACCGGAAAAAGCACCAAATAAAAACAAACCGCCGCTTCTGGATTCCAAAGATTGAAAGAAACATGCAACGGGACGCTATGATCAACAGTTTTTATAAACGAAAAGGATGGACCCTATTGCGTTTTTGGGAACACGAATTAAAAAAGGAGTTTAATGTTTGTGTTATTAAGATATTGGACGTTATTGAAGAAAAGGAAATGTATGTGCTTACATAATTTTTTACTCCAAACCTGATTGATGTTGATGGAAAGCTAATTTTAGTTTATCTTAATGCTATGAAACCGACAATAAGCATATTGGGTTGTGGTTGGTTGGGCATTCCTTTGGCTGTAGAATTAATCAAGGCTGGTTACCCAACTAAAGGATCAACGACTTCACAAATTAAATTAACCGAGCTAGCCGAATTAAAAATAAATCCTTATTTAATTGATTTATACGAAAGGGAAGATCGTACTGAATTTTTAAAGGCAGATATTCTTGTCATTGCCGTCCCTCATAAGGATATCGATAATTTTAAATTCCTGGTCTCGCAAATTCATGCCTCTGATATCGATAAAGTAATCTTTATTAGCTCTACTTCAGTATACCCAAACTTAAACGGAGAGGTAACGGAAGAAACTAACACATTGGATACTGCTCTTGCTAAAATTGAGTCGATATTTTGCAGTAGTTCTCTCTTTAAAACAACTGTTCTTCGATTTGCAGGTTTATTTGGAGGAGATCGAAAACCGGGGTATTTTTTTCCTAACGGAATTAAAATCAAGAATCCAGAGGGTTTTGTCAACCTGATTCATTTAGAGGACTGCATAGCGATTATTAAGACATTGATCGAAAAAGATATTTGGGGTGAAATTTTTAATGCATGTGCAGATACTCATCCAACACGAAGAGAATTCTACACCAAAGAAATGAAGGGAGTAGGAAGAAAGCCACCTGAATTTGACGAAGTTAAACCTTCGGAATTCAAAGTTGTAAGCAATAATAAACTAAAGAAGCACGTAAATTATCGTTTCAAACATCCCGACCTGATGAATTATAGGTAATTGCTTACCATACAAATTAATTAATTATGAAACTGTTCAGAAAATTAATAGCCGTTCTTTTCCTTATACAAATTTCTTTGTTGTGTGTAGCTCAGGTTAAAGTAATGACTTACAACATCCGTTTCAATAATCCGAATGATGGCGACAACTGGTGGGAAAACCGTAAAGGCGAAGTGGTACAGCTACTCGATTATTATTCACCGGAAATTATTGGAATACAGGAAGGACTCCATTCTCAAGTTGAATATATTGATAAAAAAATGCCTAATTACAATTATGTGGGAGTGGGCAGAGACGACGGGATTAAAAAAGGCGAATACACTGCCGTTTATTTTGATACGACCCAAATAATATTGGTAAAAACCAAAACCTTTTGGCTATCAGAAACACCAGATAAAGTTTCGATAGGATGGGATGCCTCTATGGAAAGAATAAGTACTTACGCCATATTTAGGATTAAGAAAACCGGGGAAGTCTTACATGTATTCAACTGCCACTACGACCACATTGGTGAACTAGCCCGCGTAAATTCTTCACAACTGATTATGAATAAAATAAAAGAATTTAAGTTGGATGAAGAAAAGGTGATTGTAATGGGCGATTTTAACAGCGGGCCCGATAGTGAACCCATTCAAATACTAAAAAAACAAATGGATGATGGGGCTAAAATATCACTTAAACCTTTATATGGCCCCCACGGAACCTTTAACTCGTTCGGCAAGAATATAACACCTATAAGAAGAATTGACTATATTTTTACAAAGAAACTGCAAGTAAAAAGATACCGGCATATTGATGACAAGAGAATAAATGGCGTGTGGTTTTCCGATCATTTACCAGTGATGGCTGAAATCATATTGGATGATTAAAAATTCCCGGGAAACAATAATCTTAAAAATAGACTCATGAAAACGTTAAAACTAACAATGTATTGTAGCTTAATTGTATTGGTGGCGGCATGCTCTTCCAAAACAAAGAAAACAGAACCTCAAAACAAAACCCCGGAACCTTTTCTGGAAATGGTTTGGCAAACCGATTCGTTAATGACAACCAGCGAATCAGTCTTGTACCACAAAGAATCGGGGGTGATCTATGTCGCTAACGTCAACGAATCACCTTGGGAGATTGATCATAACGGGTTTATTTCCACCATAGATACCAGCGGAAATATTTTAGAACTCAAATGGGTTGAAGGAATGAGCGGCCCCAAGGGAATGGGTATTGTTGGCGACAGACTTTTTGTGAATGATATCAACAGAGTGGTAGAAATTGATATGAAAGAAAGAAAAATCGTGAATGAATACCCGGTGGATGGAAAACCGGACTTAAATGATTTAACTGTTTCCTCCGAGGGCGTTGTTTATGCTTCAGGTTCGTCCAGCGAAACAATATATGCTTTGCAAAACGGGAATATGGATGCGGTTTTAGTAAAAGATTTAGCCCGGTTAAATGGTTTGCTGTCTGCTAAAGAGGGAATGTATTACGTAACCTCAAAAGCCAGTGAGTTTGGGATATGTAATTTAAAAGATGGATCATTAAATGTGTTGACTACCGAAATTGGTCATGGCGATGGAATTGTAAGGTTACCCAACGACGATTTTATCGTTTCCAACTGGAAAGGTGAGGTATTTTATATTTCAGCCAAAGACTGGAGTAAAAAACAATTGCTGGATACCCGCGAGAAAAATATCAATGCCGCGGATATTGATTTTATTCCTGAGAGTAATTTGTTGCTAGTACCAACTTTTTTTAATAATAGGGTGGTGGCGTATAGGTTGAAACATAAGTAAAGATATAACAAAGATTAATATGATTGCTCAAACGCCACCCCCCCCGTATTATGCCGTTATTTTTACTTCAACTAGAACAGAAGGAGATAACGGATACGCTGAAATGGCTGATTTTATGGAAAAACTTGCCCGGGAACAGGAGGGTTTTTTAGGTATTGAAAGTGCCAAAAATGAAGTGGGCATAACCGTTTCGTATTGGAAAGATTTGGAATCCATTAAAAAGTGGAAAAACCATATAGAACATACGAAAGCCAGAGAGATGGGTAGAGAAATGTGGTATAATTGTTATAAAACCCGCATTGCGTTGGTAGAGTCGGATTATAGTTTTGAGATGTAGTCAATATTTTATTTTTTAACGACTCCGGAAACGTAAATAAGGATTTGTATTACACCTGTGTAATATACATTGATGCAGGATGTTACTTGTGTGAATGCTAAAACCCCATTGGGGTATATTTGTGTAACGCTAAACACACAGGTAATACCCTGTGCTATTGCTATAAGCCCGTTGGGCTTTTGTTTTCGATTAATTGATATTGATCGAGTGTATCATATCCTTCGGCTTAATATTGAATGCGCCAAAGGTGTTATAGTAATAGCATAGGCAGCGCCCAATGTAACTTACGTCATGTACATAATGCCCCAAAGGGGCTATAGCCATATCGCAAAATAGATGTTTATGCGAAATGGCAAAGTACGCATGGCCAAATAGGATTGTTTTTCTTAACTTAATAAACAATAATCCTTTAAATAAATAACCATGCCTCAATCTTTATCAAAAGTGTATGTCCATATTACTTTCAGCACTAAGCACAGGGAAAATTTAATTAATAACGAAATCCAGGATCGACTATATGAATACCTCGGAGGGGCATGTAGAGCTTTGGAATGCAATCCCGTAAGCGTTGGTGGTTATTATGATCATGTTCATATTTTATGCACATTGTCACGTAAAATTACACAAGCCGGTCTGTTGCAAGAATTAAAACGGGGATCTTCCAAGTGGGTAAAGACGTTAGGCGCTAAATATCAAAATTTTTATTGGCAAGATGGATACGGTATTTTCTCTGTAAAACCTTCAGAGATTAATGTGGTGGTCGATTATATTAAAAATCAAAAGGAACATCATAAAACAAAAACTTTTAAAAAGGAGTTCAGGGGTTTTCTGAAAAAAAATAATGTGGAGTATGATGAAAAATATGTGTGGGATTGATGATTGGTGAGCTATTAGGGCGTTGCCCTACGATAATACTATAAGCCCGTCGGCTTAATATGGTTATCGTTTAAATTTTTTGGGCAAATGCTTCTTACTTTGCGCCAGGATTAATGGCTACAAAGGTGTTATAGAAATAGCACAGGGCATCGCCCTATGAGTTCTGCGTCATGTAAATGATTGCCCCAAGGGGGCTACAGCGGCTAATAACCAATTAAACATTGACTAATTGAATGGCACTACCTACTCAACCATTGTTTAAATTTCGATGATTTTTCTGTGGAGACAATTACCTCAAATGGCAAAGAAGGTGCCAGGTTGAGCTTCAGTTTGCTTTTTGAATAAACCACCGCATCTTTAACCGCTTTTATATGGACGATGCATTTGCGGTTGGCCCTAAAAAAATATTTGGGATCCAGTTTTTCTTCCAACTGTTCCAGGGTATTGGACAAATCATAGGAATGTCCATCGAACATGGTGATAAATACAGATTTGTTTTCGGCGTAAAAAGAGGCTATATCATCCACTTCTATAGCTTTAATCTTATCGCGATAGTGCACCATAAAACGCTCCTGATATTCTTTTTTGCCTACCGAAGCAGCTATTATTCGGTTGATTTCCTGATAATCTACAGCCGCGGAAGGTTTCACGGCCAGATGAACTTTTTTGAATTTTTCAATAGCCTGCTTCAACCTTTCTTTTTCAATCGGTTTTAAAAGATAATCAACACTTACCTGCTGAAATGCTTCTATGGCATATTGATTAAAAGCTGTGGTAAAGATGATAGGTGTTTCTACTTTGATTTGTTCGAAAATAGAGAAGCTGTTTCCATCGGCCAGGTGAATATCTAAAAAAATCAAATCTACTGTGTTGTTATCCAAAAACTCCACTGTTTGTTTTACGGATTCTAAAATCTCCACCACCTCAAAGTCGGGTTCAATATGGCTCACCAAAGCATTCAGCTTTCGTGCCGATGGCATTTCATCTTCAACTATTAAAACTTTAATCATCTTACCTTGGGATTAAGGTTATTTTTACAGAATAATGCTTTCCATCATTTTTAATGACCGGTAATGCACAGTTCAGCAATTCATATTTTTCAAAAATATTGTTTTGTCCTGTATTGGTTGATTCTATTTCCGACTTATCCCGGAATTGCAGGTTATTTTTCACGATTAAGCCATTATCCTCGTTAAAAACACAAATACGAAGTGGTTGACTTCGGGAAACAACATTGTGCTTAATGGCATTTTCAACCAGTACCTGAAGTGTTAATGGTGCAATCAGCATTTTCTGCTTATTTTCATCAATGTTGATTTCATAATCAAAACCATCTTCAAACCTGAATTTATACAGTTGCAGGTAGCTTTTTATAAAATCTATCTCTTCTTCCAGCGTCACCAAATCTCGTTTGTTGATAGAGAGCACATATCGATATACTTGTGAAAATCGTTGGATAAACTTGTCCGCTTTATCCACATCTTCATAGATAATGGAAGAAAGAACACTTAAGTTGTTGAAAAGAAAATGGTGATCTAATTGCGTTTTTAGCGCACCATATTTGGCATTGATTTGTTCCTTTTCGAGATGAGCGACCTGTATTTCCAGTTTATTACGTTCTTCCATTCCCATAATTAACTCAATCAAGACTAAGAAGAGGCTATCCATAACTATAGGCATAATGTATAAAAAATCCTTGTCCAATTTCTCCTGAGGGACACCGAAATGCCCATGTACAGAAAGGTAATTGAGAATAAATACACCGGCAAAGGCATGAGCAACAATAAGTATGGCATCTAACACCAATCGAATTCCCCAGTTTTTATTCCACTCTACAAATTCGTTAAACCAGTTAACCGCGAAATAAAATATAGTTACAGCAACTGCGGCATTACCAAAGGCCCATATACTACGGTGCGTAAAAATATTCATAACTTCATTCACTGTTCTAAATCCTAAAAGAACCATCATGGATAATGATGTTATCATGATCAGAACAGTTACAAATGGTATAAAGAATATTTTTATACGGTTGGAAATCATTTTTTAGACTTTTATATATGAGATAATAGATTTTTTTCTTTTCTATACCAATAACAGCCAATAACTTTCGACATTTGACTTTCGACTTTAAACTAATCACTATTTCACCAACTCTCCGGTAATTCGAAGCAGATTATACTCTGCCACTTTTGCGTTAAAACGAGCGTCGTTATAATTGTTGGCCACGTTAAGCATATTCTGCTGTGCCGTTCTGAACTCAATAGATGTTACGCTACCTAGTTTAAACATTTCTTTGGTTTGCTCAAAATTTAATTCTGCCTGAACCAAACTTCTTTGTTGCAAATCCACAATACGCTTTTTATAAGTATAGTCGGTATAAGCATTAGAAGCATCACGTTCCAGTCGCGATTTTATTTGTTGCGTACGTTCTTGTTCGCTTAATATATTCAGCTTTGCATTCTTTTCACGGGTGCGTTGCTGATTCCCGTTAAACACATTAAATGATAGCGATAACCCTGCACTTGGTCCGCTGCTTTGCGAATAAACAGTAGCATAATCAGAATAATCGGTATTGCTATAAGCATACTTTCCATAGGCCGAAAGCTTTGGATATTTGCCCGATTGTGTAATTTTTAAGTCCATCTGCGTAATCTCTTCCTGTTTTTGCTGCGATTGTAGCATACTATTTCGAACCATGGTTGCACTGATCACTTCATCAGCAGTGAAGTTTTTTGTAAACTCAATTTTTTCATCAACACTATATGCTGAATTTACCGGTACACCCAGAACTACATTCAGGTCTTTGATAGCCGTTACGCAATATTGCTCAGCATTTAAAATATTAGTGCTGTCGCTGTTCATATCTACCTCGGCGTTTAACACATCTAACTTGTTGGCCTGACCGTATGTTCTTTTATCCACTGCTTTCTGATATCTTTCTTTTGATATTGCCATGGATTCTTTAGCCAGTTTTAGGTTTTGTTGAGCACTACAAACATTGTAATAGGCATCAACCACATCCAACATGGTGTTTTCCATTTGTTGTTGAAAGAAAATTTGTTGCTGCTCGTCTAATTGTTGAAGTTTTTTATAGTTGTATTTGTTTCCAAATCCATCAAATAATGCGTAATCTACTCTGGCATTGCCACTGTACACTGTTGCACCCACACCGTCATATGTAAGCACACCGGTACTTTCTGTTTCTGTTTCGATATCTGATTCTGAATAATCTAAACCGCCATTTATCGATACAGAAGGCCATAAACCTGCATTACCTATACTATTATTGTTTTTAGCTTGCAGCAACTGATTTTCAGCAATCTTTAAATCGTAGTTATTGGTCATGGCAATGCCAATGGCTTTTTCGAGCGTAAGCTCACCACTTATTTCTTGTGCTTTAAGGAATGGAAATACCATCCATCCCAAAGCGATTATTATATATATTTTATTACGCATGATATTTTTATTAAAAAGTTTTCCCCAATGCAATTTACTTAACAGTAAAACTTACTTATTATAAGATGGATTTTTTCCACCCCCATCACATTGTTTACTCGTTCTCCTCATTAAACTTTATTTCTTTAACTGCACTTTCAACCTCTTCGTGGGTCACTTTTCTTCCTTTTATTAGCGACAGGATGCTAACCCTGGAATTATTGGTTATGGTTAGCATTACCGGTAATAATATCAGGGTTGTAGTGGTGGCCATTAACATACCATAAGCCAGCGATAAAGCTACCGGAATCAGGAATTTAGCTTGCATGCTGGTTTCCAATACCATTGGTGCCATACCCACAACTGTTGTTAAAGTGGTCAACAATATTGGACGCAACCTTGACACTCCGGCATCGATGAGTGCTTCCTGATACTTCATCCCCTCTTTTAAGTTAATGTTTAATGCATTAATCAGCACCAAACTATCATTAATCATCACTCCCACTAAGGCTATCATACCCATACCCGACATAATGCTGATACTCATTCCATGAATCCAGTGTCCGGCAACAACACCTACAAAAGCAAGCGGTATCATGGCATATACTAACAAGCTCTGTATCACTGAGCGCAGGGTAAGCATCACAATAGCCAACATTAACAATAAGATAACGGGCATAACAACAACAGCCGAATTTTTAACCTTATCTGTCTCCCTTTTCTGACCATCATATACCGGTTTCACACCAGGGTATTTCAACAGCAGGTCATCGAGCACTTCGTTTTTCAGATCTGCCATAATATCGGAAACCGATGCTGTCGGATCACTTAGGTTAGCTTCTATCTGTACTTCCCTTTCAAACTCGAGGTGACGAACATTAGATACGCCATTAACCGTTTTTAAAGTTGCCAGTTCCGATAAAGGATAAGCTTTACCGTTACCCAAACGAATCTTCATGTTTTCGAGCTGACCTATTGATCTGCGGTTTTCTATATCGTAACGAACCCAAACACGCACTTCATCTTTACCTCGTTGTATTCGTTGCGCCTCATTCCCGTAAAATGCATACCGAACCTGGGTGATTACATCTCTATAGGTAATTCCTAACAGGTAGGCTTTCTCTTTAAGCTCTATCTCAATCTCCCTGTTTCCTACAGGAGCCACATCCGATACTTCGGCAAACTCAGGCCTGCTTTTTAATATATGTTTCAGTTCTTCCTTAACCTGCTGAAGTTCTTTATTATCATCACCCACCAAACTCAAAACAAAAGGTTTCCCAAAAGGCGTAAAACCCTCAATCAACAGGGATTCAGCCCCGGGAATTTCACCTACCTTTTCTCTAATCATGGCAGTGATGGTCCCTGTTAAAGAATTCCTGGTTTCAGAGTCTTTCATCTGAACCTGGATTATAGCAGAATGCCCCGAACCTTTAAACTGTTGATAAACTTTATCTATAATGTCAACATCCTCAATACCTTCTTCTTTCAGTTCATCATTAACGTCCCATATTGCATGGTAAATAACATCAAGCGATTTTTGCGTAACCTCATCTTCAGTGCCGGAAGGCATTACCAGGCTAATCATAAAATTATCTCCTTCCACCTGAGGAAAAAAAGTGGTTCCCACCACCCTTGCCTTAACTAATCCTATGGAGAGAATAAACAAGGCAGTAAAACCTGCCAGCGTTACGGTGCGGTTGTTTATGGTCCACTTGATAAATGGGCGGTAATATTTATTGGCAAAAACAATAACCCATCGTTCGGCCCAACCCATATATTTCTTCCATGCTGAACCGTCGTTTTTGGTTAATGCTTTGGAGTGTGCCAGGTGAGCGGGTAATATGATTAATCCTTCTAATAAAGAGACAAATAAAATAAAGATCACAATAATAGCTACTTCCTTAAAAAAGTCTCCCATCCTACCATCTAAAAATATAAAGGCCGAAAATGCCAGCATGGTAGTAATAACCCCGGAAACAACAGCCGGAGTCACTTCTATGGTCCCGTCAATAGCGGCTTTAATCGGCTTCTTCCCCATATTCCAATGCCGGTATACATTCTCGGCAACCACAATGGCATCATCAACTAATATACCCAGCACTAATATCAGCCCAAATAGAGATAACATGTTTATGGTAGCAGAAGTAAGCGGCAATAAAATAAACATACCTAAAATAGATATCGGAATACCTACCGCTACCCAAAATGCCAGCCGCGGATTTAAGAATAAGGAAAGAAACAACAGCACTAACAGAATACCCATTCTACCATTTCTGAATAGCAAATCGATACGCTGGTTTAAAGTAACACTCCTGTCATCGTTTACTGTTGCAACCAACAATTCCTGCGAACCGTTAAATTCCTCAATATACTTTTTAATGTCGTCTGTTGAGCTCAGAATATCTTCCCCAAATGTGTTGTCAATGGTAAAAACTACCGCTTGTTTATTATTAAACAACACCTGCGATGGACTGTCCTTCCACATATCTTTGATCTGGGCAACATCTTTTAATCGAATTACACCGCTGTCCGTATTACGAATTACAATGTCTTCTATTCCTTCGCTTTGGTACGCCTTGTTCCTAACTCTAATATAAAATTCTTCTTCACCATCCTTAACACTTCCTCCTGTCATGATAAGGTTGGTTGATGCTACCGCATTGGCTATTTCCGTAAAAGTAATCTGATACGATTCTAACTTTTTTTCGTTTAATAAAATGGCTATTTCTTCGTCGGGATAACCGCCTATAGTCACTTTCGAAACGCTCGGCATCTTTAGCAAGTCACGCTCAATAAGCCGGGCCGATTTCTTAAGCTGTTTTAGAGATACATTCTTATTATCATTGGCAGTAATCACAAAGGTCATTGCCCTGTTGACATCGTCGTGTTTGTAGGTTACAATAGATTCTATTGCCACAGGGAACGACGAAATCCTATCCACCTCATTCTTTACTTTAATCAAGGCCTCATCCATATCCGTACCTTTAAGCATTTCAATGGTCACGGTTCCGCTATTTTCCCTCGAAACGGAAGTCACCCGTTCCATATTTTCAAGCCCCTTAATGTTTTCTTCTATTTTTAAGATAGCCCCTTCCTCTACCTCTTCAGGAGAAGCTCCCGGGTAAACGATATCTACATAAATAAACCGTTGTGCCACATTGGGAAAGAAGTTCCTTTGCATCCCTATCAAAGCAATACCTCCAAATAATATAATCATCCCCATTATCAGATTAACTGCCAACGGAAACTTTATAAAATATTCTATTAATTTTTTCATTTATGTTGTATGACGAACACAGAGACCCTAAGACACAGAGTTTCCTTATTCTGTATTTCATGTTAAATTGACATCCGTAATGTTAGATACTGCCTACCGTTAACCGATCACTGTTGAGCGTTAATAGAAACCGGCATGCCATCGTAAGCATTTTTTATTACCGTAGAAAGCACAGGTGCGTTACTTTTTAAACCTTCAACAATAGCAATATCTCCCTGACGGGTTAAAACATTAACTACCTGATGCTTTAGCTTACCATTTTTAACAACAAATACTTGATTGTTGTCGTCAACCATCTTTCGGGGCAGGCTCATAGCATTTTTAAAAGGAGAAAGACCAATGTGTGCAGTCAGAAACATCCCTTCTTTCAGGTTTTGACCGGAGGTTCGGATAAATACTTTTACACTTTGCGAAAGCTCAACAATATCACCTCCGATGCGGATTACTTTACCCTTCCAGGTTCCGTTAATTTCAGAAGAAGTTAACTCTGTTTCGGTTCCTATTTTAATGTCGGTAATGGCCGACAAAGGAAGCATTACTTCTAAATCGTATTGCGAAGGATTAATAAAAACACCCATCTCTGTACCTTGACGAACCGCTTTACCTGCCTCCACCTTTGAGGAGGTTACAATTCCGTTGTATGGTGCACGGATAGTATATTTTGAAAAACGTTCTTCAGAAGACTGGATGGTGTAATAATTGGCATAAATGCCTTTGCCGCTTAAATAAAATTTTTCCTGGTCGTTATTAGACGTAGGCATTGCAGGAAGTTTTTGGTTTACATCTAACTTCAGTACATATGCTTTCCAACTATCGTATGCTTCAGGATAGTCCGATTTTAAATCGGGGAGTACAGAAGTAATTAAAGTAACAAAATTACTCTTCTGCGAAAGCAAGGTCATTTTAAATTCTTCCACATCCACAGCAAGCATTACTTCACCCTTGCGATATGTTTTCCCTTCTTTAAACACTTTTGCTGATTCTAAAAGTTGACCGTCTGTTTGCGAAAAAATCTCAAATCGTTCGGTCGCCGTAAGTTTACCTGTTGAAGTTAATTCATAATCTACATCACCAACCTCAGGGTAAATAACATTCACTAAAGCAGCTTTTGCTACGAGCACATTTTCGCTGGATGCGCTCTTAGCAGGTAGTGCTTTTACTATAAAAAATGCCAGTGCAATTATTAATATCGAAGTCCCAATGGCAATCAATCTCTTTTTCATGTTTAATATTATTAATGTTTTCGCTTTTCTTATTTCTATCTATTACGATAGCAAAAGTGATATAACCAAAAGAATTATGAAATATTCAGGGAGTGAAACGGGGATATGAAAAGATGAATCGGAAATTAAGGGCGTGAAACGGAAACTGTGATATGACATTTCGCGAGTGACAGACTCGATTTCCTGGATGTCGGATCCGATTTCCTGGATGTCAGACTCCATTTCCTGGGTGTCAGACTCCATTTCCTGGGTGTCAGACTCCATTTCTTGGGTGTTAATCCCGATTTATTGGGTGTCAGATCCGATTCCTTGGGTGACAGATCCGATTCCTTGAATGACAGTTGCGATTCCTTGAATGACAGTTGCGATTCCTTGAATGACAGTTACGATTTCTTGGGTGACAGCGCTTGTTTCCTTACCTATTGCTGTTGTTCTTTCCAAACCTTACCTTCGTGGTTAATAGTAAATTTGGTTCCTGTTGCAGCATCATATATATGAGCTTCATAAACTTCACTGCCAGTGTTGATATTTGGCTTGTAAAGTAATTTAGGTAATTTAAGGCCCACGTCCGTTAGCCCGGCCACCTTCCTGGAGAAACGACCATATCGTTTTAGATGGCGCTGTTGGGCATAGTAAATATTCCGGAGTTCCCAACGCACTTGTCTTTCAAATTGTTGCCGGCTAATTTCCTGCGATGTTTGATTGAGTGTGTTAAAATGCCATTCGCCCCATAGCTCGGGGGTGTTAATATTATTTTCATCCAGAAAACTCCAAACCCATTTTTCGCCCGGGTACTTTTTGCCGGTATGGGGGTTCAGCATTTTTTTATATAGTCCTGCAACAACAACAGACGGCCAATACGTTCTCTGAACATTGACATTCCAGGTAGTATGGGGTTGTAGTAGTGTTAAACTGTCGACTTGTAAATTAAGCGGTACGGCACATTCAAATGACCAATACCTGTCATTATCTTTGGGATTGTTAACCGTCCCATCAATAAACACCGAACACCTGCCATGCGACATATCGAGGAGTGAGAATCTCGAAAGCGGCTTATCGTTGTTCCGGTTCCAGTATTCGCCACAAAGGTTGCCGAGAGCGTTTATTTTCAATACCACATAATCCTTTTCATCATTATCGGCGTCAAGGTATAATTCCAAAAAATTGTCTTCGAAAAAGTAGGACTGGCAGATGTCGTTTACCGCCCAAATATGTCTGTCGTAAACAATCGCAGAAAAATATAAAGAATCCCCTTTGGTGCCCAATTTATACCTGGTGCTGTAAGCTGGATTTGCCATACCGTTTTTCACACTAGATACCAACGGTTCGCTCCAGGGGGTATTGCCCCATTCATCGTCTGAAATATACCCATCTATTGTTGGGGTTCCGGAAAGCGTGTGAACGGCATAGACTTTTGGCGTGCAGTAGCCGGGACAATTTGGTAACCCATATTCATTAATACTATATACTTTCTCCTGAGGCTTTTGGCACCCCAGCATACAAGCAAAAAGTATCATTACAACATAGTAATAACGCTGTTTTAATGAAATCAGAGCTACATTCACTTCGTATTTAACGCTATTATTAATCATCGGCAATATACCCGGTAGTAACTTCATTGTACATGTGGTATAATATGGCTTAACTTTTAGCATCAGTGTGGGTGTGACTCATACAATTTACATCATATCTATATCCGATGCAAATTATACATGGCATAAATTATGGTTTGAGTTAAAGATATATGTCCCTAAAAAGTTTACTATGAAAAATCTATATGCCTAAAATCTGGATAGCTAAACCCGAAAGGAAAATCATAGCTCCGGCGATGACATGGGTATATAGGCCGATTTTTTTAAAAGGTACCAGCGAAAATCCGAAAGTACCGAGTGCGACCGTGGAAAGCATTGCCAAAAGAGTTGTAATTCCAAAAGCTGCGGTAACCATCAGCATTCCGGAAACACTGGTTTGGGCCGCAGGGTACATCACCAAGGGAATAAGAACCTCGCAAGGGCCTAACACAAATATGATAAAAAGAACCCATGGCGTTATCTTTTTACCCTCTTCCTTCTCATGAATGTGGGTGTGATCACTTGTATGCCCGTGTTCATGGGAATGCACCACACCGCAACTGTGCGCATGAACATGCGAGTGTTTGCGGTTTTTGTACACCTTTCTTAATCCCCAAATGGCATATACTAAACCAAAAGCAATCAAAGCCCAGGCTGCCAGGTTTCCTCGCGATGCTTCAATAAAATTCAGTTTTTCGAGGCCTACCCCAAAAAAAACGCCCACCATACCCAGAACCACGGAACTGAGCACATGACCTAAACCACAAATAAATGTCAACATCAATATTTTGGTGACATTCCAGTTTCGGGCCTTTCCAATCATTATAAAGGGTAGGTAATGATCGGGTCCTAAAATAGTATGTATAAATCCTGCCGAAACAGCCGTTGTTGTCAATAATTGTAAATCTGCTGTCATGTATTCATTTTTTTAAAATATCAGATGTCAATCTCCACAATAGTAATGCCACTTCCGCCATGTTGAATATGTTCGTCCCTAAAACTTTTTACATGAGGCATGGTATTCAACATTTCCCTGAGCATTTGTCTTAGGATACCATTCCCTTTACCATGAAGGACTTTGACTGTACCTACTTCACACATTACGGCTTCGTCAATATGATTGGTAACCACCTGGATGGCTTCCTCGGTACGTTGTCCTCTCACATCAATATCAGGCTTAAAGGTAAGCTTTCTTTTTCTAACTTGCTCAGCCACGTTAGCACCCAAACTAGGCTGGTTCAGAGAGCGCATGGCTTGTTTAACTTCCTTGTTGCTAATTTTCTCCAAACGAGTAATTTTCACATTGGTCATTAAATGCCCGAATGCCACCAAAGCGTTCTTGCCTGTTATTTCCATTACTTCGCCAGGTAGCGATTGGCCTTCGAGCCTTACCTTATCACCTTTTCGGATAATACCGTCGTCTTTCACCCTTGGTTTGGCACCCCCCTTTTTAACCGATGTTTTGGAGTCGGATTGCCCCTTGTTTTCATCACCGCTGTCATGTTTCTCACCTTTACGTTTTTGGCGGTTTTTGATGCGTTCTATCTCTCGTTCAATTTTGTGCTTCTGTTGGTCATCCTGATTTTCCAGCTTTTCTTTAAAATCGGTTAGTGATTCGCGGGCCTTTTTGGTACGTTCTTTTTCCGCCTGGCTTTCTTTTATTTCCCTTATGGTGCGCTCAATGCGTTTATTGGCGGTAGCCATCAATTCTTCCGCCTCGAGACGCGCTTTTTCCAGTATGTGATTGCGTTCTTTTTTACTTTGCTCTAACTGGGTCAGATATTTTTCGTAAACATCCTCCAACTGTTTGTCTTTGCGGCGAATATTATCCCGTTTTTGTTCCCAGTATCTTTTGTCTCGGGCAATTTCGCGCAGGTGTTTGTCAAAATTGATATGATCCTCACCGATTTGTTCCTTGGCACTGTCCAGCAGGTCTTCCGGCAAGCCTATCTTTCGAGCTATCTCAAACGCAAAAGAACTACCCGGCTGACCAATCAACAGCTTAAACAAGGGTCTTATTTGACCTGTATCAAACTGCATGGCACCGTTCTCGATCCCATCAACACCTGAAGCATAATGTTTTAGGTTGGTATAGTGCGTGGTGATGACTCCGTTGAGCTGCATGGCATTAAACTGCTTCAACACGGATTCGGCAATGGCTCCACCCAAAGCAGGTTCTGTTCCCGTACCAAACTCATCGATGAGGATAAGCGTCTCGGGCGTACCGTGTTTTAGGAAATACTTCATATTCAGCAGGTGCGAACTGTAGGTACTCAAGTCATTTTCGATAGACTGTTGGTCACCTATGTCGATGAAAATATGCTGGTAGATACCCATGGTACTGCGTTGGTCCATGGGAACCAATAGTCCACATTGAAACATATATTGAAGCAAGCCAACGGTTTGAAGGCATACGGACTTACCCCCTGCATTTGGCCCTGAAATCAATACGATTCGTTGTTCCTTATTTAATTGTATGGTCAAAGGAACCACCTCTTTGCCTTCGGCCGAGTGTTGCAAATAAAGCAGGGGATGCGTGGCATCTTCCCAATCTACCTCAGGATGCGTGACCATTTTGGGCAAACAGGCATTTATTTGCAAGGCGAACTTGGCTTTGGCCCTGATAAAGTCCATGATGCCTAAAAACTCGTACGAGAAAATCAGGTCCTCGAGATACGGCCTAATGCTATCCGAAAAAGCAACCAGAATCCTATTAATCTCTCTTCTTTCTGCATATTCCAGTTCCCTAATCTCGTTATTGATTTCAACAATCTCCGTAGGTTCAATAAAAGATGTTTTTCCCGTTGCCGATTCGTCATGAATAATACCGTTCAGCTTACGCTTGTTTCCGGCAGGAACAGGGATTACCGCCCGTCCGTCGCGAATGGCTACATTGGTGTCGGCTTCCACCAATCCTTCTTTGCGGGCATGATTTAAAATGGCGGCCATCTTACGGGATACACTGCCTTGTTTTTTAATCATCTCGTTTCGAATACGGGCCAGCTCGGGTGAAGCGTTGTCTTTTATCTTCCCAAACTTATTTAAGATAGCATCAATGCGCTCAAAAACAAATGGGTACACCATCACTTTGGAAGCTATCTCGCGAAGATGGGGGTATGTATTTTGTTCTTCTTTGTTTTTAAAAAAACGTACAATGTCTTTCACCGACAGAAGGGAACGTCGAAGATCAAAAAGTTCCCTTTCCTCCAGAAACAGTCCTTCAACTTTAATTCTGTTTAACGGTCCCCTTACATCAATATAATAACTGGTTGGGAAAGACTCCTCCACACAAATTTTCTTAAACTCGTTAGTTTGATTAACCCATCTGGACACCACATCATGCAATGTTACATAACGCATCTCGTCGACACGTTCCTTTCCCATCGAACTTAAACATTGTTCCTTAATCAGTTCCCTTACCCGGTTGAATCGGATTTTTTCTTCAAAAAACGCTGGATATATCAATTGTAATTCTTTATTATAGTATAATCAAATCTGATTCAGGATTCAACATCACCGGTTTGCATGAATATATCATCCTAAAACAGCGCAAAAATAGTAAAATAATATGGCTATTTTAATTCATCAGATGAGTATAAACAAACATACATACTCATCCGATAAAATACATTAGCTTTTGTGTTTCTTCACCTGTTTAACCATTTTGGCAAATTTTTTTCCTTTTCTTCTTTTTTCCGCTTCACTTTCCGAATAATGCTCTGATTCCCGTTTCATCCTAAGATAGTTTTTATAGCTTTCTTCACTAAGCACTCCTGTCTCAACCGCATTAAGTACCGCACAGCCTTTTTCATTCTTGTGTGTGCAATCGGTAAACTTGCAGTTGACAGCCAGTTCCGTAATGCCGGCAAAACTTTGATTAAGGCCATCCTCAACGCTGGTAAGCCCTACCTCCCGCATGCCGGGATTGTCGATTAAAACACCTCCATCCTTTAAAACAATTAGTTGACGGTGCGTAGTAGTATGTTTTCCCCTATCTATCGATTCACTTATTCCCATGGTTTTCATCAGTTCGTTCTGGTAAAGGTAATTGATGATGGTTGACTTACCCACTCCCGAAGACCCTAAAAAGCAATAAGTTTTACCACGATTTAAAAGTCTCTTCAAATCCATTAAGCCAGAATTGTTCACACAGTTGGTGGTATGAAGCTGAACATTCGGAATTCGTGTTTTAATCTGTTTTTTATAATCCTGCAATACATCTTTATCTATTAAATCAGTTTTATTTAAAATCAAAACAGGTTCAATATTAGCATTGTAACAAATGGTTAAGTACCTTTCAAACCGATTGATATTAAAATCCCGGTTTACCGCTTCAACAATAAAGGCATAGTCAATATTTGTGGCAATAATTTGCTCATCGCTCTTTGTTCCGACCGATTGTCGTTTAAGTATATTCCGTCGTGGTAAAACTTCATGAATTAAAGATTTGCCTTCGTCGTATGGGGAGATGGAAACCCAGTCGCCAACCGCAGGCAAGTCCGTTCTGCTTTGCACGGAAAAACGTAGGTTACCTATTATTTCGGCTTCAAATTCTCCGGTTACGCTTTTTACGATATATCTTTCTCTGTGCTCGGAAATCACTCTTGCCAATTCCAAATCGTTATTTATGGTATAGTTTAGAGTTTGATGATAACCTAAATCTAAAAGAATATTGTTTGCTGACATTTTAATTTTTATTGGAGACACAAAATACCTCATGAAAACTTGACTTATTAAAGGTATGATGTGGTTATTAAATGATATTAACTAACACTGAAAGACAGGTGCACAATAGCACTCAATAAATATATTGATGTGGTTATACGACTAGTCACCTGCCGGTTACACCGAATACAGGTACTGAACAAAGGAGATATGTAATGAAGTAATTTTCATAAGATACAAAGTTAGTGTTATTCCGGGTAAAACAAAAAATGAAAAACAAATAAGACTAAAATTAGTATCCAATACAGTAAATTCCTTAACTTGAATCGAAATTAAAGTATTAGTTTATGTTTACCCCGGATCCACAGAAAGTACTTATTGTTGAAGATTCCATGACCAATATTCTTGCATTAAAAGATGCTTTAAACGAATATAATTGTGTGGCAGCTACTTCCGGTAACCAGGCATTAGAATTAGCCAGGTCGCACAAACAACCCGATTTGATACTGTTGGATATAATTATCCAGGGCATGAATGGATACGAGGTTTGCGAAAGGCTTAAAAGTGATGCAAAAACCAAAGAAATTCCGGTTGTTTTTTTAACTGCCCAGAGCGACCCGGAAAGTCTGGTGAAGGGATTTAAGGTAGGTGCGGTCGATTTTATTAGCAAGCCGTTTCATATTGATGAACTAAAAGCAAGAGTTGCCAACCAGCTGAAGTTCAAGAAATCCATGGACAACAACATCATCTACTTGAAATCTATTGAGGAAATATACGACACCATTACGGACAGCATGTATTATGCGCAACAAATACAACATGCCACCTTGCCTCACAAGGAACATTTACAAAGGGTTCTGGAAGAGTATTTTATTCTCTACAAACCAAGGGATATTGTTAGCGGTGACTTTTATTTGGTTCACCAGATAAAAAACAAAAAACTACTTGTTGCTGCAGACTGCACAGGTCATGGCGTGCCGGGTGCATTAATGAGTATGATGTGCATGGCATTGATCAATGAAATAATAAATGTAGAAAAAGTTATCAAGCCCAGTGAGATTTTAAACAAATTACGATCTGTCATTATTCAAACTTTTAGCAGAGAGGGAGATACTGACATCTCAGATGGATTGGATGCCTCAATTGTATTAATTGATCCGGAAACGAATACCATGGAATATGCAGGCGCCAATTCCCCTATCTATCTGGTAAGAAGCGGAGTATTAGTTGACTTTAAGGGAGACCGCATGCCGGTTGGTATTTATCCTTCACAAACACCATTTTCCAACCATACAATAAAGTTGAAAGAGGGAGACTGTTTATATATGTTCTCGGATGGATATGCCGATCAATTTGGTGGTGATGCCAACAGGAAAATGATGTTGGGAGCCTTTAAGGATTTACTGACTTATAATAGCCAATGGAATATGGCAGAACAAAACGAACGATTAGACAAACACTTTATAGAATGGATGGGACACAACGAACAGGTGGATGATGTTTTGTTATTGGGATATCGCTTCA
Organism: Saccharicrinis sp. GN24d3; assembly: GCF_052400645.1. Lineage (NCBI taxonomy): Bacteria > Pseudomonadati > Bacteroidota > Bacteroidia > Marinilabiliales > Marinilabiliaceae > Saccharicrinis > Saccharicrinis sp. GN24d3. The sequence goes on from NZ_JBQTGI010000002.1 coordinate 545,422, forward strand.
AAAAGTAAATCACCCCAAAAATATTGTTAGATATATTCACTTTGTGCTGCCAAATCTAATTCTGCACAAAAAGAGGCGAACCCGGGAAGGATCCGCCTCTCAAAATTATCAATTTAAATAAGTGTTAACCGTTCTTTTTAACATTAGCCTGCGCAGCAGCCACCCTGGCAATTGGCACCCTGAAAGGGGAACAAGAAACGTAATCTAAGCCCACGGAATCGCAGAACTCTACCGAACTTGGCTCACCTCCATGTTCACCACAAATACCTACCTTAAGATCCGGTTTGGTGGAGCGACCTCTTTCGGTTCCCATCTGAACCAGTTGTCCGACTCCTTCTTGATCCAAAATTTGGAATGGATCATTCTTCAGAATACCCTTTTCAATATAAATAGGCAAGAATTTATTGGCATCGTCGCGGGAATAACCAAACGCCATTTGCGTTAAGTCATTGGTTCCGAACGAGAAAAACTCGGCAAACTCGGCAACTTTGTCAGCTGTTAATGCCGCACGGGGAATCTCTATCATGGTACCTACCATATATTCCACTTTGTCGCCTCTTTCCGTAAAAATAAGTTCGGCCGTCATATGGATAATATGGGCTTGCATTTTAAGTTCTTCCACCGTACCAATTAATGGAACCATAATTTCAGGTTTGGTGATGATACCTTTGGCTTTCAGATTCAAGGCAGCTTCAATGATTGCACGTGCTTGCATTTCCGTGATCTCCGGATAGGTGTTTCCCAAACGACAACCACGGTGTCCCAGCATCGGGTTAAATTCAGAAAGATCAGAAACTTTATTTTTAACATCTGCCAGGCTGATACCCATTTCCTTAGCCATTTCTTGTTGTGCCAATTCAGTATGCGGCACAAACTCGTGCAACGGTGGGTCCAACAAACGAATGGTAACGCCATATCCTTGCATAGCTTCCAAAATTCCCTCAAAGTCGCCCCTTTGGTATGGAAGTAATTTTGCCAACGCAGCCCTGCGCCCCTCTTCATCTGAAGATAAAATCATTTCCCTTACCGTTTTAATTCTCTCTCCTTCAAAGAACATATGCTCGGTTCTGCACAAACCAATACCTTTAGCACCAAATTCACGGGCCACAATAGCATCCTTAGGAGTATCGGCATTTGTTCGCACGGTCATACGGGTGTATTTGGTTGCAAAGTCCATGATCGAAGCAAAGTCTCCGTCCAATTCAGGCTGACGTGTTTTCACTCTTCCTTCATATACTTTACCGGTAGAACCGTTCAACGAAATCCAATCACCTTCTCTATATAAATGACCATCAATACGTAAAACACGTTCTCTGTAATCAATCTTTAATGCTCCGGCACCAGAAACACAGCACTTGCCCATTCCTCGTGCTACCACAGCAGCATGGGATGTCATTCCACCGCGTGCGGTCAAAATCCCCTTGGCCACCAACATTCCCTCTAAATCTTCAGGAGATGTTTCAATACGTACCAATATCGTTTCAGGATATTTTGTGGCTTCATCGGCAAAGAAAATTATTTGACCGGAAGCAGCACCTGGAGAAGCAGGTAGTCCTTTGGCCAACTCATTAGCGGAAACAATGGCATCCATGTCAAATACCGGGTGAAGTAATTCATCCAGTTTGTTGGCTTCTATTCTCATTAATGCCATTTTATCGTCAATGATTTTTTCCCGATATAGGTCCATGGCTATCTTAACCATAGCTGCACCTGTACGTTTACCATTACGTGTTTGCAATAACCACAGTTTGCCGTCCTGAACAGTAAACTCAAGGTCCTGCATGTCTTTATAATGCTTTTCCAACTTTTCCTGAACGGCATTTAATTCCTTATATACTTGTGGCATGGCTTCTTCCAACGAAGGATACATGTCGGCACGATCTTCTTCGGTAACGCCCTGAAGTTCGGCCCATCGTAAAGAACCTTCCTTGGTAATTTGTTGCGGAGTTCGGATACCTGCAACCACATCCTCACCCTGAGCATTAATTAAATATTCACCGTTAAATATGTTTTCTCCTGTTCCGGCATCACGGGTAAATGCCACACCTGTTGCCGAATTATCGCCCATATTACCAAATACCATGGCCTGAACGTTTACTGCTGTTCCCCATTCGTCAGGAATTCCTTCCATCCGGCGATATAATATTGCTCTGTCGTTGTTCCAGCTATCGAACACGGCCATGACGGCACCCCAAAGCTGTTCCCATGCACTTTCAGGGAAATCGTGTCCGGTTTGTTCTTTAACGGCAGATTTAAATAATTTTACCAACTCTTTTAAATCGTCTACATCAAGATCGGTATCCAAATCCACTCCCTTTTGTTCTTTCACTTCTTCCATGATTCGCTCAAAAGGATCAATTTCTTCCTTCGACTCAGGTTTCATCCCCAATACCACATCACCATACATTTGCACAAATCGACGGTACGAATCCCATGCAAATCGTTCGTTACCTGATTTTAAAGCGATGCCGGCTACCGAATCATCATTCAATCCTAAATTAAGTACTGTATCCATCATGCCCGGCATAGAAGCTCTGGCTCCTGAACGAACGGAAACCAATAGAGGGTTTGTTCTGTCTCCAAAAGAAGTTTCGGTTAAGGATTCAATATTTTTTATGGCAGTTTCAACATCTGATTTTAACAGATCAACAACCGCATCCTTGCCTAACGCATTGTATTCGATACAAACATCTGTTGTAATGGTGAACCCTGGAGGCACAGGCACACCAATCAGATTCATTTCAGCCAGGTTGGCTCCTTTACCTCCAAGGAGGTTTTTCATGTCAGCCTTTCCTTCTGCTTGTCCGTTACCGAAGGTATAAACTCTTTTTACAGCCATAATTAAGGAATTTTTTTTTAGTTATAAATTTGAATTTGGGATAATTCATTTACTGTGCTAATAAAGAAAACGATTTTTTTCGAGAATAAAAATGCATTCAATCAATTCATGCTTATAAACAGGTTGTAACATTGAATTGTATAGCTATTCTCAAATCAAACCAAATTAATGTATGACATTGACATTTAGATACATTACAGAATCCGAACAAAAAATACAAGTCTTCGAATATAAGTTGATATTGTTTAAAATCGACTGCATATAATCGTTAACTATATCGGTGACCAAAGCAAATTGCACTCTATATGCTTTGCTATAATAGTCACTTTAATCAATTATCGGCAAATTCAACTGAAAAATCGGGACAAGCTAGCTTATATTAAGAAGCCTTTTGGTGCATTGTTAAACAATATAACAATCGGCATTAAGTGATGTTAATGGCCACAAAAAAAGGTGCCTTACGCACCTTTCTTTTATCTACTTACCTGGCATTACACCTGATATTGCTTTGTGAATTCTTTGGATTTCATTAAGTAATCAACATATTGGGCCCTTTTGTAAGCATAAGGTTCCTTCAGGTTGTTCTTTGAAAGTTTACCTTTAAAATCATCTATTTTCTCATAACCTTTATTTTTCATCCAAACAGTCAGGTCTTCGAGTATAGTAGTAACCTGAACCAGTCCGTTTTTATAAATGGTGCTCACAATTTGTGCGGCATCAGCACCGGCCAACAATACCGAAATTAAATCGTCTGCATCATGAATTCCGTTATTGGCACAGATGGATCCTTTTACATTTCCATAAAGAAGTCCGGCATATCTTAAGGCAAGTCTGTTGTCATTCTTGCTACTTAAGTTATAAGGCATTTTAAGTTCTTCAGTTTCAGTATCAATATCCGGTTGAAAAAGTCTGTTAAAAAGCACAAATGCATCTGCCTTTGCTTCATCAAAATTACGAATAACATGTAGCGCATTGGAATAATATGGGCTAAGCTTAACACTAACCGGAATTTTTAAAGCCTTTTTCACTTTTGTGAGAACTTCCAGTTGTTCTTTTTCTATTTTGGCAGAGTCCTTTTGGTTTTCTGAGATGGTATGATAAAAATTCAGTTCCAGCCCTGCGATTCCGGTTTCTTCAAGATACTTGGCATACTCTACCCAACTTACATCGTAAAGACAGTTTAAGCTTGCAAATACAGGTATGGATACTGCATCCACCACGTCTTTTACAGCCATCAAGTGAGCCTTTGGTCCGCTGTGCTCTATTTGCGGGAACAGAGACGTCATCTCAGCATTTCGTTCGTCGTATTCGTGCAAGTCTTCGTCAAGTTCGGCAGCCTCTAAATGGATTTGTTCTTCGAAGAGCGATTTGAAAACAATGGCAGCAGCACCAGCTTCCTCTAATTTTTTGGCCATGTTAATATTGTTTACCAAATTGCTTGCTCCTACGATGATGGGATTTTTGAGCTCAATACCCATGTAAGTTGTTTTTAAATCCATGATTTGTTTGTTAAGGGGTTAATATCATGCTTTAAACAGCCTAGCGATAAAAATGTTTAAAGCATCATTCATGTATTCTTCGGATGATTAATATGTTTAAAATAGTCATCAGAAAAATATTGTTACCTTGTTATGTTTCGTGGTAATCTGATCATCTGAACAAAAAACATCGAAATTAGGGACATAGCAGCACCTGCCCAAAAAGGGATTCTTGAATCCAGCATCCATAATGCTCCGCCAGCTGCGGGGATTACAACTGCCGAAAGATGATTAACGGTAAACCCAACTGCCATGGACGGTGCAATATCTTCGCGAACACCTATCCTATGGAAAATAAGTGTTTACGGCCATGGCGGCACCAAAGAATATATGATCGAGCACGTACAGGATGACCACAACCGTTTTGTCTCGCACAAAAGCATACGAAATAAAAATATCTGTTAACGAAAAATATTCCGCCGAAAGAACGATTCTTTCTCCAAACCTATTGATAGCCTTTGCAAATTAGCGGAGCGGAAAAGTAGGTGATCATATTATTGACCACGAAAAGAACTGCAATAGTCTCAACTTTGAATTTAAATTTCTCGACCAACATAAAAACGGCAAAGGCAACAAAAATCTGGCGTCTGGCCCCACTTAAAAAATTAAGCAAGTAATAAAGCCAGTATATTCGTTTAACCCGGATTATGTATTGGAGGTTCTTCATGAGCATTGCAAGTACAATAAAACAAGGCATTACTGAAACGAGGCATAACTTGTCCCGATTACTTTCGGGAGCACCGTTCTGGTGAGTTGAAGTGATGCAACGAAGTGTCTTGTTTTAAAGTAATTTCAATGGGTAATAGAATTTCTAATGCATATGGCGGGTTTAACCACCATCTTTTTGTTTTGCGGGGGAGGAATTTTGCTGATGGGATTGCGCGTTAAAGCATATACTCCGCACAGTATTATCATTACACCAAAAATTATAAAGATGCTCGATTACTCCAAATGTTTACTAACCATCCATATAATCCCGCCTACGATAATATTGGTAGTGCACCAACGCTCTTTATTCTGCCCATAACAACAGGAACTTGCTTTTGGGAGAAATGTTGAAGCGTAAGACTTTTATTTACCGTTTTGGAATAATGGAAACCCAAGGACATGATAAGCGTTGTAAACACCAGACCTCCAAAAGATGGGAACAAGCCCGTAAAGCCGACCCCAACACCCATTACCAGTACAGATAATGCTGCCAACCGGTGTTCTTTGACAAGCAATAAAAGGTACACCACTAACGAGGCCAGAAAACCCGAAATTTCCCTAACGGACTGAACAATACCTATTTGAAACCCAGCAATACCAATTTCATCTACCGCATAATTGTTGAACACGGTTCTCCATGCTTGCAAACCAGCAATCATAGTTATGCACAGAAGCAGTAGAAAGCTGTACATTGGATTTTTCTTTAATACCAAATGCATGAAAAATTTAATTATTTGAAAAAAAATAGCATTTTTACAATCTAACGTAACATGTTAGCGATAAAAGTAGTTAAAGAATTGTTGTGATTATATTTGTTTAAGGACATCCACAAGCCTACGTTTCTTGAACAGGGATGAGACGCGTTGTATAAAGTATGGAATTTATAGATGAGAGTTAGAAAAATTCTGATTGGCAAAGAGACTTTTACAATTGCCCTAATTATAGGTTTGCTGCTTATATTGGGTTCTCCTTTGCTTGCCCAATCGGAGTATGGAGAATTTGAAAATATAACTAAAAAAGAGGGCTTGTTGCACCTGAATATCACTTCCCTGTTCAAAGATAGCAAAGGTTTTATTTGGGTCGGCTCTGTGGACGGCTTAATGCGTTATGACGGAGTTCACTTTGATCTTTTCAGAAAAGGTAAGCGAGACAGTTCCGCAATAAGCGACAATGCAATTACCTTTATCACGGAAGATATCAATGATTATATCTTTTGGGTTGGAACGTTATGGGGTGGCATTAACCGGGTTGATATAATCAAAAATGACTACGTGCATTTTCCCATTGGTTCGGATAATAAGGGAATACCCATCCGAATCAGTTGTATTCATCAAATAAGCAAAGATGTTTTTTTGGTGGGAACTTACTTAAACGGATTGTACTTTTTTAATCCTTCAACGGGTAAATTTACTCCTACCGGATATGTTTCGGATCGTACATATATTTATGATATTATTAAAGGATCGGAGTCTTTATGGGTGCTCAGTGCCAAAGGACTGGTCTGCGTGGATAAGTCTGATGGAAGATATCAGGATATCCTGGATTTTAAATTTGATCATGAAGGAAATTTACTGGCCGAAAGCGGAGCTGATTATTCAAGGATTAGGGGATTACTGGAAGAACCAGATGGATTTCTGGTGTTCACCATGGCCAACGGTTTATATAAGTATAATTTAACAACCAGAAAAATAGAACGACAGTTTTTAGTAGATAAAGGAATTGTTTTATTGGATATCGAAAAGGATAGGAAAGGTAATTATTGGATTTCTTCCATTAAGGATGGACTCCTTTACCATGATGTTGAACGAAAGATAGTAAAGAACTACCGGGCAGATCAGAAAGACGGAGACAATAGATTGATATCTAACCAGATAAAAGATCTTCTCTACATAAACGATCAGGATGTGTTGTTCGTGGCTACCCGGAAAGGAATATCAAAGTTTGATTATCACCAGAATAGCTATAAGAAATTTAACGTAAATAGGCTGTCTAAAGGGAAAACAAGCGAAGTCGCATTGCTTTTTAAGGACTCACAGGGAACTTATTGGATAAGTTCCCAAAGCGGCAAAATCTATAAAAAGACCAAAAACGATGTTGGTTTTGCGTCTTTTGATCACCCTTATGCTTTCTATCCGTACCAATTCCTTCAAACTGACCCCGAGAATGTATGGTTAGTAAGTAACATTGGATTGTACAATTATAATCTACAAACGGAAAAACACGATTTAATCCGTTTTAAACAATGTGGTGTCATGGAGAATAGGATTAACCATCTGAATGCCGCACTTCAAGATGAAAGCGAAAACATCTGGTTATTAGGACAAAATGGTCTGGTTTTATTTAATACCAGAACACATGCTTATCAGTTTTTCAACCATGACTTTAGACAGGAAAATAACGGTTTTGTCAAGTTTGTTTCTCTGCATTACTCTATCGATAAGAAATATTTGTGGTTTGCGGAACGGGCAGGGACCCTGTATAAATTTAATCTGGAGACCAAGATGGTGGAAAAAGTAGTTCCCGAATACAACAAAAACACCCAACTGAAGCCCAGGCTGATTGTTGATTTGGAGATAGATGAAAAAGGGCGATTTTGGATAGCCACTTATGGAGCCGGATTATTGCTTTACGATCCGGTTACAAATAAGGTGTCGGACGAATTAGCCTTTGGAGAGCTGGAGAGTTATGTGTATAGTATTGTTTACGATAAGGCAGGGTCTATGTGGGTAAGCTCCAATTTTGGTGTCAGTAAAATAAATATCGATGATTTTACCTGGAAAACTTACGATCTGGAGGCCGGAAATCTTTCTCATGAATTTAATCAGCGTACTTGTTATATGGGCCAGGATGGAGCCATATTGTTCGGGGGGCAGGATGGTTTTGTGGAATTTGACCGTAACAACACCTATCAAAACAACTATAAAGCTCCCCCGGTTATTAGTGCCTGGAGCAAGAAAAATATCTCATCCATATTTATGTCAGATATTTATGACGAGGTATTATACATCAACGATACGGTAGTCAAATATAATCATTCAGATTCCAGGGAGATCAAATTTTACCCATCTGTTTTGAATTACTCTCATAGTCGGGATAATCGAATTTCATGGATGCTGGAAGGTTATGATGAAAATTGGATAGAAAGTTATTCTTCGTATCCAATCATGTTCAATAACCTTAAACCGGGAAGCTATACGCTCCATGTCAAAGGAATCAACAATGATGGTGTTAAAAGCCCAAAAGATGCCCAATTAAAGATAGTCGTAATTCCAGCGTTCTATCAAACCCTTGGATTTAAAATCTTGATCGCCCTTGCCGTTGCATTGATCATATATTTTATATTCAGGGTTCGAATAAAATGGTATGTCAACCAAAAGAAAGTTTTGGTACACATGGTGAATGAAAAAACCAAGGAAATATCCAAAGCCAATAAAGAGCTGAAAAATACCAAAGAAGAGATACTCAAGCAAAATGAAGAGCTTAACGTCCATCGTAATTATCTCGAAGATTTAGTAAAAATAAGAACCAAAGACCTGGAAAAAGCCAAATCGGAGGCAGAAGAGTCCGACAGGCTCAAGACCGCTTTTCTGGCTAACCTTTCCCATGAGATTAGAACACCGATGAACGCTATCATCGGATTCTCCAGCTTAATTAAATTGGATGATTTTCCTGATGGTCAGAAAAAAGAATTGATCCATCACATTGGCCAAAGTAGCGAAACCCTGCTGACCTTAATTGACGATATTATTGATATTTCGCGAATAGAGACAGGAAACGTTAAATTGACCAATCAGATAGTCAATGTGCCCGTCTTAATTGCAGAGACCATGAAAGAATTGAGTTTTGAGGATAGATCGTCTGATGTTACGTTCCACGAGAACTGTGAGTTGGTTGGCGATGATGAAAATGTTTATTCCGACAAACAACGCTTAAAGCAAGTTTTAAGCAATTTAATCAGGAATGCTTTTAAGTTTACCAAAATCGGACATGTAAAATTGGTGGTTAAAAAGGTTGACTCCAACGAGCTCGAGTCCATAGGTTTTAGCGTCAGAGGAATCGGCCAGAATAATATGAAACCTATTTTGTTTCAGGTAGAAGATACAGGAGTAGGAATCGAGGGAAAAGATTTAGGGCTTATATTTCAACCATTCCAAAAAGCCGAAAGAAACAAAGAAGTTCATAAAGGTATGGGACTGGGTTTGAGTATTGTGAAAAATATTATCGTTTTATTTGGAGGGGATATTATAGTACGATCAGAGCTCGATAAAGGTACCACCTTTAGTTTTTATATAAATGCCAACCCGGTAACTAGTTCGTAAAATTTTTTAATCCAATTCTTAATTGGGTCATCCACCTCACAAGGTTCACTTAAGCATACTTTGTTATGAACTCTGTTTTTTGAGATGTATTTGCTAAGGGCAATCGGAAAAACATCAGTGATAGATTTCTAATACATATGGCGGGCAGAATTGACATTGATGCACTCGTATACAATCTTCCAACAAGGATAAAACAATCTGTTTAATGTTTTCGGGTTTACGCCAAAGATGATCTTCTACTTATATTATATGACACCAATGATACTGCTTAGGCGTTCTGAATGATTTATTACATTTAGGACAGGTGCACATTTCTTATCACTTTACCCTAAGGTTAAACCCGGATTATGTATTGGAGGTTCGTCATGAGCATGGCAAGTACAATAAAACAAGGCATTATTGAAACGAGGCATAGCATCGTTCTGGTGAGTTGAAGTGATGCAACGAAGTGTCTTGTTTTAAAGTAATTTCAATGTGTAATAGAATTTCTAATGCATATAGCGGGTTAAAACAATTTCTGCAACTAGGCTGAGTTACTTTCCCGCCCTTCTATTCACGAAACTATACAGAACCAGTGAAACACCTATAATGATCATCCCCATTATGGGGATGAATTCTGGTTCTTCGCCAGGAATGACAATCCAACTTAATATAGCACCAAAAATAGGTATGATAAATTTCCAAATGTTCAGATCCGACACCAGCACATTGGGGCGTTGAAGCAACATAAACCAGATGGTGAAAGCGGCTGCAGATAAAAAACTAAGCCAGCCCAGAGACAAAAAGTAGGCGGTTGGCATATCGAAACCTGAAAAGGGCTCAAATAACAATGAAAATAAAAATAACACCAAACCACCAATGCTCATTTGCCAGGCACTTAATACGGTTGATGATATTTTCCCTTTTTGTTTAGCCACAAAGACATTTCCTATGCCTGATGAGATATTAGCTAAAACAAGTATGCCCATTCCCAAAATTTGTTGCAAACCATTCTTGCTGCCCCATCCTTTATGATATGCAATTAAAACAATGCCCCCAATTCCAAATGATATGGCAAGCAGTTTTTGAAATGAAATTTTATCGTTCTTTTGCATAACAGACGATACAAGGGCCGCAAATAGTGGTTGCGAACCAATAAGGATGGCAGCAATAGCACCGGGAACCAAACTAACACCCCAATAAAACAAACCGTAAAGTATAATAGTCTGAAATAACGAGACCCTAACGATTTGCCAAAAGTTAGTTTGAATAGCAGACAAAAACACTTTACTGTTTTTGGTAAGCGGAATGATTAATATCCCCGCCAAAAAGAATCTGATACCCGCAAACTGTAATGGTGTAGTGTATTGCAATCCGATTTTTATGCCCGCAAAGGCTGTTGACCAAAGTAAACATGCTATTATGGCCAGAAAGTAAGTGTGAGCTATAAGTTTTTTCATAAAGAATAATATGGTGCCAAGAATATTATATATGTGAGAAAAATGGTAAAGTTGATATAAACAGATCCGAATAAAAAGGTTCTAACGATATAACCACTTTACCAACTTGCGAACTTTGTTAATCCTTCAATTTCGGAAAGCCCAATAGAATGGCTAATATGGAGATAAGCCCCATCAAATAAGGATAAAACAGAAATTGCATGATCTCAAAAGGGGAAACACTGGCCCCTGCCAGTCCGATAACTGCTAATATTTGAGCACCGTATGGCAGTACGCCTTGCATAAAGCACGAAAAGGTATCTAAAATACTGGCCGATCTGCGCGGCTTTATTCCATATTCCGCAGAAATATCTTTGGCAAGTGGTCCCACCATTAAAATAGTAATCGTGTTGTTGGCAGTAAAAACATTGACTATTGAAGTCAACAGGGCAAGGCTAAATTCAGCACCCCGTTTCGATCTGGTGTTCTTACCGATCAGCCTGATAATGTAGTCGATACCACCATTATACCTGATTATTTCCACCATTCCACCCACCAGTATGGAAATAATAATAATCTCCGACATACCATCAATTCCGTTACCAATTGAATTAACCATACCCCAGGTATCAAAACTACCTATAGACAAACCAATTATCATAGCCAAAACTGAGCCAACCACTAACACCAGAAACACATTCATGCCAGCTAAAGCAGCTACAAGCACAAACAGGTAAGGTGTTATTTTTAACCATTGGTGCGCTATATCAAGGTTAATAGGCGGAGTACTTTGCTGTTTGTTTATCAGAAGGTAAATGACAAATGTAACAACAGCAGCGGGAAAAACAATTATAAAATTCACCCTAAACTTATCTTTCATTTTGCAACCTTGCGTTCTGGCGGCTGCAATGGTAGTGTCAGATATAAATGATAAGTTGTCACCAAACATGGCCCCTCCAATAACTGCTCCCAGCGCCAAACCGGGTTGAATACCGGTTTGTTCTGCAATACCCAGGGCAACGGGAGTAAGAGCTACCACGGTTCCTAGGGAAGTTCCTACCGATAAAGAAATAAAACAACCAATTACAAATATACCGGCTATTAAAATGTTGGCAGGAAGAAGGCTTAAACCAATGTTAACCGTTGCATCCACCGCACCCATTGTTTTAGCCAAATTAGCAAACACCCCGGCCAAAATAAATATCAGGCACATCATCATAATTCCAGCGTTGCCCATGCCTTTCAAATAGGTCTCGGTTCTGTCCTTGAACTTCCTTTTTGTGTTCATGGCCAAAGCAACCACCGAGGCTGCTAAAAATGACACGGGAACCGGCATCTTATAAAAATCACCGGAAATAACAGATGAAACCAGGTAGAGAATTAAAAATACAACAATTGGGAATAGGGATAATATAGGATGTTTTAGTGTTTTGATATCCATTATTTTTTTTTGCAAAGAAAGTTAATTAGAATGAGTTGGAAAAACCTGAGAAAAAAATACATATGAAATGTAAGGCTATAACCAATAAGTCGACAATATATACATAAAAGAATATCGAATCTATTAATCTTAAAATAACGTGATTATGAAATCAGAAAAAAGGAGTATCCTTAAAGGTGTTGTAATAAGTGGAATGATTGCAGGCACAATGCCGGTTATGGCCAACTCGGGTAACTTGTTTAACTACGAGCATATGGGGAATGGTTCTGAGCTAAGAGCAGAGCTTTTAGGACAATATGGCTCACCGGTTGACTTACAAAATGCGGGTTCCGGAGATTATTTGGTTGGTGAAGCCAAATGTGGTGAGGGAAAGTGTGGCGAAGGAAAATGTGGGGAGGAAAATAAAAAAGAAGCCAAAAAGAAATCTAAAACCGAGAAAAGCGAAAAAACCTCAGAGGCTAAATGTGGCGAAAAGCCGAAAGAAACCAAAAAAGAAAGTAAAGAGAAAACCGGAGAGAGCAAGTGTGGCGAGAACACCTGTGGCGGAGATGAATAGTTACGGTATTTTTCAATATTCTGAACAAAAAAACGCTTTAACGGACGTTAACATGCAATGAATAAATCGAATACTGCCCAAAGCAAAACGCTTTATTGTGAATGATAGGATGCGGAAGGAAGCATAAATTGTTTTTGCATTAACCCGGATTATGCATCGGTGGTACGTAATGAGACTAAACTACCATAAAACAAGGCGTTGCTGAAAGGAGGCACAACTCCGTTCTGGTGAGTTGAAGCAAGTTAGTGAATCGCTTTGCTTTGAAGCTGCTTAATTGCGTAACAGGATTTCTAATGTACATGGCGGATTAATTGGGTAGTAGTGCGGAGTTGCTGTTGTTTGGGTATATGGATGCAGATGCGACCAATATGTTTTTTTTGATTCTTAAGTTGAGGCAATCGCATCCCGATTGTTCAGGCAACAGCTTTTTTTTGTGAAAGGCGCTATCCTTTCTAAAGTTTAAATCTTTGGAAAAGATGATGTCCTGTCGATCGGTATTTCCCATAAATCATGAAAGTTTTAATATAATGGAAAAAACTATAGCGAAGGTAGGTGTTGGATTTCGGCGTGATATCGCTGAAGAGTTTCTGCATAACGATACATTTAATCCTGATTTTATTGAGTTCGCTCCGGAAAACTGGATGGGTATGGGGGGTTACTGGAAAAAAGTGTTGGATAAAGCTGCGGAAAAGTATCCCATCACCTGCCATGGGTTATCTTTATCCATTGGAAGTGCGGAACCACTGGATTATGACTTTTTAAAGGAGTTGAAAACGTTCTTTAAGGGTTACAAAGTTAAAATATACTCGGAACATCTATCCTATACAAAAAGTAGAAATGCACATTTGTACGATTTATTACCTGTTCCTTTCAGGGACGACGCCATAAAGCACATTGTTGATAGGATTAAAGAGGTACAAGACATTCTGGAGCGAACAATAGCCATCGAAAACGTATCGTATTACATTTCGCCCGGAGCCCAGATGGATGAAGCTACTTTTGTCAGGTCAATTGTGGAGGAGGCGGGTTGTGGGCTCTTGCTGGATGTGAATAATATTTATGTAAATAGTTTTAATCATGGGTACAATGCCAAGGAATTTATTGATAAAATGCCTTTGAACAAGGTATCCTATATTCACATGGCTGGACACGAAAAAGTAAGTGACGATTTGATTATCGATACACACGGACAACCGATTATTGACCCGGTGTACGAATTGTTTGGGTATACCATCAACAAAATGAAACCTGTTCCTGTATTGTTGGAAAGAGATTTTAATTTTGAAGATTTTGATGGCATTGTTGAAGAATTTGGCAAATTAAAATCAATCACGCATAAAAGTTGGGAGGTATGTCATGCATCTTAATTCGGAAACAATTGAAATACAACATAAACTGTCGGAATATTGCCGTACCGGTAGGTATGTTAAAATAAACGGTGTGAACAAGGAGCGGGCAAGTCATTATAGGCGACTGGTTTTGGGCAATGTAAAAAACACTTTGGAAAGGGCTTATCCTATTACTTTGGAATGGTTAAATGAGGATGAGTGGCTTAAGCTAGTCGATGAATTTTTTGAAAAGCACGATTGCCAAACACCCAAAATATGGGAACTTCCCGAAGAATTTATGGACTTTGTGGTACAGGCTAATTATGCCCATAAATTTAATAAGCCTGCTTTAAACGATTTACTGTTAATTGAGTGGGTGGAGATAGAGGTACATACTGCGATGGAAAAAGTTACTTTGGCTTACCAAAAAGATGTAAACCTGCTTTTTGATAAAATAGTATTGACGCCAGAATATAGTCTGCTTAAACTAGAATATCCTGTTCATGCTTTGAATGCGGATGAAGCTGCCTCTAAAAAGGGCGAATGGTTTATTTTTGTGTTTCGAAACCGGGAAACCGATAGTGTGCAATTCCTTAACATCTCACCGCTGCACGTTTTTGTGATTGAAAAGCTATATGAGCAGCCTCAATCTATGGAATCCCTATTACCTTTAATATCTTCCGTTTTTGGCTTAACAGATTTTGAACCACTCAAAGTACATCTTCAATCTTTTCTATCCGATTTACACAAAAAAGGGGCGTTACTGGGTGGTTTGGTTTAATATTTCATTCAACAAATTCTTTGAACACCTTTGTAATCCATTTCCTGTTTGTGTTCGACATACTCAATCAGAACATCGGCTGATGCTTCTCCGGTTGACGCTCCTACATCGCCATGATCAAAATTGTAGGATACGGAGATGTAGGAGTTCATGGCCACTTTATACGATTTGCTCTGGTCTAACAAATTTCCATCAAAATCGTAAGTGTTATGTAACCGTTTGATGGGTGATAAGTATACCCGACACTTTTAAATCGCTGGGATTACTGTTTTTGATAAAAGTAAATAGTTCATAATAGGATAAATTAAATATCATTAATTCGTTTCTAAACGGATCGTTCTGATAAACATCCTTTACAAATATATCGCCTTGTGAAAATGAACTTGTTATACCCCATAATGTTGAAAAGAAAAGTCCGCATTGTATTTTTAGGTAAGAGTATATGATCCGGCCTGACAAATCAAAGCATTGTTGAATAGTTGGGGTTGCGAAACAGCTGAATGCGTGCGACTTCCAACAACTACGTCTAACTCATTATTATTCACGGCTAAGCTTTCATGGAACCAAGTTCTAAATGTGATAAAATCACAAATATATTATCATTCTTTTTTAGATGGGTATACTTCTTAATCCCGTTTTATAATAAGGGAAATAACATCCTTCCTCCTTGTCGGAATGAATTGATGAAATATACTTTTCTCCTACTTTTTCACCAGTTTCATTCCCAACATCACCGGTTCAAATTCTTTTTCCGATATCAGAGTTTCATACCACAGTGGTTATTGTTTGACCTAAGTCCCCTGCGGTAGCGTCAATATTGACAAATTTAAAAGGAAACTCAGCTTGCTAAATACGCTAGTTTAGTTCTTCCTCTCCTTAGTCGAACTCATGGTTTCCTATTACAGAAAGATCAAAACCAACTTTATCCATAAAATCAATGATTGGATATCGAGCTTATCATACGTCTCTACCAATGGATTACCACTAAAAATATCTCCTGCCAAAAGAACATAAACATTATCACCGGTATCCCTACGCCTATTAAAAACGGCCGATATTTAAGGAATTGCATCAATATTGGGGTGCAAATCGTTTAAATGCAGAAAGACTCTGTCCTCCATAAGAATTGTGTCATTCAGGATATTAGTAGAATCTTTGACTTGACCGTTTTGTTCATCATCTAAATCTGCTGAGTCATCGTTAGAACACAAAAAAAACTTACAGAAAAGACAACGCCAAGTATGAAAGGAAAGTTACTTTTATTGAACTGCATATATTTATTAATCTTCAATTGATCATAAAATAATAAAAAAACTCCCTTTTTTTAAAGGGAGCTTCTTTCTAAATGATAATTTCTTTTACTCACATGGACAATAAGTGCTATACCATCCCCAATTTTTGCCATCAAATTCGGTTCCTGTACTCCATGCTGTTTCTTCCCATTTTTCATTACCCATCGTTTTAGATACCACGGCATGGGCAGCAATCGGCCAACATCCGTTTTCATCTTTACAAATATTTTCGAGATCCGCCAGTGGAATCATTAATATTCCATTATCAAAGTCTTCAATATGATATGGGAAGTTCCCGTTTTTAGGACTGCCCTTTTTAGTGGCAGGCATTTCTTCAATGCAACCTACATAAACATGTGCTTCATCAAGTGTGTATTCACCACCAAGTTGATAATTAATATAAAGCTTGTCATCTGCTTCCCAAATCACAAGATCTCCCACGTCGTAGTGCTGGGCAGCTATAATGTCTCCCACTTTTTCTGGAGGACATGGGTTACATTCTTTAAGACAGTAATCTAAATAATAATTATAACTATAAGTATTGTCCGAGGTTACCCACCAATATCTGCTAGATGTAGGATTATACATTTTGATTTTGATATTTATTTTAATGCATTCTGACCATTCAATGATTTTGGGAATTTTATAAATCACAATCTCTGGTCTTGGATCCGAAGAAAAGTGTTTTTGGTAAGGGAATGATCCATAATTTGCATTAGGCGTTTCTCCTTCACTAAACATGTTTAAAGAAAGATAATGTATTTGCCAGCTTTCTTCTGCAGTTACTTTTATATAGAGGAAATCTATATCGTTGAAAATTGATACCATCGCAGCTCCTAAAAATGGAAAGAAATCAGCCTCCTCACATGTTTCTATTTCAAGATCTTGGGTCGTATAATACCAATTGTTTATTGACATATATTCCCATTCATCGAGGTGTCCACTTTTTAAATCTGCGGAGTCAGAAATTATCTCATTCATTTCTTGTTGTTGGGTACAAGATGTGATTACGAAAAGCGACATCACTAGTATCCACGAAAGGTATATTTCTTTTTTCATAACAGTGTTTTTTTTGATTATAACATCGTATAAATTTCCAAGTTTTCGAAGGCAAAGTCAATATTTTTTTGACAAAGCTCCCATAAGTCAGGGTTAGTATTTATTTTTAAGATATAAAACGTCCCCACCCGTTTCAAATATTACGAATAAGTAATATTTTCGGCTATCTAGTGATTTGTTTTGCTTTCGCAGAATAAATGAAAAGGAAAGGCATTGAAATACGGCAACAGTCAGGATTTGTGTGTAAAGTAGACAATAACCCCTTTCAAGATTACTGTAAGAATATTAGCTTAATAATTAAGAACATAGTCCATCCCTATTTCATTATACGGATCGAATTTACACAACATAATAGTAAGAAATACTTAATCTTAGTAATTGAGGAAACTTTATTTTTAATTGAAATGGTCAACCAAATCAAAAAAAGCGATAAATACTAATAGTGAGTATACCCATTCAATTTTGATAAAACTGCTGTTGGGACGTCACTACCACCAATAACCACGATAACTCCTTGATTAACTGACTCAGGTAGTTTTATTGAAAAAAAGATGAGGATAGTTAGAAACAAAAAGAGTTATGAAGTAATCCTGGTAAGAATTTTTATTCTTCTCATCTATTTTTCGTGGAATCTTATTTACAATATTAATTGGTGGGGTAAAAATAAAAAAGTTGGAACAATCTTATTGTCTTTAAGTACTATATTATTCACTATATTTGATATTCAATCATCAAGTTTATAAATATGAAGTATTTGTTCGCTTTAGCAACAATCATTAGTGGAATTGTTTTTTTTAGTTGTCGAAATCCCGAACCCAAACCATTAGAGTCGGGTGTTTCTCTTGCATTGGCGGAAGAAAGATTTAACGATATTTCCAACATCGAATATAAGCTGGAACTTACAATTCCAGATTCGTTGCAAAATGATATTGAAGGCACTGCGCTTATCTCCTTAAACAAAAAGAATTCTAAAACTCCACTGGTGCTGGATTTTGTAAGCACTACCGATAAAATACAAGCCGTATTGGTGAACGACGAAAAAGCGTTTTTCAAGCTGGAAAACGAGCATTTAGTAATCCCGCCACGTTTTTTGCAAAAAGGTAAAAACAAATTAGAAATCACTTTTATTCTGGGTAACGGTGCGCTCAATCGCAATGATAACTATTTCTATTCTCTTTTTGTACCTGCCAGAGCCCGGACCGCTATTCCATGCTTCGACCAACCGGATTTAAAAGCCAAAGTTTCTTATTCCATCAGCATGCCCAAAAACCTAACAGCTATAACCAATGGTAAACCTGAGTATTACGAAGATATATCCAAGAACAGAAAGTTGGTTAGTTTTGCCTCCTCCAAACCAATAAGCACCTATCTGTGGGCTTTTGCTGTAGGGGAGTTTAAAAAAACAACACAAAAAAGAAGCGGAAGGGAGATTTCCATATACCATATGGAAACAGACTCTAACAAGATAATAAGAAATACGCCTGCTATTTTCGACCAGGTATTTCATTCAATAAACTGGTTGGAAGATTATACCGAAGTAGATTTCCCATTTTCCAAGTATGATTTGGTATGTATTCCTTCCTTTCAGTTTGGAGGTATGGAACACCCGGGGGCTGTATATTATCGCTCGGAACTGTTGTTTCTGAGCGAAAGCCCTACCCAACAACAATTACTACGAAGAGCTCAGCTTATCGCACACGAAACAGCCCACATGTGGTTTGGCGATTTAGTGACCATGAAATGGTTTAGCGGGGTATGGCAAAAGGAAGTGTTTGCCAATTTCATGGCCGATAAAATTGTGGAAGAACAGTTCCCCGCGTTAAATCACAAGCTCACCTTTTTAACCAGCCACTTTCCCGCCTCTTATTCGGTAGACAGAACCATTGCCGCCAACCCCATCCAACAAAAACTTGTTAATCTGAACGATGCAGGCTCCATGTATGGAAACATCATCTATCATAAAGCGCCCATTATGATGAACCAGCTGGAGAACCTGACTGGCAAAGAACAGCTTCGCAAAGGATTGGGTAAATATTTGAAGGATTATAGCTATGCGAATGCTACCTGGTACGATTTAATGGAGATTTTAAATGATTTGTCGGAATATGATTTGCAACTTTGGAGCAATACATGGACCTATGCGGCAGGTCGCCCCATTATTAATTTCAACTTTGAAAATAAGCAGTTGGTTATTAACCAACAACCTGAATATGGAGATACCAATAAAGTATGGCCACAAAGAATCCAATATTGCAGAATCAATGCTTCGGAAAAAATAAATGAGGAGGTTGAATTATTATCGGCTAAAACCGCTATCGAAGATGTAAACATTCAACCTGAATTTATACTTCCCACCATCAACGAAGGCGGGTATGGTTTATTTTTAATGGATGATATCTCGTTGGAATATGCCATTAACAACATTCATGTATTGGCTGATGAGTTGGCAAGAGGTGCAATGTTGGTTCAGCTTTTCGAAAACTTTATGCATGGAGAAATAGCTCCTTCCCGATACTTAAATATGTTACAGACTATGGTATCCAACGAAAATAACGAACAAATATTGACTTTAGCCTGTAACCAACTTGTGGATGTATTTTGGCGTTTTACCACCGAAAAATTAAGAACAGAACTTGGTAATAGCATAGAACAAACCCTATTCAACCAAATCAGTATTGTAGGATCCACCGGAACAAAAAAGTTACTTTTTAATGCATGGTCACAAATAGTCGCTACCCCATCCGGTCTAAAGAAACTCAAACAGGTGATTAAACGGGAAAAGGTATATGGAGCCTCACTTTCCGAACGGGATGTAAGCGCTGCTGTATTAAACCTCGCACTGAAAGATAAAACGTTAGACCAACAGTTTGTTATTTCTTATGCGGGCAAACTCAAAGATGAAGAATTAAAAAACAAAATGCTTTTTGTTAGTCCTGTGTTTTCATCGGACAATACCGATTTGGATAAATTTGTTACCGGACTGCAATCAGAAGCCAACCGAAAACAAGAAAATTGGGTTCTGACTGCACTTTCCTTTTTGCACCATCCCTACCGAAACGAACATTCGATAAAATACTTAGAAGTTTTACTTGATTTAACAGAAACCATCAAAGAAACCGGAGATATATTTTTCCCTATTGGATGGTTAAACAATACGCTGGGGGGTTATGGTTCCCTTGAAGCGGAAAAAATCATTGATTACTTTTTTAAGGACAATCCAAATTATCCCGAAGATTTAAAACGCAAAATATTGCAGTCGGCAGATATGATTAAGCGGAGCAGAATGGTAAAAGATAAGTATTTGGATTGATATCACAAACACCGCTAAGGCACCAGGTTCACTAAGGTATACTTAGAAATAACCTGGTGTTTCCCTGTGCTCTTTGTCCCTAATTGGTATTTTATATCTGCGCTGACATTTTTAAAACATCTTCAATTTTTGCCAATTCGTCTCTGTTGAATTCCAGATTTTTCAGGCTCTCCACACTATCCTTTAGTTGACGGACGGAACTCGCTCCTATCAGAACAGATGTTACTCTTGGATCTTTCAATAACCAGGCTATCGCCATTTGCGCAAGTGACTGACCACGGTTAACGGCCAATTCGTTCAGATTCTTTATCACCTCCAGCTTTTCCGGTGTCAGATGCTCTTCTTTTAAAAAGAGGTTTCGTGTCATGCGTGATCCTTCAGGTATGCCCTGCAGGTATTTATTGGTTAATAAACCTTGTGCCAAAGGCGAAAAGGCAATCAATCCGATACCTCGTTTATCAACCACATCCAGCAACTCCTCTTCAACCCATCGCTGAAACATGCTATACCGTGCCTGATGAATCAAACAAGGCGTACCTAATTCGCGCAAAATGGATTCTGCCTCACGGGTTTTATCCGCCGGATAATTAGAAATACCCGCATACAATGCCTTCCCTTGTCTTACAGCATGATCCAGCGCCATCATGGTTTCTTCCAAGGGTGTATCAGGATCAAAACGATGTGAGTAGAAAATATCCACGTACTCCAGTTTCATTCGCCTTAAGCTTTGGTCCAGGCTGGAAATTAAATTTTTACGTGAACCCCATTCTCCATATGGGCCAGGCCACATATAATATCCGGCTTTGGTAGAAATCAATAACTCATCGCGATAAGCTTTCAGGTGATTGTTCAGTACCTTTCCAAAGTTTTCTTCGGCACTTCCGGGTTCAGGACCGTAGTTATTGGCCAGATCAAAGTGCGTAATCCCTTTGTCAAAAGCTTCGAAAATAATGGCCTTTCCATTTTCAAAAACGTCTACCGAGCCAAAGTTATGCCATAATCCTAAGGATATTGCCGGCAGTTTAATTCCGCTTCTACCGCATCGCTGGTAAAGCATTTCGTCGTATCTCTTGTTTTTTACCTGATGTTGCATTTTTTATTATTTAATCAGTAATATGTAAAATTTAATCCGTTAAAAACAGAATCATTTTTTCAATGGCACGCTGACATACAGGACAAAACGCGCGGGCTTCGTTCGATTTCATTCTGCAATCATATGCAGGACGATAAACACCCTTTGCCACATATCCACCTCCTTCAAAAACGCCAACTTTACGAAAGTATTTTTCTTTGGCAGGCGTTGGAACAGGTGTTGAAGAATCAATCATATCCTTCCATTTGCCCTCAAATTCTTTTAGTGTTGTTAAATTAGGTTGCCATGGTTCAATGGCTTGGTTAAAATAATCGCTGTAACTCACTTCCGAAGTGTAATACTCATCACCTAAGCCGGCAAAGGCATGTCCAAACTCATGTATAAAAACCGTTAAGGAGCGGTGGTTATCCACGGAAGTCAGCGAAAAATGATTATAGATTCCACCTCCCCCATATTTATCGGTATTGGCAATAACATATATCTGATCGTATGGTACCAAAGCGGCATAATCCCTGATTAAAAAGGTATTTGTACTTGCCAGATATCGATCTGAATTTAACGTATTAAAACTTGATCGCAAAGCCGTATCCTTCCATATTTCTTTTCTCGGATCCGTCACTCCTGATTCTTCCGAAATAGCATCCACGGCCCAAATATTAAATTTCTTTTGGAATTTATCAAAGGGAGCTTGTGTAAATAAGTAATTGCTCAATCTGAGGATGTCGTCGTGAAACTTTTCAATCTCGTCCTTAGTATAGCCGTCCCCGATAAATGCAATATCTATACATTCATCCTTTGAACCATTATCTATTAATTTATGTGTGCCGATGTTTTCAAGATGAGATTTAGATACGCCATCATCATTAGGCTTTATCTCTGCGTGAAATAACTCATAAAACGCCCCGTTTCTCGTTCTTTTTTCAATGGATACTAAAATATTATCCCTCGGATATGGTACAGTCAGTGTTTGAAAAAAACTCTTGTCCACCAACTCAGCCTCCTCTGTTGTTTGCCATTCTTCAAGCAAGGAACAAAAGCCACGCGTATAAATATCTTCCTTACTTTCTGCATCCTTCACAACAATTCTAAACTCGCCATATTCAAACTGATCAATCGTTTTAAGCAATGTACCTCCAAAATACGGTTCTTTCTTTAACTCAAAAATCGAAGCATGGGTTTCTTTCGCATTCCCACTTAATATAAAATCAATTCGTAAACTTCCATTCTCAAAATATTCCTGAAACTGACCATATGATAAATAACCCAGGTTAAGAAAAAAAAGAAGAATTAATACAATCTGTTTCATGTTGGAACAATTTTACTTTTACTTTTGTATGTTGAACAATGTACAAATAATTGAATTTAAAAATACTGCTCAATGTCAGATATCATCATTAAAGCACAGGTTGACGTCGAAAGTTTAAAATCATCTTTTGATAACCTGATGCAACGTACCGGCCTTAGCGATGAAGTAATCAGTTATTTAACTGTTGCTCTTTTGTCTATCCTTGCCATCCTTCTTGCAAAAGCAGCTCACTTTTTTGCAAAAAAATATTTGGTGCACACGGTAGAACGCTTTATGTCGAAAACCAAATCGAAATACGACGATTTCTATGTAAAACGTAACTTGATTAGCAGAACTGCATTAATAGTTCCCGCATTGGTAATTTACGCGTTTACCGATTTAATTTTCAAGCCCTATCCGCAAGCCTACAGCCTACTTAACAATATCGTTTCATCTTATTTTATAGTGGTTATATTGTTGATGGTAGATTCGTTTTTAAAAGCCACACAAGATATTTACAACGTTCAACCTTATAGCAAAGACAGACCTATTAAAGGGTATGTTCAGGGCATTCAACTAGTTATAACTCTGGTAGGTATTTTAATTATAGTTTCTATCATTTTCGGGGTAAAGCTCACTGAGGTATTTATTGGACTTGGAACTATTGCGGCTGTTTTAATTTTGGTTTTTAAAGATACTATTCTTGGTTTTGTGGCAAGTATTCAATTATCGGCCAACAATATGGTTAAGCCGGGCGACTGGATTGTAATGCCGTCTCGCAATACAGACGGGACGGTATTAGAAATAACCCTAAACACGGTAAAAATTCAGAACTGGGACAAAACCATTTCCACCGTTCCAACTTACGCCTTGGTTAGCGAGAGTTTTATTAATTGGAAAGGAATGGAGGAATCGGGAGGTAGACGCATTAAGCGTTCCATTAATATCGATATGAAATCGGTAAAATTCTGCACTCCCAAGATGATTGATAAATTTAAGAAGGTAAAATTCTTGCAAGGTTACATTGAAGATAAGCTTACCGAGTTGGAAGAATATAATCAGCAGTTTGATATTGATGAATCATCCGCTATTAACGGAAGAAACCTGACCAATCTAGGCATTTTCAGAAAATACTTGGAAAGCTACCTTACTCACCATCCCAAAATACACAATAAGATGACCTTTCTGGTTCGCCACCTGCAACCCAATGAGAAAGGTTTACCTATAGAGATATATGTTTTCAGTAACGATCAGGCATGGGCCAACTATGAATCTATTCAAGCAGATATTTTTGACCACATTTTGGCGGTTATCCCCGAATTTGACCTAAGGGTCTTCCAGTTTCCCACTGAACAGGTTCAAAATCAGCAAATATTTGAGGAATAGCTGTTATTTCCTATATTTTTTCAAAAAATAATCCACTTGCGTTGTATGCCTGCCCCTAACTTGCGCAAACCAAAACCAAACATGATAACGCTTTGATTTTGAAGCATACCTGCCTCGGAGTATCGAAGCACATCTGTAAGTGCTTATAATTTATAAGCAATATCCGAAATTAATTAATATTAAATTAATAAATATGACAATTTTTGTTGAATATTAGGAGTTGGTTTTATAATTTAGTGCCGATTTATTATAAAAACCAATTAAAAAACTACAAATTATAACCAACAAGTAAATCATGGATAGCCGACAAATTGATAGTTTAGATAAAAAAATATTATCTCTTATCATAAAAAATGCACGTATTCCTTTTTTGGAAGTGGCAAGGGAATGTAAAGTATCAGGTGCAGCCATTCACCAACGAATACAACGCTTGATGAATTTGGAAGTAATCAAGGGTTCTGAATTTATTATCAACCCGGCAAAAATAGGATATCACACCTGTGCATTTATGGGTATTTTTCTAAAAAAGGCAAGTTTGTTCGATAAAGTGGTTGAGATGCTACACGAAATTCCACAAATCACGGAATGTCACTATACAACCGGATCGTATGCTATCTTCATTAAAATTTATGCCAAAAACAACGAAGATTTAAAACGCATGTTACATGATAAACTACAATCCATAACAGGTATTTCATCTACGGAGACTATTATATCGTTAGAAGAAACATTTAAAAGGCAATTACCGGTTGATTAAAATTACTTGAAGATATGACTGACTCCGATTGTTCCCAGATATCGGAGTTTTTTTTTATTCTTAATTCTACGTATTCATGGACATTCACATCCGTTTAACCCGCAATAGGCATAGAAATTCTATTACACCTTGAAATTACTTTAAAACAAGACACTTCGTTGCATCACTTCAACTCACCAGAACGATGCTCCCGAAAGTAATCGGGACAAGTTTATGCCTCGTTTCAGTAATGCCTTGTTTTATTGTACTTGCAATGCTCATGACGAACCTCCAATACATAATGCGGGTTTAATATATGAATTATACGGGCTAAATATTCCACTCACTATCAATAATTTTCTTTAAGGAGGGAATAAATCTCTTAAAATTAGATGTTAATAGATTTATTAAGGCATCATTTTTAACCAAATACAGGTAATTCTCCTCATTGATTTCCCACAAAGTTCCCTTATCATATTTACTATTGGGAGTTGACAAAACAAGGTGAGGTAAAACAGAGGTAGTTGCCTGAATTTCTATTTCATCTTTTTTCATTGTTCCCATAGCAATCAAAGCGGGATGGATCTCAAAAAAATTATACGTGCTGTCTCCTAAATACAGATTGAAGGAAAGCTTTTCAACTAGCGGTACCTGAAAATAGAAATTAAACACCTCTTTTTCATCTTTTACATGCATCGAAATAAAGTTGTTATGCATGTTTTCCGGCGTAAAGTGTATCTTCCAATCCAAAGATTTATAATCTGCGAACAATTCTTTAAGCCCTAACCATAGTAATGTGCGGGGCCAAACCACTAATTTAAAATGATCGCTCCAGTCGTTTTGCTGTCTTAATTTTTTTAAATTTTCTAATGTTAAATCTACAATTGGGATTTTCATAAATACTATTTATCAACAATGATTCTACAACTGGGTATGGTAAGCCAACTGCTTTGTTTTTTTTAAGTTATCAAAAACAAAATCCAAACGTCCCAGGTTGATGCCTCCCCAACCCGTCTGATTGATTATAACATCCTGCTTTTTTATATTACTAACGATAACTGGTTTATCTAAAAAAGTATGCGTATGGCCGCCAAGTATAACATCAATATAATTAGTTTGTTTAGCTAAAACAACATCGCTTACCATGGCTCCTTTGTATTCATAGCCCAGGTGCGATAAGGCAATCACCAGATTACACCGTCTTTTCTCTTTTAAAAATTTAGCTACTTTATCACCTTCTACAATGGGGTCCATATATTCTACGCCCCTATAGTTTAATGGTGTAACTAAACCACTTAACTCTATTCCCAACCCGATTATGCCAATTTTAATGGGGCCTTTTTCTATAATTTTATAGAGACTTGTTAAACCCTCTAAAGCTGAACTGCTTACTTTATAGTTACTACATACAAATGGGAATTTTGATTTTTTAATTTGAGTAGCCAGATCATCTATGCCATTATCAAACTCATGGTTTCCTATGGTACCTGCATCATAACCCATATCGCTCATTAATTTAATATCGAGCTCTCCTTTATAATAATTAAAGTAGGGTGTACCCTGAAAAATATCTCCTGCATCCAACAATATAACATGCTCCTCTTGCTGGCGTACTTGTTTTATCAGCGCAAACCGTCTTGCATATCCACCCTTTCCCGCGTATTTTGGATGATTCTCCGGAAAAGGATCGATATGGCTGTGCACATCATTTGTGTGCAGAATAGTTAACTTGGTTCGGCCTCCTTGCTCTGTGCAAGCCGGAAAGCTAAATACACCTGCTGCCGAGCCTATTGCCATAGTTTTTAAAAACTGTCTTCTACCCTTTTCCATGTTCTATTAATTGAATATAATTCTTCCTTCAACTTCTGCAGTAATCATTTCGCCCGTGCTATTCTTTTGCTCAATTCTTTCAATGATAGCATCGCGCAGATTGCAATTAATTGACACCCTATAAATAGGGTTCATTATCATTCCAAAATAATCTCCTCCGTTAGCCAGATAATCAGATGTAGCCAGAAAGTAGTTCTTGGTCCTATCCATCGGTTTACCATCAATGAGTACTTCTATCGTTTTAGTACCTGAATATCTTACTGAAGCTCCAGCAATTCCATCACCCCTTATTTTTCCTAAGTAGTCAAAGAAAGCTTCTATGCTGTCTCCTGAAAGTGCCAGGATTACAATTTCATTCTCGAATGGCATTAACTCAAAAATATTCCTTACTGATATATCACCCTTAGGAATTGGCGCCCTCAATCCTTTCACATTCATCAAAGTCAGCAAACTTAATGAATCAGCATTATTACTAATAAGGAATTCATTCGCTTTTTGTTGAATAACATCTGAAACAAAATTTGATAGGGCACTTTCCGGTTTATAAGCCTGTAATTCCTTTTCGCTTATTCCTATAATTCTATCCATTTTGGCAGCGATGTTCTCTTTATAAGGTTTGATGAATGAATCCATAGCGCTATCTGCTGTAAAGCTTGAATCGACAGAAACGTTCTCACCGCTATAACTCTTCACTTTATACGGCTGTTTGCATGCGTTACAATAAATTACAAACAGCATGGCTGCAATTAAAATATTTAATTTCATTATGTTATCTTAGTTTTCTTTTCAGATCCAAATATAATCTTTAAACCAATGAATGCAATAACAAATACTTTATCCTCTTATTAACAAAAAGAATAAACATCACTAGCCTGAATCATCATAAACTTTTGTGACTAGAGAGCACATTAAAATAGTGAAGCAGTTATTTTTCTCGCACTAATAGTGCATTATTTCGAGAACTATAAAAGGTGCATTTACTTTTTATCACAATACCTTGCGCTCTTTATCGAATAATTGAGGAATATCTCGGGCTAGACCAATCTGTATAAAAAAAGCCCCATACGGAGCTTTTGAAAAATTTACTTGATTTGTTCTAAGTATTTTTGTTTGGCTTTTTGGAGAAGCTCTTTGTCTATTTTAGGATTATATATCCTTATCATATCCTCAATCTCAAAATTATTATGAAAATGACCTAAAGCTGCATCAAAAAAACTACCCGACCAATTGTATTTCACTTTTCTTGTTAATTCTTCAAACTCGGCCCACTTAACAAATCTTGGTAATGCAATGTAACCGTGATCCTTTTCAATTTCATCCAGATATAATCCTTCTTCGATTTTATTTAATCTGAAAAATTTCTTTAACCTGATGATTCCTTTGGTATCAATTTTTTTTGAAGGTTTCTTTTTAAATACAATTCCTTCATCCATAAATGCTGTTTGCAGGTCTTTTATTTTATCATATTTATCCAGGTGACGTATCCTAATTACATCATACATTTTATTATAGATGGTTACCGTACCTGCATCTGCATGAAAATCAGATGGAAAATAAGCTTTAATATTTTGTCTGGCCCTGGTAATTTGTTCTAAAGTGTAAAGCTGATTAACTACCAAATATATATACAAAGGCGTCGAATCTTTGGGCGATTCGCTGTAATAGTTAAAAAAGCCAGGGAAAGGTTCAGGTGCTTCCAACACAAAGGTGTTAGGCATTATTTTTTCATCCATGGTAACCAATTGTTCCGATTTTAATAAGTTACCATATCGTTCAATAATATTGATATTCGTCATGATAGATAATTTTGATTTAGGTTCTTTTCACTTCTAATAAGGTACGCAAAAATTTTAAAAAACCAATAAACCACCTTTTTATCTGAAACTATTTTTATTATTATATCCTAACGATCTCTTGTAAATACCGGTTGATTTTCTTTTGAGAGCTGGTTATTATAATGATAACCGTCTAAATCAAAGGCTTTTATTTCTTCCGGGTCTTCAATTCTGTTTTGCACAATAAATCGCGTCATCAACCCACGGGCTTTTTTCGCAAAAAAACTGATCATCTTGTATTCACCGTTTTTTAAGTCTTTAAAAACCGGAGTTACAATAGGTACATCTAATTCCTTTACTTTTATAGATTTAAAATATTCGTTCGATGCAAGATTAATTAATACCTTATGATCATTTTCATGAATGTCCTTTTTTAACAAATGGGTTATTTTATTCCCCCAGAAATCATAAAGGTCTTTTTTTCTGCCAGCAGGTAACTTTGTACTCATTTCTAACCTGTACGGAAGAATTAAATCTAACGGTCGCAATAAACCATACAGCCCCGATAATATACATAGCTTTTTTTGAATATAATCTATGTCATCATTTGACAAGGAATACGCATCCAAACCTAAATAAACATCTCCTTTAAACGCAAACAAGGCTTGCTTTCCTTTTTCCGGTTCAAACGGATAATGCCACTCCTTAAATCGCATATAATTCAACTCCGCTAACTCTTGACTTACATTCATTAGTGCGGATAATTTTTTTACGCTATAGGTATTGAGCTTTTTAACCAATTTAGGGGGTTCTTCGATAAACCTATATTCCGAATATCCTTTATACGAGAAGGGTGTTTCAAAGTCTAATGATTTAGCGGGAGAAATTACTATTTGCATGTTTTTTTGAGATTTAAACACAAAAATAAACAATTGGTTTAAATAATACCTCCCTAAACGCAAAAAGAGGGCGAAATAGCTCCGTTGTGAAGCGCCTGACAGGGCACTGGTGGAAAAAACGCGATTAACGCAAAAAGGACAGTCCTCTTTCGAAAACTGTCCTCTTGTCAAAGATGGGCGGCGACCTA